>DFQD01000243.1 GCA_002377605.1 Gammaproteobacteria bacterium UBA3498 | reverse complement strand
GCACCTACACCCACAAACATTTCAACGAAGTCGGAACCAGAGATAGAAAAGAAAGGAACCTTGGCTTCACCGGCAATAGCTTTCGCTAAAAGTGTTTTACCTGTGCCTGGCTGACCAACCATTAGGACACCGCGTGGTATTCTTCCACCTAATCTTTGGAATTTGTCAGGCTCTCGCAGAAACTCCACAAGCTCATGCACGTCTTCTTTCGCCTCATCGACTCCAGCAACGTCTGCGAAAGTTACTTTAATCTGATCTTCTCCGAGCNNTTCAAAGCCATCCATTTCTGTTAGAAGTTGATTTAGTGTTTGTTCACGTTCATCGTGACCACCTCCAAGTCCAGCACCACGATGTCTACCTACAGCATCAATCTCATCAATGAAGATTATGCACGGCGATTGTTTCTTAGCCTGATCGAACATATCTCTTACGCGTGATGCACCTACACCAACAAACATCTCGACGAAGTCGGAACCAGAAATAGAAAAGAAAGGAACCTTGGCTTCACCGGCAATAGCTTTCGCTAAAAGTGTTTTGCCTGTGCCTGGCTGGCCAACCATTAGAACACCGCGTGGAATTCTTCCACCTAATCTTTGGAATTTGTCAGGCTCTCGCAGAAACTCCACGAGCTCATGCACGTCTTCTTTCGCCTCATCGACCCCAGCAACGTCTGCGAAAGTAACTTTAATCTGATCTTCTCCGAGCAATTTGGCTTTGGACTTACCAAATGACATCGGTCCACCTTTGCCACCGGCGCCTCCTCCTTGCATTTGCCGCATAAAGAAGAAGAACAAGGCGATTATTATGAGTATGGGAAAACTGGCTACCAGTAGTTGGGTCCAGATACTTTGTTGTTCTGGTTCGGTAGCATCAACTGCTACTCCGTACTCCAATAGCTCATCAATAAGCGCATCATCACCTATCAATGGCATAACACTTCGAAATACAGTCTGGTCTTGGCGAGTACCGGTGATATTGATCCCGGCTAGCTGAACTGCTTCGACACGACCCATCCTCACTTCTTCCAGAAATTCGGAATAAATGAGCCTATCTTCTCGAGTCTCCTGATTGATGTTGTTAAAAACGGTCAACAGCACGCCCGCTATTATCATCCACAAAATCAGGTTTTTTGCCATATCATTCAAAGGCTTATCTCCAAAAGATTATCGGTAATAAGGGTCAGAAATCCCTAAAATTCGGTGTTTCTATTGCCCTAATATTGGGTCAAAAATCGTTAAAAACAATAGCTTAATTCTAATGTTTGCAGGGAATATTGCACGCAAATTCAGAATTACCGGTGAAAACCCGACGCCAGCAGGTAGATTTCTCTGGATCTGGCTCTGGAAGCCTTTGGTTTTCTGGCCTTCACGGATTTGAAGCTTTGCTTAGTTTCATGCTGAAATTCTTCGAATCCTTTCCCCTGAAAAGTCTTCACAAGAAAATACGCTCCTGGCTTAAGTATAGATCTCGCCAGATCTAAAGCGAGCTCTGCCAGGTGAATCGCCCGTGGTTGGTCTATATCTCGCATGCCGCTCATGTTGGGAGCCATGTCAGACAAGACCAAATCGACTCCCTTTTCTGGAAGCATACTTAATAATTGCTTAAACACTGCCTTTTCGGTGAAATCACCCTGTAAGAATTCCACGCCAGCTAAGCCGTCCATAGGAAGAATATCGCTGGCAATCACGTTACCCTGGCCTCCAACTAAATTTGCAGCAACTTGAGACCATCCTCCCGGTGCAGCACCTAAATCAACAACTGTCATTCCTGCTTCAATAATTCCATCTTTCTTTTGAATTTCTAACAGTTTGTAGACGGCTCGAGAACGATAGCCTTCATCATGACTTCGTTTTACATACGCATCATCGAAATGCTCTTTTAACCACTGTTTACTGCTTTTTGATCGCGGCATAGTAGAAAGAATTTTCAGACAAATAATAAGCTGCTAGAATCCCCCAGTTTTTTCAACTGGAAGTAAATAATGTCGTCAAGTAACAGCGACAAGAAAAAATTCAGAGCGATTGGACATCAATTGAAACCAGTCGTGATCATTGCACAAAAAGGATTAACGGAGAATATTAAAGAGGAAATCGACCGCGCATTGACGGATCATGAATTAATTAAAATTAAACTTCTGACTTCAACTCGCGCTGCAAAAAAACAACTTACGGAAGTTATCTGTTCTGAATTTAAAGCTGAGTGCCTTCAAAGTATTGGTCACGTAATTTTAATTTATCGCGCCGCAAAGAGGCCGGACCCAAACCTTTCGAACTTGTTGCGCCATTTCGCTTAGAGATGTTTCACTGATTCGATTTCATATAAAACATCGCCGGCAGGAGCCTTAACGGTTATTTCGTCTCCTTCTGACCTGCCCATTACAGCACGAGCAATAGGTGAAATAACTGATATCTTCCCGGCGAGCACATCCGCCTCATCTTCACCCACTATTTGGTAGGTTGCGGATTCATCGCTATCGATATTGTAGAGACTCACGGTTGTGCCAAATATGACTCGACCAGAAGGCTCAATCTTGGTTATGTCAATTATTTCCGATTCTGCCAATTTTGATTCGATTTCGGTAATTCTTCCCTCGCAAAAACTTTGTTGTTCTCGGGCAGCATGATACTCAGCATTCTCACGCAAATCGCCATGCTCTCTCGCTTCCGCAATTGCTTTAGAGATTTTGGGCCGCTCAACAGTTTTAAGTTTATTGAGCTCGGCGCGAAGTTTTTCTGCGCCATTGACTGTCATAGGAAACTTGGCCATAGCTAAATCACGACTTAAACATAGTTCTGTTCTATTCGATTTTACTTCAGAGGTTTAATGCAATTCAGCATGAATTTGCTGGATGGTATAGACTGACACGTTATTGCCAAACTCTACCGCATCACAAACTGCCAATGCGCCGGCTATCGTCGTTGTACAGTAAACATCATGTCTCAATGCAGTACGACGAATAGTTGAAGAGTCTGCAATAGCTTGTTTCCCTTCTGTTGTATTAAACACTACCTGAATTTCGCCATTTTTTAGCATATCGACTATGTGAGGTCTACCTTCTAACACTTTATTGACACCGGTCACAGGCAGCCCTGCCGATTCAATCACCTTTGCTGTCCCATGAGTAGCAACCAAGGAATATCCAAGTGAGATCAAACGTTGAGCCACTTCCACTACAGCATCTTTATCTCGATCCCGCACACTGACAAAGGCATTGCCGCTAGTTTCAATTACATCACCTGCGCCCATCTGCGCCTTGGCATAGGCCTCTGCAAATGTAGTCCCCACTCCCATGACCTCGCCGGTGGATTTCATCTCTGGACCTAAAATTGGGTCAACACCTGGGAATTTATTAAACGGAAATACTGCTTCTTTAACTGCATAGGTTTTTGGAATGATTTCTTTAGTGAAATCCTGTTCTTCAAGCGTCTTACCAATCATACAACGCGCCGCCACCTTGGCCAAAGATCGGCCAATACACTTAGAAACGAAAGGTACAGTGCGTGATGCACGCGGATTCACTTCGATCACATAGACTTCACCATCCTGATATGCCAGCTGTGTATTCATCAAACCAACCAC
>DFQD01000022.1:560-5457 GCA_002377605.1 Gammaproteobacteria bacterium UBA3498 | reverse complement strand
CACGTAACTTATATGGTCATTGCCAGCCGTTAAATACGCATGCGGCATTCGCGCAGGAATGTGCAGCACATCGCCTGCGGATATGGATATTTGAGACCCATCATTAATTCGAGCGCCAGGAACATTGGATTGCCCAATCATTTCCCCTCCGAAATGCACCTTGCCACTGCCGCTTTGAATAAAAACCACATCGATAATGTCTTGATGAAGCTCTGGCACTCCATCACGATCACGGCGAATAAATCTTAGTCTATGTGAATTCCCTCCAGCCCCATAATCCGCTAATGTTTCTCGAGACGAACCGTCCGTGCGCATTCGTTCAATAATTTCTTCATTGCGGCGACGCAATTCAGCAGCTCGCCATAAACCAAATCCAGGCGGATCCAAGTCCGGCGCCCGACCATCCGGGTTTTCTGCAACTACTCCTCTATATGCAGGGAGTCGCACAAGTAAATAGGTAATGTGTCCGTCTTCTTCAGGAAGATAGGCATGAGGTATTCCTGCAGGAATACGAATAATATCCCCCACTCCTACAGCATATCGAGTACCGCCTACGATTTCAGTACCAAGATCTCCAATGCGTCCGAGCATTTGACCACCAACAAGTATGGTTCCAGCACCACTTTTTACGAAAACATAGTCTTCAATGTTGTCATGCTGCTCTGGTAGTCCATTACTATCTCTACGAATGTAGCGAAATCGATGAGACCCAATGGGAGTTATGTAGTCAACTAAAGTTTCTCTAGATGAACCATCTGGTCTAATTGTCCTACCGAGTTGTAAATTTCGTTGTTCTAACTCTAAGGCAGTCCAAATAAGAAACTCGGGACGCTCTATCATAACATTTGTTGTAGGTTGCGATGATCCAAGAGCAGATGATGACAACTGCTGGCAGGACTGCAATAGGAAAACAGAACAAAAAGCTAGAGCTGAATACTTTGCAGCTCGAAATGAGCCACCTAGACAAAACAAGAATTGAGTCATCAAAGAGCTCCATCCATAAAAAACTGACTCGAAAGTATACGCCTTAGCTGCGAATTTATTAATCATAGATCTCAATTCATCAGGAATTGATCGGATTAAGGCGAAAACACAGTACAATAGGTTCACTTCGATACTGAATTTACAACATTAGCTCCACTACTCTGCTGAGGATTACTAATGGCAAAGAAACACAATAAAGGAACAGATGGCAACGAGTGCAGCAAAAAAACCCAGGAGAAGATCAGTGCCCTGAGCAGGCGAGAATTCGTCAAAAAAAGTGCAGTTGCCGGACTGGGAGCGGCGACTCTGACTGGAAAAGCCCATGCTGAGGATCAGGCACAAGAACCTAATTCTAACTCCATCGTTTGGGATTACGAGGTAGATGTTGTCGTTGCCGGTGGCGGCTGTGCCGGCCTCACTGCCGCCATTAGAGCGCGGGATCTCGGAGCAACAGTGCTGATAGTAGACCAGAACTTTGACCTGGGTGGCCGTATGCTCCATAGCGCGGCGCGAATGTCCCTCGGCGGCGGCGATCCAATCCAACAAAGAGACATTATTGGAGAAAATGATGAGGATGGTTTCATAACCGTTCCTCCTCTCGAAAATCCAGAAGAAATGGAAGATAGTGTCGACCTCCTTTTCAAAGACGTAACTGACTGGTCAGTAGTAGATCCCAAAGGACAAAACCCTTACCGCTATAACGAACGGGAAATGGCTCGAGCCTGGGCAGAAAACTGCCCAGGCACTAGACAATTTCTAATGGATAACTATGTGCGTTTTTCACGAATCAACGGTACTCATGGCGGTGGTGGATTATCTCGAGCACGTTTGGCTAATTGTTTTTTGATGTTAGGAGACGAAACAAATATGCCAGCGGGAACAGTGTCAAGAGAAGATGCTGGAGTAGTTGATCGTGAACGCTCTAGTGCTTTTTCTCCAATTCCCATGTACAACGCACGGCGATTTGTTGGACCAAATGCCGTTTCTAATGGCGCAGCACTCTCAAGACCTCTTGAATACTCGGCGCGGGAAAAAGGTGTTCAATTCATTCTTCACCGGAAATTCAATGAGATTATTCGAGAACAATCGGTTGCCGGACGAGTTCTCGGAATTAAGGCTGAGTACTCACCTCGGCTTCATCCTGATACTGGAGAAGTTCTTGAAAGTTTTTGGCAGAACGGCAATATCGATGAGCGACGCGAAACCATTAACATCATGGCTCGACAGGCAGTAATTCTGGCTAGCGGAGGTATTGCTGGTAATCCGGAAGTACGCAGTATGTTCTACCCCGCATTAAGAGAGCCGGCATTTCCAACCAGCGGTCGCGCATTATTAGGCCCTGGTGGTCAGGATGGATCCGCTCTTATTGCCGGCCTTCGAGTCGGTGCCAACATGGCTGGTATGCAACAGAATTTGTCCTATCACACGACCTTCCATATTTCGACTCGATTAGGAACCCGTGATGCATATACTGGGATGATGCCAGGGCATCCTACTTTTGGTTACCGAGATTCATCCGGTTTCAATGTTGGCAATACTGGTTTCGAAGAGTTCATCGCCGTAAATCAGGTCGGAAAACGTTTCTTCAGTGAGGTCCGACTACCGAGACGCCCTGGTCCGAGCGCCTATCCGGGTGATGGTGGCTCACCTGGTCGAGGACTCGAGCATACCCCATTAGATTGGCGTAACTGTCGCAAAGAATGGGTACGGCAGATGTACGACTATGATCACGGTCTTGATGCTGCATTGGCAATGAATGAAGGTTCTGAGCCGCCTCACTATTATTCAGGTCCCATATGGGCGATCTTCGATCAAGATGCAGTTGATCGCAATGGCTGGGAATTACGTTACCCTTTTGTAACAGACAATGGCTACTACTTTAAGGCGGATACCATAGAAGAGTTGGCTGATAAAATTGAAGCAGGCCATGAATTTCAGCGAGTTCCTCTGAAATACCTGGGCGAAACAGTAAAAACTTGGAATGGCTATGTGAACGATGGGGTTGACCCTGAATTCGAACGCGATCAGGACGGTCCAATGAATCAAATATCCACCGCTCCATTCTATGCTCTTTCAATCATGGTGATCTGGCACGATTCTTATGGCGGATTGCGAGTTAATGGTAAACAGCAAGTCATAGACATGCAGGGAAATGTTATTCCTGGGCTTTATGCAGGAGGAGAAGCCGTTGGTGGCTTCAATAAACATGGTCTCGGAAAAGGGCATGTGCATGGTTATATCGCCGGCACTCATGTAGTTGAAGAGCCTCGTGACGCATAATTTATCAAAAACCTAACATTCTCTATACAGGATCTACACTTGATTTTTAGAAAAATAATACTGACTCTTACAATTCCTTGGATGACTATTGCTAAATCTCAAGATGCATCTAATTCAAGCACTCAACTATCAATTTGGGATGGGGTTTACACAGAGGTTCAAGCGTCGCGAGGCGAGTTTATTTATGAAGGGGCTTGTGGTTTTTGTCATGGATACCGATTAGATGGAGCAGCAGACGATCCAGATATGCGTTCCTCCCCCCCATTGGCTAGAACTAAATTCCTTCGCGATTGGGAGGGAAGATCTCTTGCAGTGCTTTTCGAGCTAACCAAGACAACCATGCCAGAAGACAATCCAGGCTCACTCACTGATCAGGAATTCGTTGATGTGATTGCCTATATGCTGTCTGTAAGCAATTTGCCTGCAGGTAGTATTGAGCTACAAGTGGATTTACACAGTCTCTCTCAAGTAACAATACACCAAACTAAATGAGACGATTGCTTATCCATGCGGTTTATTATTTTGATTCCAATACGTTTATTATTAGCGCATCCCATTAAGCACATCATGACAATAATGAACTAATATGTCGTTATATGATTCCATTCTCAGCGCCGAACAAGCAGTTCGAAAGCACTTACGATTGACTCCCGCAGAACACTCACTTTTCCTAAGTAAAAAAACTGGCGCCGAAGTTTATCTCAAACTTGAGAACTATCAGGTAACAGGTTCATTCAAAGCTCGGGGCGCCATCAACAAATTGTCTTATTTGAACAATGAAGAAAAAGCACGCGGAGTTATTACGGCTTCAAGTGGCAACCATGGTCTAGGTGTAGCATCAGGGGCCAAGAAACTTGGAATACATTCAACAGTGTATGTTCCTGAATATGCTGAGCGCTCCAAAGTTCAAGCAATAGAATTGGAAGGCGCCGAAGTTAAGTCTATCGGTGACGATTGTGTTATTACAGAATCAGCTGCCCGAGAGGATGCTGAACAATTCGGCAAAGTTTATATCTCCCCTTACAACGACTTAGATGTAATTGCTGGCCAGGGTACTATTGGCATTGAACTCGTTCAGCAGTTAGAGCAGCTCGATGCCGTTTTCGTTTCACTTGGGGGAGGAGGCCTAATCTCTGGAATCGGTGCTTACTTAAAAGAAGCATCTCCACAAACAAAAGTTATTGCCTGCTCTCCCAGCCAATCCCCTGCTATGCATGAATGCATGAAAGCAAAAAAGATAATAGATGTTGCTTGCTCCCCTACTCTCTCAGATGCGACAGCTGGTGGCGTAGAAGAAGGTGCTGTTACTTTAAATTTGTGCTGCTCTTACATCAATCAATCAATCTTGATTGAAGAAACAGAAATAAAAGAAGCAATGCTTTCCACGATAAACCAACACCACATGTTGATAGAAGGTGCCGCTGGAGTCGCAATAGCAGCCTTTTTGAAAGAGCAAGAAAACTATAAGGGAAAGAGGGTCGCTATTTTGATTTGCGGCGGTAATATTGGAGTTGATAAATTGCGGGAAGTGATCTCTTAACTAAGATTTCCGCTTTGGTTCCATCTCAGACTAGCACATACTATTCTGAACGGATGGTTAGGTTTAAAAGGAATCAGGGCAATATCAACAAAA
>DFQD01000022.1:0-244 GCA_002377605.1 Gammaproteobacteria bacterium UBA3498 | reverse complement strand
CCGATCAAATTCTAGCATTAACAACATGAACAACTCGAAGGGAATGCTAGACGATAGTGATGCTAAATCTTAATATTTCAATGATTACATCTGTTTGCATCATTTCCCTGAAAAGCCCTCTAATGACCGACATAATCCTAACATTGTGAATTGAAGAAGCTTGAAGCAACTAATCGACACGTACCATCTTTACAATACGATCGATTGATCTAATCATTTAGTCGAATGTTAATGGATTCGTCTT
>DFQD01000048.1 GCA_002377605.1 Gammaproteobacteria bacterium UBA3498 | reverse complement strand
ATTAAGATTTTGCCAGAGTTTGAAAAGCTTGGATTGTTCAACGTCGGCAAAAACAAGATTTTGATGATGAGTCACTCGTACTTCGCCGAAGCTAAATTCATCTGCCAAGTCTGCAATGTATTCTAGTTGGTTGTCAGTTATATCTCCTGGTGCTATTCCAGTTTCTTTTAAGCAGATAGTAACAATCGCATAACCAGACTTCTTATGAGGGCGTACGTTTTGCTCGTGCCAGCTACTGAACAAAATATTTGATTGTAAAGCTTCAATTAAAACCCCTGGATTGTCTTCTTTATCAAAATATGGTGGATCGACGAAGAATGATTTGCATCGATCTATTTCTTTCTCGATAAGAGATTGCGGGCCGTTTTTGATTTTTTGCCATTCGGCGTGTACTTGTTCCCGGAATTTTTCAATACCAGTTTCTTTAACTAGGATTTTTATGCGCGCTTTATATTTATTGTCTCGCCTACCGTGCCTGTTATAGACACGAAGAATTGCTTCTAGTGCTGTAAGAAGATGTTTCTTTTCAATAAATTCAAACACTTCCTGGCCTATTACAGGAGTCCTCCCAAGACCACCTCCAGCAAGGATTTTAAAACCAACTTCTTCGGATTGATTCTTTACTAAATAGACACCTATGTCATGGAGCTGCGTGGCGGCTTGATCATCTTTAGTTCCGCAAACCGCAATCTTAAATTTTCTTGGTAGATAAGCGAATTCTGGATGAAAAGTTGACCACTGCCTGATTAATTCACAATAAGCTCGGCTATCTTCTATTTCTTCGGCAGCGACCCCAGCAAATTGATCGGTGGTTGTATTACGAATGCAGTTTCCGCTTGTTTGAATTGCATGCATCTCGACTTCTGCGAGATGTGCGAGTATATCTGGTACATCTTCTAGCTCAAGCCAATTAAACTGTATGTTCTGACGCGTAGTGAAATGGCCGTAGCCTTTATCGTAATGACGAGCAATAAAAGCGAGCTTGCGAATTTGTTTCGAAGATAATAACCCATATGGAATGGCTATACGCAACATTGGGGCGAGACGCTGAATATAGAGTCCATTTTGTAATCTTAACGGCAAAAATTCAGCATCACTAATTTTGCCCTTTAGGTACCGGTCGGTTTGATCGCGGAACTGGGCAACTCGATCCGCTAACATTTGATGGTCATAATCGTCGTATTGATACATAAAAAATTGTACTTCCGTAACCTTAGAGCCTCATTTTAAACAATGATGAAGTCTTTAATGGTTATTCAGTTACACAATATTACAGATTTGGAGAGAGTAGGCGGGCTATTGTTTCGACTGCTACTCCTTTTCGCTTTGCTAAATCTTCAACTTGTTCAAGCGTTATTTTTCCAACTGAAAAATACCTGGATTCTGGATGGGAAAAATAGAGACCGCTTACGGTAGCAGCTGGAGTCATTGCGAAACTCTCGGTTAGCGCCACACCAATTGCATGTTCTGCATTCAATAACGTAAATAATGTTTCTTTCTCAGAATGATCAGGGCAAGCGGGATAGCCTGGAGCAGGTCGAATGCCCAAATAATTTTCGCTAATAAGCTCGTCGTTGCTAAATGACTCACTTGTTGAATATCCCCAATATTCTTTTCTTACGCATTCGTGCATATGTTCTGCAAAAGCTTCTGCAAGACGGTCTGCCAGTGCTTTCACTAGAATCGAATAATAATCATTATTGTCTTTCTTGTAGTTAGAAGCTAAGTCGTCTGCACCGATTCCCGTCGTCACAACAAAACCGCCTATGTAGTCTTGTTTATTGCTGTTAGTAGGAGCAATGAAGTCCGCTAAACTTAAGTTTGCGGACTCTTCGTTTTTACTTATTTGTTGTCTTAGAAAGTGGAGTGTTGCTAAATTAGCTTCATTTCCGCCCTCTGAAAGAATGTCAATGTCATTTATGCCTCTTTTTACTGCAGGCCAAAAACCTATTACAGCTTTAGCAGTAAGTAGCTTCTCATCTACAATACGCTGTAGAAGGTTCTGTGCGTCATGGAAAAGATCATTAGCAGCTTCACCAACTTTTTTATCTTTAAGAATAGCAGGGTACTTGCCAGCTAACTGCCAGGTAATAAAAAACGGCGTCCAGTCTATATAGGGGATCAGTTTTTCAATGGAATAATCTTCGAAAACTCGTGTGCCTAAAAATGAGGGTTTGATCGGAGTATGAGCAGACCAATTCAGAGTTAACCCGTTAGCATTCGCATTGGCTAAACTTAGCAAGTTGCGTTTTGATGTTCTGCTAGAAGTGCGTTTTCTGATGGTTGCATATTCTTCTTTTAAATCAGAACAATATTGCCTTTTATTTTCAGTATTTAGCAATGTGCTTACAACAGATACACTCCGCGAAGCATCTGGTACATATATTACGCTATCATTTTCATACTGTTGCTCGATCTTAACTGCTGTATGTGCTTTAGATGTTGTTGCTCCGCCGATTAGAAGTGGAATATTGAATTTCTGCCGCTGCATTTCGCTTGCAACATGAACCATCTCGTCTAATGAGGGTGTTATTAATCCGCTCAACCCAATGATGTCGACTGTTTCTTTTTTCGCGGTGTCCAGAATTTTCTCGCAAGGCACCATTACCCCAAGGTCAATAACATCATAGTTGTTGCAGCCGAGAACAACTCCCACGATATTTTTACCAATGTCGTGTACATCACCTTTCACCGTCGCGAGTAAAACTTTACCTTTGCTTCCTAGGGCTTCACCTGATTTTTCTGAGTCGATATAAGGCAATAGATAAGCTACGGCTTGTTTCATTACCCTGGCACTTTTTACGACTTGAGGCAGAAACATTTTGCCAGAACCGAATAAATCGCCAACTTCATTCATACCTTGCATCAAGGGTCCTTCGATAACCTCGATTGGGCGCTTTACTTGTTGGCGCGCTGCTTCTGTATCCTCTTCTATATACCTGGAAATTCCTTTAACTAAGGCATAACTGAGCCGCTCTTCCACAGGTTTTTCACGCCAAGACAAATCTTCTGTTTTAGTCTCATTGCCAGTACCGCTCACGAATTGCGCAAGCTCCATTAGTTTTTCTGTGGCTTCAGAATTGCGATTTAGTATGACGTCTTCTACTGCAGTTTTTAGTTCAGTGGGAATTTCATCATATACAGCCAGCTGACCTGCATTAACGATACCCATCGTTAAACCAGCATCTATAGCGTGATACAGAAATACTGAGTGAATGGCTTCTCTAACGACGTTGTTCCCGCGAAAAGAGAATGAAACATTGCTAATGCCGCCGGATATTTGAGCGCCTGATAAATTGGACTTAATAAATTTGCAGCATTCAATAAAGTCTACGGCATAATTATTATGCTCTTCGATCCCTGTGGCGACAGCAAAAATATTAGGATCGAAGATTATATCCTCAGCAGGAAAATCTAAGTTTTCTCGTAATAAATGATAAGAGCGACTACAGATTTTGTTCTTACGCTCAAGACTGTCTGCTTGACCTGTTTCATCAAAGGCCATGACAATAACTGCAGCGCCATATTGTAAACACAAATTAGCTTTATCAAGAAAATCCTCTTCACCTTCTTTAAGGCTGATGGAATTTACTATGACTTTACCTTGGCAACACTTTAACCCTGCTTCGATAATTTCCCATTTGGAAGAATCCAACATCAAAGGCACTCTACTGATTTCCGGTTCAGATGCGACTAGCTTCAGAAACTTTTCCATAGCAGCTTCTGAATCCAACATGCCTTCATCCATATTGATATCAATAATTTGAGCGCCAGCTTCAACTTGCTGTCTCGCAACTTCTAGCGCTTCATCATAGTTTTCATCGCGTATTAATTGCGCGAATTTAGCAGAGCCTGTGACGTTAGTTCGCTCACCGACGTTCACGAACAATGACTTTTCATTAATGTTGAAAGCTTCAAGCCCACTTAGACGGCAAGTGGGGCTGACATCAGCGCACTTGCGTGGAGCAATATTCGCTACTGCATCGGCTATAGCGGTGATGTGTTCAGGGGTAGTACCACAACAGCCCCCGACAATATTTACGAATCCTTTCTGCGCAAATTCACTAATAATGTTAGCCATATCTTCTGGCGATTGATCATATTCTCCAAACTCGTTAGGCAGTCCAGCGTTTGGATGGGTGGATGTATAGCATTCAACGATTTTGGATGTTTCTTCTACATGAGGTCTTAGTTGCTCTGCACCCAGTGCGCAGTTAAACCCAATTGATAACGGTTTAGCGTGTGCAATTGAATTGCAAAATGCTTCAACTGTTTGGCCGGAAAGGGTTCTCCCGCTGGCGTCTGTGATTGTTCCAGAAATCATCAAAGGTAGAGTTTGATTTAGATCGGAAAAACATTTTTTTGCGGCAAATATTGCTGCTTTCGCATTTAGGGTATCGAAAGCAGTCTCTATCATAATGATATCGGAACCCCCTTCGATTAATCCTTTGCTAGATTCATAGTAGTCGGCCACTAATAAATCGAAACTGGTATTCCTGTATCCAGGGTCATTTACGTCAGGAGAAATCGATGCAGTTTTACTCGTTGGCCCTAAGACACCGGCAACAAAGCGAGGGCGATCCGGTGTCTGTTCAGATGCATCTTTACATGCGTCTCGCGCAAGTTTTGCAGCCTCGAAGTTCAGCTCATAGGTAATTTCTTGTAGGTAATAGTCAGCCTGAGAACTTTTAGTAGCATTAAAAGTATTGGTTTCAACAATGTCCGAGCCAGCGTCTAAGTATGCACGATGGATTTCCTTGATAATTTCTGGTTGGGTCAAGGTTAATAGGTCGTTATTACCTGAAAGGTCATGGGGGTGATCGGTGAAGCGATTTCCTCTAAAATCTACGTCAGATAGCTTTTTCGATTGAATCATCGTTCCCATAGCGCCATCCAGGACCAGAATACGGTCCTGTAAGGCTTTATTTAGCGCTATTTCAGTATCTGATTGATTCATGTTATTTATGGGCTTGGCCCTCTGAAAAAGCTCGCAATTCTACCAGATGCCCACTACCACGCTAGCTCTAAATAACTGAGCAAATCACTCAAGTATTCTATTTATACCTGTAATCTAGTAAAATTAAACCACTTAACTCACTATCTAGAGATATCCATGGTTAGCATCACAGACTCCGCTGAAGAATACCTGGTTGAATTGCTCGAGAAGCAAAATGTTGAGGGTATTGCAGTGCGAATTTTCATACTTGATGCAGGGACGCCAAGAGCTGAAACCTGTATTTCATTTTGTCGGCCAGGAGAAGAAAAAGCGGACGACAAAATGAAACAATATAAAGGGTTCAATGCCTTTATTGATAAGCAAAGTATACCTTTTCTGGAAGATGCGGTAGTTGATTTTCAGAAAGACTCGATGGGTGGTCAACTAAC
>DFQD01000055.1 GCA_002377605.1 Gammaproteobacteria bacterium UBA3498 | reverse complement strand
GGCTCATATTCTTCTGTGCGGTTCCATTCATGAAGACAGATTCTATGAGCTGTTCTCCATTCACCGTTACGACGTTCGAATCGGTCTAAGTAACGTCCACAGAACGTAAAGAGCGAAGCAGTTTTTTCGTCTATCAGTGAGTGTCCCAATGTTAAGTAGGATGCTTCTGAGAAAGCGACATCACGGCCTTCAAATTCTACGAAGTGGTTTCCGATAACATGCATTGCTCCTGGTGGTTTTGTTGCACCTGGTGCTTGCTGGAAGAAATGTGCAAATTCCCATCCTGGGCCTTGGAACATTGCGCCATGATCGTCATAGCCATCTTCCCAATAAACCGATGCGACCAAGTTAGGATCGCTTCTATCTACGCCCTGGCAGTAGCGCATTAGAACGTCATACATTTCTGCTTTAGCTACGAGTTTTTCTACAGTTGTAAGCTCATCATCTTCTGCAAACTTTGCGTATTTGATAGTTTCGCTTTCATGTGCTTGTTTTCTAGTACTAGACATGGGTACCTCCGAGATGAGAAGTATACATACAATTAGACCTCGACGCTTGAAACTACTTCAGTCAGATTTTTTTCGCTGTTTAATTTGTTCATCAATTAAATTGGCAGCTTCGGCAGCTTCTTTTTTTTCAAACCACTCACGTGCCCAGTCTTCTGCACTTTGTCTAGATGGGCCATCCCATTGACCTGAAACACTCTTCAAGTCAGGAAAGTTTTCTGCAATTTCCTTTGCGATCTGATCTTTAAGTTCTTTTTCGGATTCTTTATCTGTCATATTGTGATTCTACATGGGTGTTGATTAGTAATCTTAATTTGTTTAGCGTTCCCCAAAAGTAGAAGAGGGTATAAGAATGGCTTACACAGTAGAGCAATTATCAGATATTCAATCCATTCGTGATGTAGCACTGCGTTATTGCCGCGGAGTAGATCGGCTTGACGAAGATTTAATGAAGTCAGCCTACTGGCCGGATGCTACAGATGATCATGGGACATTTGTAGGTAATGCTATGGATTTTTGCGAGATGTGCATGATCGGTCATCTTCGTTGGCGGTCGACAAGCCACTGTGTATTGAATCATTACATTGAACTAGATGAGGATGGTATTCATGGCCGTGGAGAAGTGTATAACGTGACCTACCTCTTTCAAAAGGATGAAGAGATACTTGATACTTGGCATGGCCGATACTTAGATATTTATGAAAAACGTAGCGATGAATGGCGCATTATCGAACGTGTTTGTGTTCACGAAGGAACAATATCTGAAAATATTTCAAAGATGACTATTGATGCACCTAAGTTTCGGCAAGGATCGTTTGATCGTCCTTCTGCAGGGCGCCTTGTTGGTCCCTAATTATCGTTTGTCCATGAATAGCTAATACCAGTTAATTCTTCGGAGACCACCCAGAGTTGGTCGGCAAGTTCGGGGTTTTGTGAGTCCTGAGAAGAACCAACTTTGATAGGGTAACCACGAGATTCTCGAAATCCGTCTGGCCCATAGTAATCCCCTCCCTGTGCAGTTGGATCGAGTAGCGCCCTCAATGTGGGTAGGGCGCCCATGGCGGCAGATTGTGCTATTTTCCAGAAGATAGACATTATCGAATTGGCAAGGGGATGACTTGTCTTGCCGAGATTAGTACTTGACCATCCCGGGTGAGCTGAAGTAGCAATAGTGTCACTATTTATTTCGAGTAGCCTCTTCTGGAGACCTTTAGAAAAAAGTAGATTTGCAAGTTTTGATCTGCAGTAGGCAAATGCCCTCGAATATCCTTTTCCGCCTTCATTCATAAGATTATCGAAGTCGATGGTTCCCCTACTATGTGCCCCGCTACTAACGTTTACGATCCTAGAATGAGGACTCGCAAGAAGAGCCGGTAAGAGAAGTCCTGTTAAGGCAAAATGGCCGAGGTGGTTAACGCCAAATTGGCTTTCGAAACCATCGGCAGTGAGTTGATAGGGAGTCATCATGATACCTGCATTATTAACGAGGCCATCGATGCTGCTGTATTTGTCTAGCAGGGTACTTGAAAATTCTCGAATGGATGAGAGGCTACTAAGATCGAGCTTCATATTTTCAACTTTTCCTCTAATATCTGATTGTTTTAGTTGGGCTATTGCATGTTCCCCTTTTGCTTCGTCGCGGCAGGCAAGGATGGTATGAGCACCATGCGCAGCACATGCAAGAGCGGTTTCAAACCCTATTCCGGAATTAGCACCGGTTATAACAAATTTTTTACCTTCAAGGCTGGGCACTTCATCCATTGTCCACTTCATATGCTGCTCCCTCATCTAGCGAATTGTTCGTAGGGTATCACAGGAATGGAACGTTCTTTCCTTAAGATACCTTGATTGTTCGCTTTTATTTAGAAGTAACGACACACCACCTAAAAGGGAGTAAATTTAACCTATGACGACTGGAATAGTTGCTTTAGTACTTGGGATCGGTGCAGTGCTGTGGTTTCTTGTACGTCGTATTGGCACACCTTCGGGTTTAACCGGAATGGTGGGCCGACGGGTTTTGCCCTTA
>DFQD01000036.1 GCA_002377605.1 Gammaproteobacteria bacterium UBA3498 | reverse complement strand
AATAGCCACTACCATTCCGACTGATATTCGCGCGATTTCACTGAATACACTTCTGGTTCCGCTATTTACAAAAGCGCTGGAAGCATCTGGCAATGGTAGTGATCCGATAGATGAAAACAGAGGTTTACTTCAAGCACTTGCTATCTATGTAAACGATGAAGACTTGGGTCAACTGGTCGGCGAAACTATGGCAGCGGAAGTAACCCCAGCGAAATTTATAGAAGTCCGCATACAGAGACGGCAAGATTTAGCCCAACACGTTGTTTCTATAGCGGCAATTTCTGCGTCTGCAGGCGCAAAATTTGCAGAACTCTTATCCACAACTAAAGAAGCCTACGATGCACGATATCGTTCTGGTTTCAGTTTTTCCGATCTAACAGCAAATGCAGTCGGGGTAACTCTCGCTAACTATTTAACAGCGGATAGTGATTCCGCCATTGAAATGCAGAGACGCTTGTCAGAAATTCTAACTGAATCGGATTACATGCCTGAAGTTAGCAACAATCGTGACGGTATTTCCGAAACTGATTTCAACGCCATATACATCGATCGTAACAGTATAGAGTACAATCGACGCCTGGAAGAAATTCGATCACTAATTGATGCCCGCCCACTCTTTCAAGGCTTGCAGTAATTAAACTGTAGCATATTTATAAAGTGGACCCGCTCAATTCCAAGCAACTGAAACAACTACAGCACACCCTTACTGTTTCCAAAATAAAGCTGGAAAAGCAGCTGCTTATTAACAAGGACTCTGCTGGCATAGTGGAATTAGATCAGACCTTAGTGGGACGCGTATCGAGAATGGACGCAATACAACAACAGAGCATGGTAGTTTCAACGCGACAAATTGCGCAACGCAAATTAAAAAAAGTACAAGCGGCTTTGAATTTAATAGCAAATGGTGATTATGGTTTTTGCAGGCAATGTGATGAACCCATCGGATTCCTGCGCTTATCAGCTCAACCCGAGGCCAATCTTTGCTTCCTCTGTCAGGATAAAGCAGACCAACAGAATTAATCAGGATATACTAGCGCCTAACTATCTTTTCCTGTTGGCACAACGTCATCAGAAAGACTTTTCCAACTTTCAAAATCCGCGGACCTAGTTTATGCCACCGCCTGCATCATATAAGCTCATTCTGGCTGTCTACTTTCATTAGTTATAACTCATGAGCAAGAAAGGCTTTAATACAACGAATTTACATTCGGACAGAAAAGACAATCCGGAACATGGGGTTTTACATAAACCCGTGCATCCGTCCGTTGCCTATGGCTACGAAGACGCACGCCATCTCGCTGAAGTCTTTCAGGGTAAACGTCCTGGCTACAACTATGGGAGGCAGCTAAACCCAACAGTTACCGCTTTACAAAAGCGGATTACTCAGATGGAAGAAGGAATAGCTTCTGTTGCATTTAGTACGGGAATGGCTGCAATTTCCTCTACCTTACTGTCACTTTTGAAAGAAGGTGATCACATCATTTCCAGCGCTTTCCTTTTTGGAAATACCAATAGTCTCTTCGGCACCCTTCAAAAATTGGGGATCGAAGTTACCTTTGTTGATTCGACAGAGGCTCGTTTTGTTGAAAACGCAATTCAAAAAAATACCAAGCTTGTTTTCGTTGAGACTATTGCAAATCCGGTTACGCAAGTTGCAGATCTGAAAGCAATCGGGCAATTATGTCAGACAGAAAATCTAATCTATTGTGTTGATAACACCATGACTTCGCCTTCTTTATTCTTACCTAAATCGGTGGGAGCAAGTCTAATTGTAAATTCTCTAACCAAGTACATTGGCGGGCATGGCAACGCTCTTGGCGGAACTATAACCGATACCGGTCTTTATAATTGGTCTAGTTTTGAAAATATTTACGACACCTATCGCAATGAGAAACCAGAGCTCTGGGGAATTACTCAAATTAAGAAGAAAGGTTTACGCGATATTGGAGCATCTTTAGGCCCAGAAGCTGCTCATCATTTAGCTATAGGATCCGAAACCCTATCTCTTCGTATTGATAAAGCCTGTAAAAACGCATTAGCACTGGCAGAGTTTTGTCAGAATCATCCGAAGATAAAGCGGACTTACTACCCTGGTTTGTTAGATCACCCACAACACGAGCGAGCTCAACAATTGTTTAAACAGTTTGGAGCAATTTTTAGCATTGACCTGGCAGATGATCTTGATTGCTTCGAATTCCTCAATGGAATGGAAACCATTGTCTCTTCCAGTAATCTTGGCGATAACAGAACTCTCGCAATTCCAGTTGCTCACACTATTTATTACGAAATGGGCCCGGAACGCAGGGCCTCAATGGGCATCTCTGATGCAATGATCAGATTTAGTGTAGGAATCGAAGAGATCGAGGACTTGATGACAGATTTTGATATGGCGCTGACTTAATGATTAGTCTTATTGCCACTGATGATATAGAAGAAGGAACATCAAAAGGGATCGACATCGACAACTATTACATGTTTGCCGTAAAGAAAGACGATCAAATACACTTGTATTGGAATCGTTGCCCCCACCTTGGCACACCGCTTGAATGGGAGGAAGATAGATTCCTGGATGCTGACGGGGCACTAATCCAGTGCTCAACCCATGGCGCACTATTCCGAATTGAAGACGGTCACTGTATAGCCGGACCTTGTAAAGGCATGCACCTACAAAAAATAGCTTTTATAATCGACAGCGGAATGATCATGGTATCAGAAGATCAACTAGCGCCTACGCCGCAGTATTGAAGATTCAGACAATTACTGGAATTTGATTCTTTAATTCCACCATAGAGTTTTTAGTATCTATGTCTGCCCTATAAGCGATCGATTCTACACCTTCTGCCATCGCCATTCTCAAGAGCGCGCTGTATTTCGGATCAATATCGTCGGCGGGACTAACTTTTTCGATACCAGTATGTTGAACGCAAAAGAATAGCATGGCTCTAGCTCCAGATTTTTTGACCAACATTAATTCTTCTAAATGCTTCTGCCCTCTCGCGGTGACGGCATCTGGAAACAATCCAACACCATTTTCCATGCCCAGGCTTACATTCTTTACTTCAACGTAACACTCCTCATTCTTATTACTAAGGAGAATATCGATACGACTATTCTGTTCTCCATAAGGAACTTCAGTTTTCAGTTGTTCGTAATTTCGCAGCTCACGCACAGTACTGTTTTGAATTGCTTCCACCACCAACTTATTAGAAAGCCCGGTATTAACTCCCACAAGATCATGCTTGTTGACTTCAACAAATTGCCAGGTATGAGGATATTTTCTTTTTTTGTTTTCAGAGGTTGAGAACCAAACTCTGCTGCCTGGTTCTTTGCAGTTTTTCATCGACCCGGTATTGGGGCAATGAATAGTTATGATTTCATCAGAATCTAACTTCACATCAGCCAAGAATCGTTTATAACGCTGTAAAAGTATCCCCGACTGAAGTGACGCTTCAAAATTCATAGGACTATTCCTTTCTGATTTCTTTACGCCAAAGCGGCCTTCATTCTTTCAACACCTAACTGCAAATCTTGCATACTTGTTGTGAAAGCAATCCGTATATATTCCCTAGCTTTGTAATCTCCGAAGTCTGTTCCTGGAGTTGTCGCTACGTAATGATCATCGAGAAGGTCTCGGCAAAATTTTTCGGAATTATCCGAGAACTGCGCAATATTAGCGTAAAAATAGAACGCCCCTTGGATATTGTCTGAAATTTTGAACCCCAGTTTAGTTAATTCCTTACCAAGATAGGCTTTTCGGTCAGCAAAATCTTTTCTTCTTTCTTCGAATATAGCTTCCGCTTCATCGGTAAATGCTGCAAGAGCTGCATACTGGGCGATAGATGGTGCAGATATAAATAAATTCTGAGTTAATTTCGTCGCTGTCTCCACGAAATCTTCCGGCACAACTATCCACCCCAAGCGCCAGCCTGTCATACCGAAGTATTTTGAAAAACTGCTAACTACAAAGGCAGTATCATCAACTTCTAAGACACTGGGCAAATCTTCTACATATTGCAACCCATGATATATTTCATCTACTAATAGATGGACTCCGTTTTCCTTCGCCCAGTTACGCGCAACAATCAGTCGAGCTTTTTCTAAAATCGTTCCGGTTGGATTACTTGGAGATGCTAACCATAGGCCCACTGTTTTATCAGTCTTGTATTGATTCAATTGCC
>DFQD01000056.1 GCA_002377605.1 Gammaproteobacteria bacterium UBA3498 | reverse complement strand
ATTTTAATCCTGAGATTGGATTTAAGCGCCGCGATAATTTCAAACAGTACGATGGTTTTGCTCGATTCAGCCCTCGCATCACATCGAGCGATCGAATTCGACGCCTAGTATTCCTAGCTCATACTGAATCCTACTGGTCTGCTGATGAGCGAGAATTAGAAACTCGGGCCCATGGATTTAACTTTACTACTGAATTCGAACAGGGCGATTCGTTTCAGGTCAGCTTAAACGACGAGTTTGAAATGCTCACCAAAACATTCAGGATTGCACCTGATGTTGTGCTTCAACCTGGTGATTTCGACTTTACCAGTTATGAAATTTCCTATCGTTGGGGAACCCAGAGAGATTTTAGTGGCAGACTTTCATATCGTGGTGGTGACTTTTGGAGTGGCACCAACGAAGCAATCGGATTTAGTGCCGGAAGAGTTGAATTATCACCCCAACTTTCCGTAGAGCCGAGTTATTCAATCAACAAAGTGAAACTTCCCGAAGGTGATTTCCAAACCGAACTGAGTCGCGTAAGGGTCACGTACACCATCTCACCTCGCATGTATTTCAGCGGCTTGATGCAATACAACTCAACTCAAAGCTCATTTAGTACCAACTTTCGGTTTCGCTGGGAATGGGCACCGGGTAGCGAGCTCTTTGTTGTCTATAGTGATGATCGTGACACTAACCCATTCGATCGCCCTGACAGCTTTGAGCTCCGCAACCGTGGTTGGGCGATAAAATTTAACCGCCTATTCCAGATCTAGGTTCTCAACTTTTTCTATTGAGTTGTAATTTGGTCTGAGAGTGGTTTTAATCTTAGCCTAGTACCAATTGATGAACTGAGGAAACACGATGAACTCAAGACGCTTAGGCCTTTTCGTAATTGCTTTATCAGCTGCCCTAGCGGTACAAGCTCAGCAAAATACAATTCTGCCTGACTATCCAAACAACTACACCATGTATGAAAATCTAGTACAGATGCCGGATGGAAGGCAGATGGGTTCGGGAAATGCCATCGATGTGGATTCTCAGGGCAATATCTGGGTCTTCGAGAGATGCGGAGGAAATCAGGGTGCTTGCACCGAAAATAACGTCGACCCAATACTCAAGTTCAACCCCGAGGGCGAAATCTTAACCAGCTTCGGCGCCGGGATGTTTGTGTGGCCCCACGGCATAGTAATCGATGATGACGACAATCTATGGATTATCGATGCTGGGGTCATCGATGGAGAAAAAGGCAATCAGATTTTCAAATTTAGTCAAGACGGCGAAATCTTAATAGAACTCGGCGAGCCAGGCATTCGCGGCGATGGCCCGGGTGAATTAAATGAACCTTCTGATCTGGCAATCGGTCCGGATGGCACTCTTTATATTGTGGATGGGCATATTAATCCTGATTCAAATCGTCGAATTGTGCACATGACTGCCGAAGGTGAGTTTATCGAGGCCTGGGGTGAGAAAGGATATGGGCCGTTGCAGTTCGAAGGCCCCCATGGCTTAGCTGTAGACGAGCAAGGGAACATATATGTCGGAGACCGGACTAACAATCGTCTGCAAATTCTTTATCCCGATGGCAGCCTCAAAGCTATTTGGACCCACTTGGGCCGACCCAGCGGCGTGCGCATCCACGAAAATATGCTTTATGTAGTCGATTCAGAATCCCGAGCAGCGGAAGGACAATATGGCTACAACCCCGGTTGGCATCGAGGTATTTATGTCAGCACTCTTGATGGAGTGATTACCGATTTCATACCTGATCCGGCACCACATGATGGAACAAGCTTCCCCGAAGGTATAGCTGTTGACGACAATGGAGTTATTTGGGGCGCTAGTGTTGGAGATCAAAAAGTTACAAAATTTGTAAGAAATTAAGTAAGTAGAACCAGATTAAGGAAAATCAACATGTCAGTGGAAGTAGAATTTCATTACGACTTTGGGAGCCCCAATTCTTATTTCTGCCACCGGGTCATCCCCGGAATCGAAGAAAGAACTGGAGTAAAGTTTAAGTATGTTCCGATTTTGTTAGGCGGTGTGTTTAAAGCGACTAACAATAAATCACCGATGGAACAGTTCGCCGAAGTAAAGAACAAGAAAGAGTATCAAACCCGAGAGATAGAACGCTTTATTGAAAAATATACGTTAAACAAGTACACCCGCAATCCAAACTTTCCCGTTAATACTCTGCATCTGATGCGTGGCGCCTGCTATGCTTTAGGCAAAGATTGGGAAACCGACTATATCGAAGCCATGTACCAGTGCATGTGGGAACGCGGTCTTGCCATGGGTGATCCTGAGGTCATCACTGAAGCCCTTATGGAATACGGTTTGCCGGCTGGCGAGATTGTACAATCCACCCAAGACCCGGCAGTTAAAAAGATCCTGATGGATAGCACGACTGCTTCCGTTGAGAAAGGTAATTTCGGTTCGCCAACATTTTTTGTTCGTAACGAAATGTTTTTCGGTAAAGATCGATTGCGTGATGTAGAAGAAGAAATTTTAGCGCAGCAGTAAACAAGAGCCTACCTCAAAATACCTCGTGTACCGCTCGATTAGCAAAACTCTTCGCTGGCAAGACGCATCGCGATGTATTATGAGATTGACTTTATTCTACCCGATCAAAATAGCGCACCAATTCAATTGGTTCTCTAAATGAAAGTGGCTGAATAAGCATTTCTATACGCAGGCGATTGCCATCGTTTTCCAACGTGTAGATTTCGGTAGCAAAACCACCATCACGAGGGCGAGCTTCTACCACTAAGGCTTCGTTTTCGAAATTCCCTTCAGACCAATCAGTTCCTCCACCTTCGAAAAAATCATTAGCAGTCGTGCGACGACGGCGACCGTCGGTATGAAAGATTCGAAAATAGTTATCTTCGTAAATAAAACGAAACTCAGGCGCAGAATATTCGATGGTTAAAATATCATCGTATGAAATACGATCATATAATTCGTGCTCTGGCGGACCACCACGATAAAAATCTTCTTGCCGGTTGAAAAACCCGCGACCACCATCACCGCCACCAGCCTCGATTGCTTCTTCTACCTGATCATCCGTGTTGTCTGATAAATCATCATTTATTATCCATTCCCCAACCATCTGTGAGCCCATATTTTCCTGTGCTGCGGGAAATGTTAATGACAGTATAGCTATACCCAGTAACAAAATCTGAGTTAACGCAGTTAATGACTTACATAGTGATTCGCTGAAAAATATCATTGCGACTAATTGTTAATTTCCTTTCGCCATTCAGCAATAGCCTGTCCTATTTCTTTGGGAGAATCTTCTTGTAGAAAATGATTACCAACAACTGTTACTTCTTTTTGATTTGGCCAGGAGCGGCAAAATTCTCTTTGAGG
>DFQD01000158.1 GCA_002377605.1 Gammaproteobacteria bacterium UBA3498 | reverse complement strand
TCAAATAATGGGCAAATAAAAAACCAGGTACAAAATCGGCGGGGTAATTTTGGTGGCGTAGTCCAATGAGCAACATGAATAAGCTGCTCTTCATTTATTTCGATTCCAGATTCTTCTTTGGTTTCTCTTACAGCTGCTCTTAGCGCGGCAGGATATTCTAACTCGCGATCTGGATTATCAAAATCTTTATCATCGATGCGACCACCAGGAAAAACCCAATGCCCACCATGAAAAACCAAGCGGGAGTTTCGCTGCAATAACAATACTTCAAGATCGGCCTCTTTTGGTGATTGACGCACAAGCACAACTGTAGCCGCTGGCACTGGTTCTAATTCGCTCATTTACTGCTTTTACTCTAGCGCAAACAACGGTCGCAGATGATAGCGAATTTTTCAGCTCATGCCACGGCGAATCGCAATTAATCAAGAGACAACAGTAATTGCGCTGATCAAGTTCGCAGCATAGAATCCTGCCTCTTCTAAAGCGGCTTAAATCTTTGAGAAAAAACTGAGGAACCCCTATGAGCATTAACTTCGAAAACAGGGTTGCAATAGTAACCGGCGGCGGCGGCGGCCTGGGGAAACAACATGCACTCGAACTAGGGCGCCGCGGCGCGAAAGTTGTTGTTAACGATTTAGGAGGCACTGTCGACGGAAGCGGAGGCTCAGTCTCTGCTGCGGAAGCAGTCGCTCAAGAAATCAATGATGCGGGTGGCACTGCGGTAGCGAATGGAGCTTCAGTCACCGACCTCGATGCCGTTCAGGCAATGATTGATAAAACAATGAGTAATTGGGGGCGTATCGATATCCTGGTTAACAATGCAGGGATCTTACGAGACAAAACTTTCACCAAGATGGAAATCCCCAATTGGCATGCAGTATTGGATGTTCATTTAAATGGTTCTATGAACTGTACCAAACTAGCCTGGCCAATAATGACAAGCCAAAACTACGGTCGAATCGTAATGACTACTTCCACTTCTGGCTTGTTCGGTAATTTCGGTCAGAGTAACTATGGTTCAGCAAAACTTGGCCTGGTGGGATTAATGAATACCTTGCGTCTTGAGGGTGCGAAATTTAATGTTCACACCAATTCCATAGCGCCTATTGCTGCAACTCGAATGACATTAGAATTACCAGGATTTGAAGATAGCGCAGAACGTCTGGCACCGGAGCTAGTTACCCCAGCTGTTGTATTTTTATGCAGCGAAACTGCACCTAACGGTCGAATAATTCAGGCTGCTGGCGGGCGCTATTACTCCGCTGACGTTCGCGAAAACGCTGGGGTGGATTTAGGAACTAATGCCACAGCGGAAGACATTGCCAAAAATCTTGATGTCATACTCGATATGTCCACTAATCTCGGCATGTTGGAAAGGCTGCAAAACAGCTAGTTTGTGATAAGGCAGATTAGTAGCCTGCGCCTCAATCTGCCTTTACATTCTGATCGAGCCCCACTTCTACATTAATTCTATCGGATTCGTGGACAAGAATTGACAAAGAAGATTCTCCTCCTTTCAGCCTATGATGCAAGAAGCCACAAGCTATGGCGCAACCGCCTGGCTCAGATGTTTCCCGACATAGACTGGACACAATTAGCTTTACCACCGCGTAATTTCAATTGGCGCATACGAGGAAATAGTTTGCACTGGGCATTCAATAACAGAGATGAACTTACCGCCAATTACGATTTGTTGATAGCCACGTCTATGGCGGATCTCAGCAGTCTGCGTGGCCTAGTTCCAAAGCTGTGCGAACTTCCAACCATTGTTTACTTTCATGAAAATCAATTTGCCTACCCAGGGAACCTTCAAAGAGAGGACAATATTGAACCTTTATTAGTGCCAATTTATTCAGCTCTCTGCGCTGACAAGATCGTTTTTAATTCTATTTTTAATAAAGAAACTTTCTTAGAAGGTGTCAAAGATCTTGCAAATAAACTTCCAGACAAAATTCCAGATTGCGCATTAAAAAAACTCGAAGACAGTTTGGTAATTCCAGCCCCTATTTCAATACCAAATCATAAGAGTATCGATTCAAAAACTTCTAATTGTCTTGAAGTGGTCTGGAACCATCGCTGGGAATATGACAAAGGTCCAGGGTTATTACTGGAGATCGCAAATCTACTCTCAATTTCCAAATCGCCTATTCGTCTTCATATCGTCGGAGAGGGTTTTCGCCAAGTACCAAAGGAATTCGATCAGATTAGAGACTTACTCCGCAAGCATGCAAACAACATAGACATTGAAACCGGAGAATTTGGCTTCATCGAAGATGAGGCTAGTTACTATAGCCTACTATCCAGTTGTGATGCGGTATTATCCACGGCGCTTCATGATTTTCAGGGCTTAGCGATTCAAGAAGCTTGTTTTGCAGGCTGCACTCCCTTAACTCCAAATCACTTGGTTTATCCAGAATACTTACCCGAAGATTTTCTTTACCATAGGCACGAAAGTGATGGGACAACAGCCAAATTAGTAATGGAACGCCTACAGCAATGGCTGACGCTCAAACAAGAAAATAAAACTCTTCCGAAAATCAATCTAAAAAACTATTCTGCCGAAAAGCTAAGAATGAATTATGAAGCTCTGTTTGAGTTTGCTAGTTAACTTGCTCTAGAACTGGAAAGACAATTTCCTGATCGATCTGAATACGATTGAAATCTAGCCCGGGATTATACTGGCGAAGCAACCAGATTGGTGTGGAATAACGGTTACGGGCAATAGCACCAATATTGTCACCAGACCTCACCCGATAGTTTTCAACATTCTGAATACGATAGTTACTGAAGAATTCCTGTTGCAAGGTAGAGTGATAGTCACGGCGCTTAAGTTCAAACTCTGTAATGTTCACTCGAGAAAAATCTAGACCAAGTCTTTCGCCGATGATCACCGGATCACGAAAGGCCATGTTATTGAGACGGCGTAAATCCCAAGCTCTAATGCCTAGCCAGTCAGCGTAATGACCGAGGGTTTCGGACGCCTGGATCTCAATGGAATTGTTTGATGCAACGGTGTAATCAGAAGGGTCAGCAGCAAGAGCTTCAGCCAGCTGCTCATTACTTTCACTAACATCTAACGTTGGGTCAATTGCTACTGCCGTTTCCTCTTCAGGAGTGACCGGCATTTCCAAATCTACATTATCCGG
>DFQD01000232.1:2376-4110 GCA_002377605.1 Gammaproteobacteria bacterium UBA3498 | reverse complement strand
AACTGTGTATAAAGGATAATTCATGAGAGAAGCTGTTTGCTAAAGCAAACAGCTTCTCTTTCATAAATTTAAACCCGAGCTACAACAATCTGATATTTGCTGCTCGTCTTCTAGCTTCTTCCGACTGCTGTTCTTCCCTTTCCGCCCGTCTTGCCTCCCTTTCTGCTCGTTCTTTTTCCCTGAAAGCGGCGATAGCCTGGTCCCTTTGCTCTAAAGTCAAAATCCCAGCCTCATAATCTGCTTGTATCCGCATTAATTCATTACTGGAACTGCAAGCGACAAAACTACCGAATGCAAAAAGCACCAATAGTATTTTCATTACGTGATGTATTTTCATAGCCTAGATTTAAATTCAACTAACCATTCATTCAGAATACCAAGTTATACAAGCCGGTGAAACTTATTGATAGTCCTTACTTGGTAATATAATGTGGTTAATTCGAATTGATATGCGACCTAAGTTTCTTTTTTAGAGGAAATATAAGTTATGAGCACTGCCCATTCGTCTTCATCTGTACAGTTATTCAGAAATACCGCAATAATTTCGTTACTCCTAATACTTGCGAGTTGCGGGCAGGAGCCACAAACTAGTCCCGAACCAGCTCTGGTGACTGATCAGGCCGCTTCTCTGGCTGCAGAGGAATCAACTTCTGCACCTAATCTTGCATTAGAAGAACCAGCAGAGTTGTTTGCTGACTTACCAACCCATTGGATTAATGAAAATCCCATAGGGGATAATCTCGGAGGAGTAACACAGGCTTTACAAAACACCGCACAAGAATTAACCGACCACTGGATTCAGTACGGCGGAGGTTATAACAACCATCGCCACAGCCCAATTACTGAACTGTCCCCAGAAAACATTAATAACATTCAACTAGCTTGGGCATTTCCCACAGGCACTGTAGGACAGTTCTCCGTGTCGCCCTTAATCTACGACGGCATAATGTATATAACTTCTTCATATAATCGCTTGTTTGCTCTTGATGCTAGAACCGGTGAACTCTATTGGCGATATGATCATCAGCAACCAGAAGATTTACGAATATGTTGCGGCCCTGTTAACCGTGGCGCTTCTATTCATGGCGATACAATATTTATGGCAACTCTCGATGCGCGATTACTCGCCTTTGACCGGAAATCTGGTGAACTGCTTTGGAATACAGTAATTGATGATTACAAAAAGGGATTAAGCGCTACATCGCCACCACTCATTGCGAAGGATATTGCCGTAATTGGCGTCGGCGGAGGCGAATTTGGAGTTAGAGGATTTTTTGATGCATATGATGTCGAAACTGGCGAACGTGTTTGGAGACACTATACAGTCCCTGCGGCTGGCGAACCTGGAGTAGAAACCTGGTCAGGCACCTCCTACGAAACTGGAGGCGCACCTTCTTGGACATATGGGGCTTATGACCCTGACCTTGATGTGCTTTATTGGACTACAGGAAATCCTTCACCGGATTGGAACGGCGATGTCCGCTTGGGGGACAACTTATTCTCTGACAGCGTGTTAGCCATTGACCCTGATACAGGAGAGCGTCTCTGGTATTTTCAATTCACCCCTCACGATATCTGGGACTATGACGGCAACACTCATTTATTTTTGGTTGATTACGAGCACGAAGGTGAGACCATAAAAGGTTTAGTCCAGGCAAACCGCAATGGATTCTATTACGCTCTTAATAGAGAGACCGGTGAATTTCTGCGTGCAACATCATATGTTGAACAACT
>DFQD01000232.1:0-2067 GCA_002377605.1 Gammaproteobacteria bacterium UBA3498 | reverse complement strand
AATTGGGCTACTAGCATGGAACCAAACGGTCGCCCGGTTGTAAATCCAGAAATGGTGCCCTCAGAGGAACCGATGGTGCGAATTTGCCCTGGTGCCGGCGGTGGCATGAATGGCTCGGTAACTGGAGCATTGAATCCTAATCTTGGGCTGACCTTCATTCCTGTAATCGAAAGCTGTAATCAGATGGAAAAAGGGCTTTCTGTCTTTGTTGAGGGAAATCAATATACAGGCGGCACATTTATTCCTGTGGATGCTCAGGATGGCTCGGCATATGGCCACATCTCGGCAATAGATTATCAAACCGGGGAAGTCGTCTGGCGTTATAAAGACCCCGAGCCAATCATGGCAGGCGTTCTGAGCACTGAAGGTGGTCTAGTATTTACCGGCAGTCAGGACGGCCATGCTCTAGCGCTTGATGCAGAAACTGGCGAAATGCTGTGGCGTTTCCGTATTGGCGGAGGGATACGCAGCCAACCTGTAGCTTACCAACTAGACGGTGAGACTTATGTAGCAATAGCCTCTGGAAATTTCTCTGGAATAGCCGGAGCAGTTGGCGGAAATACCATGCTGCCGGAAGGGGGGCACTTATTTATATTTAAACTCTAAATAAGGGAGTAATGGTTGTAGGGATCTTTTTGAAATCCACTCAAGCAAAAATCCTAAAAACCCAGAGATTTTAGAGGGGTTAAGTGGGGTTTAGAATTGATATAGGTTCATCAACTAAGCAAACCGCAAGACTAATTAAGATTAATGCTTCTTGCCGGCTTTCCAGCGCGCTGTGAATTTTCCCATCCTAATGGAACCGCTATTGATACGTCTTCCAAGGGAAGAGGGTTTTTACCGAGAACAACATCGGAAACTTTTTCTGCAACCATAATTACAGGTGCGTTAATGTTTCCATTAGGGAGAGTTGGGAAAACAGAAGCGTCAACTACTCGTAAATTCTCTATCCCGATTACCTTACAATTTTTATCAACAACAGCTAAAGAATCATCTCCCCTACCCATCTTACAACTTCCCGCAGGGTGATAAGCACTTTCCACATTTTGCTTCACCCAAGCATCTATCTCAGTATCATTACTCACATCCAATCCTGGCTGGATCTCTTCGCCTCGATAACTATCCATAGCTGGTTGCGCCATAATTTCTCGAGTCAAGCGAATACATTGTCGCCAAGCTTTTATGTCTTCTTGGTGTTGATAATAATTAAAAAGAATATCTGGTGTCGCCATGGCATCTGCCGAATTTATACTCACTCGTCCGCGACTTTTTGGTTTATTTGGGCCCACATGCACTTGAAACCCATGCCCCTTAATAGAAGGTGTGCCATCGTAACGCATAGCTGCCGGCAAGAAGTGGTATTGAATATCAGGTGATTTTAATCCTTTTTTTGACCTAATAAATGCACAAGATTCAAAGTGATTAGATGCTCCTAGACCATTTTTAAATAAAAGCCATCTGGCCCCTATTGAAATCTTGCTAAGTAAATTTAATCTTGAGTTTAATGTTATTGATTCCTTACAATGAAATTGAAAATATACCTCTAAGTGATCCTGTAAGTTTTCGCCGACGCCTGGAAGATTATGCTTTTGCTTTATCCCAGCTTTAGACAAGAGCTCTTCGCTGCCAATTCCAGATCGCTGTAGCAGCGTTGGGGATGCTATAGCTCCTGCGCTCAACAGTACCTCTCGTTTAGCATTGATAATTTTTTTAACGCCACCAATATCTATACAGATACCAATTGCACGACCGTTTTCAATTTCAATGTGATGAACCAACGTCTTAGTCATTACTTCAAGATTTGGTCGTCTCTTGATGGGGTTCAAATATGCGCTTGCTGTTGATTCACGTACACCCTCCCGCACAGTCATGTGCATCGGACCAAACCCTTCTTGATGTTCCCCGTTGTAATCTTGGGTTTCAGGGTATCCAGCTTCGATCCCTGCATCGATAAAAGCTCGATAAAGTGGATTTAACCGCATTTTGTTCCCAGCAGACACGCCAAGTGGGCCATCTCCACCTCGGTAAAGATCACCTCCTCCAATCCATGATTCGGCTCGCTTAAAG
>DFQD01000008.1:4954-5946 GCA_002377605.1 Gammaproteobacteria bacterium UBA3498 | reverse complement strand
TTGTGTTTAATAGACCAGACGCTACGACCTTTAAAGAAGAAATTATTGTGAGACGCGATTGCTGACTTATTGCCCATGCTTAATAGTGCGAGGGCATGTTGTTGTGGTTTGTAGCGAGTCAGGGGTTTGCCAGTCGCATAACGCACCAGATTCTTGGCCAGAGGTGGGCCCTGTCTAACTGCATAAACACCAGATTTTGGTCTCTGTTGACCTCGAATATCTGCCGCATCTCCCGCGGCGAAAACAAACTCGTGAGACGTGGATTGCAGATGGCTGTTCACTTCGATAAAGCCGTTTTCTGTTAATGCCAGTCCGCACTCTCCTGGCCAGGCAGGAATCGAAGCTCCAGTAGCATAGATGACCTTATTTGCCAAATATGTATTACCGTTTTCACAAACTACTTTGTTCTCTTCAAACTCCGAGACAGAGGACTCCAGGATTACTTCTATATTCCGTCGTACGAGCTCGGTTTTTGCAAAGCTACGAACTTTGGAGTTGTGCAGAGATAAGAGTTCTTGGTCTGCGCTGATTATCTTTGTGTTGAGTAAAGATTTTTCAGTGGTCTTTAGTTGAAGTTCTTGGTGAATACGAAATTGCGCTGCAAAAGCTAGTTCAACACTGGCTGGTCCACCTCCGACAATGGCGATGGTGAATTCGTTTTCCTGCTTCAAACTGTGGGTGGCCAATTTAAGAATCGAATCCCAATGGGAAAGAAATTCATCAATTGGCTTTATCCCAATTGCAAAATCTTGAGCACCAGGAATATTAAAAGCATCCGGTTTAGAACCGATGTTGAGTGAAATTAAGTCGAATGAAATTGCAGGCCGGTCATGTAACTCAATTTCTTTTTTTGTTAAATCGATTGACTGAATTTCTTCCTGAATAATTCGTGCATTCGCGAATTGAGCGAGAGGGCGGAGATCGATATGAATTTCGTCAAACTCATAGACTCCAGTAATGTATCCAGGTAATGAACCTGAATAGGGTGTGTT
>DFQD01000008.1:0-4540 GCA_002377605.1 Gammaproteobacteria bacterium UBA3498 | reverse complement strand
ACCAGGTGCTTTACGATTGGGCTGCTTGCTTTCATTTCCAACGGGTTAAGGCAAAAGGAGCCCAGTTTACCTTAATTTTAATTAATTGCTTGTAACGGCAAGTTAGATTTTCTAAATCCGATACCAGGAGATCTGAATTTCTTCACCAACGTCAGCATAGTCGCCAGCGGCGCGGCCGCTGCGAAAGTCTCGCCAAGAAATTGGCTTGTAATGACTGTTCTCTGATTGAGCAACCAAAGGAGTACAAACAGTTTCGTAGGACGGGTTATAAAAAAATGGGGCGGAGTAACGCGCTTGTTTTCCACTTGCTAATACACGATGCACCGGTGCTTTAAATCTATCATTTGACCAGACCTGCACCATGTCGCCGATATTAACAATAAAGCCACCTTCTTTAGGCACTACTGTGTGCCAGGCGTCATCTTTCTGAACCTGGAGTCCGGGTAAGTCATCTTGTACTAGCACGGTTAATGCACCTGCATCGGTATGCGGGTGGATGCCTAGCTCTTCAACGTCGTTTAGGGGAAGTCTTTCGCTGACCGAAGGATAGTAATTGAGGCGTAAAAAGCTAGTGTGATTTTTCAGAAAGAATGGATTAAGCGTTGCAGAAGACTCTCCTAGCGCAATACAAATTGAACCGAGCAGGTTTGCACTTAGCTGGTCTACTTGTTGCAGCCATTCTATGACAACTGATCTAAGCTTTGAACCGTCTTCAGCCCATGGAACTTGAAGCTCAGGATGCTCTTTTTTGAGATTGTCGATATTGCCATCAATGTCATAAATCTCTTTGGCATCGACTTTATTTTTAGTGAGTTCCTTATCGTAGTAGCCCCACATATTATTCTTAGTGCGAGATAGAGTCAGTTTTGTATCTTTAGGCAGCGCGAAAAAATCTTCCATACTGCTAAAAAAACGTTGCCGCAATTGCGGATCGATTCCATGTCCAGTGATCTGGAAAATGCCCCATTCTTCGCAGGCAATAGCGAGCGATGCGATAAACTGATCGTCATCGAATCCGCCGCTTGCGTTGATAACTGGGATATTTAGTGCCACCTAATTCCTATTAAGGATATTTTTTCAGAAACCGGATTATAAACGTGCTATACCCTTAAAGGTATTATCGGGTAAGCTTAGCAACTCGAATTTCCCTGCTAACCCACAGAACACATAGAAGAAAGGAGAGAGAGGATGATCCTCAAGTCCCTAATAAAATTGGTCACTTTAGGTGTTGCAGCCGTATTTCTGACCAGTACTGCCCAAGCTGAATGGTCTTTAGTTAACGATTCTTCAACCTTGAGTTTCGTCACTATTAAGGCGGATCATGTTGCAGAGGTTCACACTTTTGATCTTATGACTGGTTCGATCGATGATGACGGTGCAGTTGAGATTATTATAGAACTTGCCAGTGTAAATACACTCATCGATATTCGAAATGAACGCATGCAAAACATGTTGTTCGAAACCAGCATTTTTCCTGAAGCCAGAATCATTGGAAATATCGATGTCGCGACAGTAACAGCTATGCCAGCCGGTTCGACTCGAGCTATGCAAATATCTTTTGAACTAGATATTCATGGAGAGAGCAATTCTTATAATGCGGATGTTTTGGTTACTCGTTTAGCAAATGGTGCTGTAGCTTCTACCGTAAAACCGATCTTAGTAAGTGCGGACGCTCACGGAATGGTTTCAGGTGTAGAAGCCCTACGCGAAGTTGCTGGTCTTCCCAGCATTAGTCGTGCAGTTCCGGTTACATTTACCGTCGTATTCGATCAGGACTAGATATTTTTAGCTTGCAGACTGGAGCTCTACCAATTCAGAGCTCCCGTCTGCATATTCTTGTTGTTTTGCTGTAATCAACAAGGACTGAAACTATTAAGTTAAAATTTGTATTTCATCAATACTCGCACAGTACGAGGATCCGCTGGATGGAAATGGATGTCTTCTACTGCTGCCGCCTCCCCTGGCAGTTGTGATTCAAACCAATAAGCAATGTCATCATCTTCTTCGTTGAGAAGATTAAGTATGTCTAATCCAATTTCCCACTTGTCTTGCTCGTAAGACAAGCCGAAATGAAGCAAAGTGGAACTACCTTTTTCGACTACTTCGTCTTCAGTCAGTGCCGTATCTCCAAAATGTCTAACTCGCAGACTTGAGGTCCAGCCGTTTCCGCCGGCATAGGTCAGACCCGCTCCATAAACTAAGTCGTGGGCATCGGGGATCGCGTTTTCACTTGAAGGCAATCCGATAAAGTGCCCATCGGATTTAGCGCCAGAAATATCAAAGACCAGCTGATCGCTGATTTCCCAGAATGACGTTACTTCGAAACCGTCACGACGGGAAGGGTCACCAGGTTCTGTTGTGCCAGCATCGCCTACGAATACGAGTTCCGAATCCATTTTCAACGTGTAATATGCAACTGATAAATTAAATCCTTCGAGGGTGTCATAGCGAAAACCGATCTCGCTGCCTTTCCCTTCGACCAAGACATCTAATGAGTCGGTTGGATCGCCAGTTACGGGATCAACAGTATTAACCGCAGCGCGGACGTCATTGGAATGAAAACCGTGTCCGTAGTTTCCATAAAATTCTATGTTTTCATTGAGACGATAAGCTAGCCCGATATTGGGTTGCCACAGTGAATCATGGTCGCTTCCGGAGTTTTGCGCTCGAAATGCATCTACTTCACCATCATAGTAGTCGTAACGGACTCCAACGGTAGCCCGTAAAGCATCAGTAACTTGAAATTGCAGTTCGCCAAAAGCACCAATACTGAATTCTTCTGCTTTATCCTCGCGGATTGTGCCAATGCGCCTTCGGGAAAGTGTGTTAAACAGGTTGAGTTCGTCCACATTGTCGTATCGTGCGTCGGCACCGAGAGTTCGTCTTACGAGTACCCCGAATAATTCAATCTCGGTTTCATTTCTTAATGCGCCTCCGAACAGGCGCCGCTCATCTTCCTGTTCAAACTCATCGCCATTGATTGGATCGTTTAACAGATAAGTTGGATTGTTAATCAGACTCATGTAATAAGAACTGGCATAAAGATTTAAGTCCCAGCTTTCTGCTAATTCAAAGTTACCTGTAATTGAATAACGATAGGATTCTCCACCGAGGTCTGGGTCTATAAAACCGAAGCGATCAATTAAGCCGCTGTTCACCGCGCGTTGTGGAATTTGATTAGTAGAAGTCCAATCTGAATCGTAGGCACTTAAGGTAATGCGACTTGGAATACCAGCTAGATCACCTGTGTATTTAAGCAAGCCATTTAGCTTTCTGACATCTTGCTCTAGGTCATAAAAGCCATTGGTTTGTTGGTGTTCTAAAGCGTAAAGCAAAGTACCTTCAGCGAAATCAAATGAGTTAGCAGTGACGAATCGAATCTCATCGCGCGAGCCCAGAGTTAATTCGGTGAAGCCTTCGTCTAGAACATCATAGGTCTTCATTGAATTTGATCCGGCTAGTGAAAAATCTCCGGTGTCGGCGAAGTAAGGGCCTTTTTGAAAATCTATGCGCTCGATTATTTCGGGAATGATGAAGTTTAGGTCCATATAACCTTGAGCATGGGCATGGGTGCGCATGTTTACTGGCATGCCATCGAAAAACGTGGAGAAATCGGAACCGTGATCCAGGTTGAATCCCCGCAGGAAATATTGATTCGCCTTGCCGGGACCACTGTGTTGGGTGGCGATCATGCCTGGAACGACTTCAACGAGCTCTCCTACTCGAGCCATTGGTCGAGTTGAAAAGTCTGCATAACCAATGACCCCCTGGGAAGCAGAGTCTGCTGTTCCAATTAATTGTAGGGACCTACCCCAGATTACTACTTCTTCAATCTGGTCCTCTTGTGCCCATGCCGACTGTATGGAAAACAGGGTTGCCGAGGAAATCAGCGCGAGCAAGGCTTTACACTTGAAACTCATTTGAATGCTCTACTCCTTAAAAAAGCAAGAAACCCAGAAGTAAAGGAAAATAGAGCTTTACCGATCCCAAAGCTAGGTAAGCGACGTTAACTAACCGTAAAGAACTATTTAATCAGGAACTTGGGAGGTTACGTCGGAGAAGACCACTGGGTCCAGCGGGTTTCCTGGCCTTGCTGCGGTTTGTCAGGGATGAATTGAGTGAGAACCAGAGAACCAAATGCGATTGCCGCACCCACCAGAAATACAGCTCCGTGGTTAATTACCCAAACAAATCCGAGTGCTGCGGGCAGGATGACCGCGGCAATATGATTGATAGTAAAGCTGATGGATGAAGTGGCAGCGATATCTGTAGGATCAGCAATCTTCTGAAAGTAAGTCTTGATGGCAATAGCCATGGCAAAGAATAAATGATCTAGTAAATAGAGTGCTATTGCCACTGCTATGGAATCAACGAAAGCATAGCTGACAAAAATGATTACCAGGCCAACGTATTCCAAAGTGAGTGCACGACGCTCTCCTATGTAACTAATCAGTGCTCCAATTTTTGGGGCCAGCCAATAAGTTAAAGCAGCGTTAACTAGAGTCAACAACACCACATTCTCTATTGGAAAACCAAACTT
>DFQD01000217.1 GCA_002377605.1 Gammaproteobacteria bacterium UBA3498 | reverse complement strand
CAACTGTGAATCCCGAAACTAACCATGGTCAGCATTAAGGTTTGAGCCCACATGCCTACATCTAATGCAACTGTGGTTCCAAACGATGGATCCATTCCGATAAATGCAATATAGGGAGCATCAAAGAATTCGAAGTTTCTTAAAGAAGCACGCATACGCCCCTCTTTATCGTCCCGACCAATATCCATCGACGAATAAAGCGCAACAGCACATTCTACCTGACGCTTACGATATTCATTTTCAAAAGTACTGCGATAGGGGTAATCCGGATTCGCTTCAACACCAGAAACAACCTTCTCTACCATTTGCTTCTTGAGCCGCTCTTTTAATTCACCGGAAGCAACGTATACTTTCCAAGGTTGGACATTACAATTTGATGGTGATTTTTGTGCGATTTCAAAAACCCGATTAAGTACAAGCTGTGGGATTTCCTTATCTAAAAATCCTCTAACTGACCTACGCTCATAAATCGCATCGATCAGACTCATGCCTGGGTCAGTTACTACAGATTCCTCTACTTCCGATTTAGTGTTCGTATTATTCATTAAATGAGTACCAAATAAATTTATTTAATAATTAAAATATCGATATTAAGAGTTACTAGCGTCGTGAGCGCAACTAGCTTAAGATTCGCCCACCATCAATCTCGACAGTCGTACCAGTTACAAAGCGATTGTTCATTACGAAAATCAGTCCTTCTGCAACTTCCTCGGCAGTTCCTGCTCGCTTAATTAGATGTCCTTGGGTCGCAGCTTTCAGTTTTTCTTCTTTTTCATCACCAAAATGATCGAACATTGCTGTTGAGATAGTGCCAGGTGACACTACATTTACTCGTATTGGCGTCAACTCTACGGCAAGGCAGCGCACCATGTTTTCCACAGCCCCCCCTACACAACTTAACGCCGAAGTGCTCGGTGAAATTTTTCTTGCAGGGGATCCGCTCACCAATGTTATAGCACCATCGTCGGACACGTAAGAATATCCTTCCCGTACTACTTTGGCATAGCCCCACAACTTGCCATAAGCCGCCTGGAATTGCTCTTCGGATTGTTCGACAAAAGGCTTTAGGGTGCGTTCCCCACCGATTGCAGCTGAAACCAGATGATCGATAGTTCCTGCTTCTTTAAAAATATCGTGTAACTGATTGGCGTTGTGAGTATCTGCCTGTCTTACTTCAAATTTGCCATCGCTCAAAGCTTTGGCTTTTTCAATGTTAGTTTCACTACGCCCGGCAGCCCAGACATTCGCACCCATTTCACTCGCAGCAATCGCAGTAGCGAGCCCGATACCAGCAGTACCACCGATGATTACAACATTTTTGCCTGATAGATTATTGTCGGTCATTTACCACTCCTAAAAAATTCTTCCCGGGGACAATATCCCGTTGGGATCCATTGTTTGTTTAAGCGTCTTCATTAAGCCAATTTCAGGGTCGCTTTTACTGTAGTTTAAAAACTGTTTCTTCATTATGCCAATTCCATGCTCTGCAGATATGGAACCATTCAATTCCTTGATCAAAGCATAAACAATTTCGTCTATGTCAAGGTGCACGTTTCGAGTTTCTGGCCCAACGTTAACAATAATATGTACGTTACCATCACCAACATGCCCAAATAACCCAATAGTCGTATCTTCAAACTTTTCCCGAATACGTTTTTCTACTTCCTCCCCGAAGTAACCCATGGCATCAATATTGAGCGAAACATCGAAGGCGTGCATATAACCAGCACCAATTACTTCAGCAGCACCGTCACGAACATCCCAGATTTTTTTAACCTTAGCATCGGAATCTGCAACAACAACCTCTTCTATTAGCCCCAGCTCATTTGCTTGATTAAGACAATCCAGAAATAGCTCAAGATCTCTTTCAGCATTAGATCCCATGCTCTCAATCAGCACATAAAAACCATAGGAATCCGGAAGTGGCACATTAACACTGGGAACATATTCATCGATTAATACATAGGTGTTATTCCACAAGACTTCGAATGCGCTTAAATTAGACCCTAAATTCGACTGAGCGTGTACAAGGAAATTTGCAACCTCATCAAAACTTTTTAACCCGCATAATGCGACAGCTTGACTATTAGGTTTAGGGGCAAGTTTTAATACAGCCTTGGTAATAACTCCCAACGTACCTTCACTACCAATAAATAGTTGCTTCAAATCATAACCTGTGTTGTTTTTACGCAGCTTGTGCAGACCTTCGATAACGCAGCCATCCGCAAGCACTGCTTCTACACTAATAACCATGTCGCGAATCATACCGTATCGAATAACTCGATTACCGCCCGCATTGGTTGCTAGATTGCCGCCAATGGTGCAGCTACCCCTGGCACCGAGGTCTAATGGAAATAACAAATTATTTTCTTCAGCGGTTTCCTGAATGGTTTGCAATTCCACTCCAGCTTGCACTGTCATGGTTGAGGTAAATTTGTCCACCTCTACCACCTGCTTCATACGTTCAAAACTCAGCACGATCTCACCGCCTAGGGGAGCAGCGCCAGAAACAAGTCCGGTCATTCCCCCCTGCGGGGTTATGGGTTGCTTTGCTTCATTACACACTCTTAAAATCTGAGAAACTTCTTGAGTGCTCTGGGGTCGCAGCAATAAGGGCGGTTTAATGGAGCGAGCCCCCATCATGTCCTTATAGTTTTTGATGTCGATATCTTCGGCGAGACGATAACCACTAGGGCCGACAATGTCCTTCAGCTGATCAATAAGTTCTGAACCTTCTATAGTTGCCATTTTGTAGTCTCAGACAAGCTTCGAAAAATACCGGATGGTATCACACTAGCTTTTCGCCTAAGGGATGAATCGAATCGACAAGAGATACCCCCAAAAAATCAATAAAAGTGGTAAACTTTGCTTGGTTTCATTTTTTATTAGACTTCTCGGAGCCAAATATGAATCGCATAATTCTCCTTTCTTCGCTGCTAGTAATTTTCTGTAGCTGCAATAGCTGGGTACAGGTAACTAATGCAGGAGAGTCCGTGAGATTAGCGTCTGGTAATGAGATCACTAATTGTCAGCGTATTGGCAGCGCTCAGGCCCAAACCCTAAGTCGCTTGGTGGTTGTTGAGCGTGGTGGGGAGCGATTGCAAGACGAACTGATCCGTTTGGCTCGTAATGAAGCTGGCGACCTTGGCGGCAACGTCATTGTACCTGAATCGGTGATAGAAGAAGGAAGGCAGTCTTTCGGTGTCTATCGTTGTCTGGACTAGGATCAATATCTGTAGAAGATAAAATCCATTCTTATTCCTTCAACCAAAATAAGTAAAGCAGACAATTAACTAACGGATTTTAAAATGGAAAAAACTCTTTTAGCACTGACAGACTTATTTGGAAAGACACCAAACGTTATCCTACATTACAAGAAACAAGTGCTAATAAGCCTGTTTGCCGTATCCGCATTTCTTTTGTATGGAATTTTTACCCTCACCGTTTTTGATATGTCCACTGACAGTTTCTTGGAGGAAGAAAATCCTGCCCAAATAGCACTCGACGAGTTTCGTCGACAATTCGGCGGTGATGATTCAGTGTTCATTATTTATGCCCCGAAAGACGACAACGTTTTCTCTCGGGAATCTTTGACGGCAGTTCAACAATTAACCGATGACTTGGTTAACTGGCAAGATCTTAATAGAAGCGAATACCCTGAAATTTCCTGGGAAGAGCTGTCCCATATACGAAGAATCCAATCACTCGCAAACATCCGCGTCCAGGAAAGTGTAGGAGATACGTTAAGAGCAGACAGGTTAATTCCCAGACAGCTACCTACTAGTAATGCTGAGCTCCAGGCTCTTCGAACTAAAGCTTTAAACCAGCAAGATTATATAGGCGCCTTCTACTCCGAAGACGGTGAATATGGCGCAATACTGGTCCAGACAGATTACGGAACCATTCCAGTAGAAGGATACGAACCCGTCGTGGACGTTGCCGGTATTGAGCTGGATGATGGATTCGCAAACTTTGAGCTCACTTTTGATGACAATGCTGTTGTTCAAAACGTTGAATTTCAGGATACCGACCAGCTTGCTTACTTTTCTTTCGACGAGGCCTTAACTGCGGTTTATCAAAAATATGAAAGTGAACTAAACTTTTATCCGGTTGGCACGCCCTCCATGATGGGACAAATGCAAGGC
>DFQD01000013.1:698-14190 GCA_002377605.1 Gammaproteobacteria bacterium UBA3498 | reverse complement strand
TGCTTCGGATATTACTCGAACCTTCCCGGCGAGTGGGAAATTCACACCGGAGCAGAAAGATATTTACGAAATTGTGTTGAAAGCACAAGAAGCTGCGATTGAAGCTGTAAAACCCGGAGTTCCCTGGGATGCACCACACAATGCTTCGGTAAAGGTCATTACTCAGGGCCTTGTTAAACTAGGCCTGATGAAGGGCAGGCCGGTACAGCTTATTAAGAATGAATCATACAAAGACTTCTATATGCATCGCGTAGGTCATTGGATTGGCATGGATGTCCATGATGTAGGAGATTACAAGATTGATGACCATTGGCGTCTTCTGGAGCCAGGAATGGTCACTACTATTGAACCCGGAATCTACATCTCGCCTTCGAACTCTAACGTCCCAGAAAAATGGCGCGGTATTGGCGTGCGAATAGAAGATGATGTTCTAGTCACCAAGTCAGGCCATAAAGTCCTCAGCACTGGGATTCCGAAAACGGTGCAAGAAATCGAGTCCTATATGTCAGTGGCCCACTAGCTAACTTTTATGATTATCAGCTCTCCCGAGAATAACTATGATATCGTCGTCGTTGGCGGCGGGATGGTAGGCGCCAGTTTTGCCTATGCCTTAAGCAAGTCTCTGACAGCAAGTTGCCCCAATATACTCGTAGTTGAAGCGACAGCGCCCATAACAGATATCTGCTTCCAATCCAGTTTTGATGCAAGATCTACTGCGCTTTCTTTTGGGTCACGACTAATATATGAATCGATAGGGCTGTGGGAAGAAATCGAGGAACAAGTTTCTCCTATTTGCGAGATTCGAGTTTCCGATCGTGGTCGTTTTGGATCGACTTGCCTCACAAGAGAAGAGCAGGGAACAGAGGCTCTGGGCTATGTTGTTGAAAATGCTAATCTCGGGATCGTACTCAATACTCAACTTAGCGAATCAGAATCTATTGCCCATCTGGCTCCTGCAATAATAGAAAAAATTTCGCCAAAAGAAGAAGGAATGAGGCTCGAAATTGTCGCTGGCGATAATCGGTTTCAAGTATTGGCAGGATTGGTTGTGTTAGCTGATGGAGGACGTTCTCCAATCTGTGATCAACTGGGCATTGGACAATCAAAAGAAAGTTATAACCAACATGCGATTATTACTAATGCAGCTTTTGAACTTCCTCATCAATTTTGTGCATTCGAAAGATTCACCGATACCGGGCCATTGGCGGTTCTGCCATTGCGCGAATTTAATGGAGAGAATCGTTGCTCGTTGGTTTGGACTGTAAGAGCAGAAGAAAGTGCTGAATATATGGAACTTGACGATGAAGAGTTTATTGTCAAGTTACAGAATAGTTTTGGTAATCATCTTGGTGCGGTTATACAAGTTGGAGAAAAGTTTTGTTATCCGTTGAGCCTGTCTTTGGCTAAGGAGCAGATAAGACCATCGCTAGTCTTATTGGGCAATGTTGCCCACACCTTGCATCCAGTTGCCGGCCAAGGGCTTAATCTGGCTCTAAGAGATATCGAGGCATTGGTTTCAACACTGAGTAGCGCGGTTACGCAACAAAAACCGCTTGGGGACATGGCTACTTTACAACGCTACGTTGAGAAGCAGGATTTTGATCAACAAAACTCTATTCGTTTTACCGACAGCTTAACCAAGCTGTTTTCTAACAATAAGCAATCAAATGTAATACTACGTCAGCTCGGATTACTGACGCTGGAGTTATTGCCATCAGCAAGAAAAACTTTTGCCGAACAGGCAATGGGAATAATGGCCAGATAGCTAAAGAACTACTGAAGTAATTCTCGAATACTTTCTATTCGATTTCGATTTGCACCAAGATCACTATAACCAATCCTTGATGCTGAACGCACATGCGTGATTCCTTTACTTTGATCGTAAAGAAACTCTACATCATCTACGTAGCGCATTAATCGACTCGTAAATTCTGCATATATATAGTTCTCTGACGCACTAACAATATTGGCCTCATCTAGACTGACGAGCACCTGCTCAATCTGTTCTAAGTTCGCATTCAATGGTTCTATACTGTGCTCTTCGTCGGATTCAAAACTTGATACGCAGTTTGGAGATTCAGGGCAGGGGGAAAGCCGATCTTCAGTCACCCCAATATTTTCTGGTGGTTCACCGGCACAAGCGGAAAGGAAAGGAATTAAAGTGAGAAAAGACCTCTTCATGGACTTACCTAAAATCGTCAATCAAATAATTTTTGCTAGTTATCAGCATGAGTTAATCAGGCTAGCACAGTCATTCCCAACCATTCTGCAATTAGTGCTGGTTTTTCTTCACCTGCAATCTCAACAGTGACGTTGTGCATAAGTAGATAGTGATTAGGCTTTTTTTCTTCCGCACTAATCAGCTCAAAGCGGGCACGAATTTTACTGTTTACCTTCACTGGATTAAGAAATCGCACTTTGTTGAGTCCATAATTAATTCCCATAACTGAATTTTCCAGCTTAATACCACCGCTCATGGAGCTTAATTTACTCAACAATGAAAGTGTTAAGAACCCATGGGCAATGGTGGCGCCAAATGGAGTTTCGGTAGCTCGTTCTTCATCCACATGGATGTACTGGAAATCTCCAGTAGCTTCAGCAAAGTTATTTATTCGGTCCTGATCAATTTCAAACCAATCTGTAAGCCCTACTTCTTTTCCAATGTAGTCGCCTAATTGATCGGCACTCACAACATTACTCATTATCTGGTTCTCCTGCTTTGGGGGTATTGGCATTGCCTCCAATTGAGCGCAGCAGTCTATCAGCACAGGCTAGGGATAAACAATGGGAGCTAGGGACTTTTCCCGATGCTGCTTATAATGGTAGGTAATGAATGATTCCCAGGAACAAAGTTTCGATATTGTAATCGTAGGTGGTGGCATGGTCGGTGCTACCATGGCCTGTTTACTGCGGGATCTAGATTTGAAAATTGCATTAGTAGATAGAGCGAAATTTGATGTCTTGAATCTTGAAGTTACCGGGGGCAAATTTGATCCTCGCGTAAGTGCGATAACTACTGCTACGAAAAAAATATTCTTAGACTTGAAAGTTTGGCCGGACATTGAAGCTGCCCGTTGCTGCAATTATCTCGGCATGCAAGTCTGGGATGCAGACGGTACCGGCTCCATCAACTTTTCTGCGATAGATTTAAACCAGTCGGAATTGGGCACTATAGTTGAAAATTCGATTTTGAGCAGTGCTCTTTATCAACAGATAAGTAATCAAAAAAATCTAAGTTTACTTGCTCCTATGAATATTGCATCGATGGAAGTCAGTGAAGGAGGCACACGTTTAATTACAGATAAAGGGCAGCAAAAAACTGCAAAACTGATAATTGCTGCAGACGGCGCCAATTCTATAATTCGTGAACTTTGTAGGTTCCCAACTAGAGAATGGGAATACAACCACAATGCAATAGTAACCACGGTAAAAACTGAATTAGCCCATCAACAAACTGCGCTGCAACGGTTCATTGATACTGGTCCTTTGGCCTTCTTGCCTTTATCAGTTGAACCAAATGATTCAATACAAAATTATTGTTCTATCGTTTGGACAGCGATACCGAAACATGCGGAATACTTAATGCAATTATCAGACAAGAATTTTTGCGCTGAGTTAACTAAAGCAATAGAAGGACGATTGGGCAATATCGAATGGTGTGATAAGCGTTTTACCTTTCCCCTATGGCAAAGACATTCCATCGATTATGTGAAAAATAATGTGGTGTTAATCGGAGATGCTGCTCACAGTATTCATCCTCTTGCCGGACAAGGGGTCAATCTAGGATTTCTAGACGCTGCAGTATTAGCTCGGGAACTCCATCATGGAATCGAAGTAGGGCGTGAACTGTCAGATCAAACTGTACTTGGACGTTATCAGCGCAAGCGCAAGGGGCATAACCTTGGAATGATGTGGTTAATGGAGGGATTCAAATATTTGTTCGCCGAACAAGCACTACCGATTCGGTGGCTGCGCAATATTGGTATGAGTGGAGTCGATAACATTTCAGTCGTAAAGAATAATTTAGCTCGAAGGGCGATGGGTCTAGATTGGTAGACTAATGATGACTTTCAGCGTGCTGAGTATTTAAGATCGCGTTAACTGTCATCGTTAGATGATTTCGAATAAGTCCTTCGACTTGCTTATGACTAACTAATGAACAGGCTTTCGGCCAGTCCTGGTAAGTAACCGCTGCGTTAATGATTTCAGATTGCTTTAGTGCAACGAGCCCGTGTAGCTGCGCCCATATTAGCAATGTTGTGTTTACGACTTTTTCTTCTGAACAGGGAACTTTGTACTTGTCGTATATTTTCAATACCAATTTGCGGGTTCTTGCTAGGGTTCGAGTGGCGATTTCTACCATATCAGGGGTCGACCACTCGATTGGTAGGATTGAGCTGAATAAGAAGTGGAAGCGTGAAGGATACTCTTGGGAAAAATGACAGTAAGCTAAACAAATTTCCACAAGGTCCTGTTCTGGATCTCCAGAATTACTGGATCGATTCTCGAAGAACTTATTGAATTCGTCATAAAGGCGAATTTTGATGGCCAGCATTAATGCATTTCTATTAGAGAAATGGTTATACACGGCAGAGGGAGTTACTCCTACTTCTTTCGCGAGACGACGCAAGGAGAGCAATTCCACTTGGTTGGATTCAATTAGTTGCATTCCCTCGTCGATAAGCGCTTCCCTGACGTTGCCATGGTGATATGGTGGGGTTTTATCTTCTTCTGTTAGCATTTCTATAAACTCGTTGGGTGATTCTTATAATTTATTCAACTCAAAGTGATATCAAGCTGAATCACCTTTCTATCTGAAAGTAGCAAAGCCTTTCATCGAAGGTACTTCAGTACCCAAGTCTTACTATTCCACTTTTTATCAGCGATGGTTTATCAACTTCCTGAAGTTAAAAATCCTGAGGAATTCACAAAATTTATGGGGTAGTGTAATCATGCATATGAACTGCGTAAAGTTAATGGTGTTCATATATGCACTACCGTAATAAAACCACACAAAAAATCCTTATTTTAGAAATTCTTATGAAGATTTCTTAAAGTCAGTCGATACTATGTTTTGCGAACTTTGACCCCCCTAAAATGGGGCATTGCGGCAGTATGGAGCAGTTTTTGGCATGGCTAAGGAAACAAAATTTCCCTTCGATCTGGATCTCAGTAATCTGGATACAGGGAGTATTACAAACATCCTCAATGATATTGAGCAGCACATGCCATTAATGGAGGACGAAGGGGACAGAACACAACTTCTCCAAGTAAAGGAATTCTTCGAAGAAGAGTTGAAAGCTGCCAAGCGTCTCCACTAGCTCTCCTACACTTTCTTTTCAATTTTCTAATCCCGAATTCGGTCGGTGGAGCATCACCTTTTCCCGAATTAGGTGTACTTGGCTGTTTAGGATGGTTTATTCTGCAAAGCTTTCTTTCAGAAGATAATATTCTTAAAAGAATTCTCTATTATTCTCAGGATTGTTCAAACCGAATAATTAACATAAGGGTAAGGTATATGAAAACTATTCTTTCACTAATAGCACTTTTCCTAGTTTGTTCAAATGCAACTGCTCAATTAGATACAGCTGCATTAGAACGTGCGATGGCAAACCCTGATCGACCAGCAGCAGAAAAAGAAAGAGACGCGGCACGCAAAGCTCCTCAAGTGCTTGCTTTTGCGGGTCTGGAACCTGGAATGACAGCTCTTGACATAATTGCTGCTGGTGGTTGGTATACCGAAGTGCTTTCTTATGCTGTCGGCGATAGCGGCAGAGTAATAATGCAAAATGCCGGCGCTATGGCTGAACGTTATAGCGAAGCCATAGTTGATAAGGAGGATCGTCTAAGCAACATAGAACTGCTCGAAGGTGATGTTGGTAGCGTTGCAGCGAGCTCAGTGGATTTTGCTATTACTGCACTAAATTTTCATGACGTACATAATTCAAATCCACAAGCGGCCCAAAGCCTGCTTGGTCAGATCGCAACATCACTAAAGCCGGGCGGCATTTTTTTGGTGATCGATCACGAGGGTACACCGGGTGCTGATAATGTGTCGTTGCATCGCATATCTTTTGATGAAGCAGTTAGCGCGATCGTCAATAGCGGCCAATTTGCGCTAGTTGGTGCAAGTGATGTTTTAGATAATGCTGCAGACGATCACACGGTTGGTCCATTCGATCCGAGCTTGGGTAGAAATACCGATCGCATTGTTTTGAAGTTTGTAAAAATTTAAACACATCCAACAAATTTCGAATATGAAACCCGGCCTTAGCAGGCTGGGTTTTTTATTGTGCTAGACTCTTTGGCCACATTTTATTCGTTATAAGTCTAGCAATCGCAACACATCAACTCATTCGCCTTGAAAAGAAATAGTCTTGGATACACAAGAATCAAATAACTCCGTTAACAAATTCCTCTCGGTTTTTCAATATAGCAAAGTTGCATTGGAAATAGTTTGGAGTACCAGCGCGGCTTTGACCATTGTGATGGCAATCTCGACCTTAGTTTCCGGAGTATTGCCCGCTGCAATCGCGTCCGTGGGTGGTTTGTTTGTGGACGCAGTAGCTTCGGCTTTGCAGCAAACTGGTGAATTCGCAGAGCAAGCCCAAAGAGATCTTTTATTTTATGTCTTTCTTGAGCTTGCTCTGGTTGTCATCATGACTGGTGCGCAGAAATTGAATACCGTTTGCCAGTCGATACTGCGCGTGCTGCTAGGCAACAAAATTAACGTCATGATTTTGGAAAAAGCCTTAACTCTTGAGCTCGCCCACTTCGAAGATGCGGAGTACTACGACAAACTAGTGCGAGCCCGCAGAGAAGCCTCAAGTCGTCCACTTTCCTTGGTTATTAAAACCTTCGATCTAATGAGAGACGTAATTTCTATAATTGCGATTGGGGTCTTTCTGTTCCAGTTTTCAGTTTGGGCGGTAGCACTCTTGGCGATAGCTGGAGTACCAGCATTTGTTGCAGAAGCAAAGTTTTCCGGAGAAGCGTTTCGAATACATCGGCGGCGTTCAGCGGAACGGCGTATGCAGATCTACCTGGAAATGGTGCTGACCCGAGAAGATGGTGTGAAGGAAGTAAAGCTCCTGCAGCTAGGTAAGCTCTTCTTACAGCGCTATGTAGATATTTTTCGTAACATATATAAAGAAGATAGAAGCCTGGTATTAAGGCGTGGTTTCTGGGGATATGTTCTTGGATTGCTTGCAAGCGCGGCATTTTACTTTGCTTATGGATGGGTAGGATTTGCGGCTATCGCTGGCGCAATCACAATTGGGCAGATGACGATGTACATCGCTCAGTTTCGACTTGGACAGAATGCAGTTACCAATAGCCTGACCGCAGTCAATGGAATGTACGAAGACAATTTGTACCTATCTAATCTTACAGAATATCTGGAACACAAGATTCCTGAACAAACTGGAGACAAAACTGTTGGTCCAAAGCCTGAGGATGGGATTCGATTTGAAGAAGTAACTTTTGTTTATTCCGGTAGCGAAAAACCCGCATTAAACAATGTATCCCTGCATATTAAACCGGGACAATCCTTGGCAATCGTTGGAGAGAACGGTAGCGGCAAGACAACACTGATAAAACTTTTAACGCGACTGTATAAACCTACAAATGGGAAAATATTTTTTGAAGGGCTTGAACTTAAAGAATGGGACATAGATGTCCTGCGTAAAAAAATCGGAGTCATTTTTCAAGATTTTGCTCGCTATCAGTTAATAGTTGGTGAAAATATAGGAATTGGTGATGTTGAGGAAATTGAAAAAGAACCTCGTATCCGAGAAGCGGCACATAAAGGCATGGCAGATGTCTTCGTAAAAGATTTACCTCAGTCTTACAAAACTCAATTGGGTACCTGGTTTAAAGATGGTAAAGAATTGTCAGGAGGCCAGTGGCAAAAAATTGCCCTATCCCGCGCCTTTATGCGAAGCAAAGCGGACATATTGGTTTTGGATGAACCGACTGCCGCGATCGATGCCAAAGCAGAAGCCGAAATTTTTAGTCATTTTCGCGATCTTACCGCTAACAAGATTTCGATAATTATTTCCCACCGATTTTCTACAGTTAGAATGGCGGACCATATAATTGTTTTAGATAAAGGAAAAATACAGGAAGAAGGAAGTCATACAGATCTACTGGACACTGGTGGCCAGTATGCGACTTTGTTTAATCTTCAAGCACAGGGCTATCAATAATGATTCCCCTGATTTTCGAAATAGATAATTTATTTCTGTTTGGCATTGCTCAGGGTTGGATTGCTCTAAGCACTCTTGCTGTCTAAAGCCATAAAACTTTAAAACCCACTATACATTAGCCGCAAGCTTGATTAGAGTTTAGACTGCCTTATCACTAGTAAAAGCAGGATACTAATGAATTCCCATGAACCAAAATCGGAAGAACCCAGCGATAACCTAGTGACCCCGCGACGTCGCACTGGTCTTGATCATCAGCCTTCTGTGCGTAAAATACATAGAGCTCGCATCAGACTTATCGTTTGTCTCTGGACGCTGCCGGTTTACATACTAACAGTCTGGATTCTGCTGAGTAATAGACAACCAATCGACCTCTTTATGTTTTTCTATTTTGTGCTCTGCGCAGGGTTCTGGTTAGACGTAGCACGCCGCCGTTGTCCCGCTTGCGCAAAACAGTTTTATGTAAAAAACATATTACTTAATCTAACCACACAAAAATGTGTGCATTGCAGTTTAGATATGGTTAGCACCAAGCTGCCTAGAGACAATAAAGTAAATTTCTAGTGCTTGGCGCAATCCTTGCGAATCAATTTTGAAATCTTTGCTGGTTGACTGGTTCCTATTAAGATTTCCCTAAAAACTTTTCTAACCCCTCTCTCTGCTCAGTTACTAGTTAGATTACAGGGATTGCAGAAACCAATTACAACGCGTCATTACTTGAACTGTTTGTATTGTCACAAAATCTACCAGAGTTTTTTGTGATTGATCCGGCAACTTTTTGATACTCTCTGTTTGAAGCAACAGGAGAAAATAATGTCATCAGATAGCAACGATGCATTTGAGCAAGTTTACGGATTATCTATATCCGACCCGGACCAGTTCTGGGGAAATGCCGCTGAAGAAATTCATTGGTATAAGAAACCCAGTAAGGTATTGGATACCAGCGAAAGTCCTCATGGAAAATGGTTCGTCGACGGGGAATTAAATACTTGTTTCAACGCGGTAGACCGACATGTAGAGGCAGGTCGTGGCGACGACATCGCACTTATTTACGACAGTCCGGTAACCAGTACAGTTAGAAAATTCTCCTTTTCAGAATTACAAGAACTAACTGCGAAGTTTGCCGGTGTTCTAAAAACTAAAGGGGTGGAGAAGGGCGACCGTGTCATTATCTACATGCCAATGATTCCTGAAACGTTAGTTGCCATGTTGGCTTGCGCTCGAATTGGTGCGATTCATGGCGTGGTGTTTGGAGGCTTTGCTTCTAACGAACTAGCTGTGCGAATCGATGATGCTGAACCAAAAGTAATCGTAACTGCAAGCTGCGGCATCGAAGTTAATCGCGTCATTCCTTATATGCCACTACTAAATGGCGCTATCGACATTGCTATACATAAACCCTCTTCAATAATTGTTTTCGAACGACCAGAAGCTACCGCAGAGCTAATTGAAGGCAGAGATGTAAGTTGGAACGATGCAATGGCAACGGCTGAATCAGCCGACTGTGTCTCCCTAAAATCTACTGATCCCCTTTATATTCTTTACACTTCTGGAACTACTGGGATTCCCAAGGGCGTGGTAAGAGACAATGGTGGTCATGCCGTTGCACTTAACTGGACCATGAAAGCGATTTATAACGCCGAAGCAGGCGATGTGTATTGGGCTGCTTCTGATGTCGGTTGGGTAGTAGGCCATTCCTATATTGTGTATGGTCCTTTATTAAAAGGATGTACAACGATTCTGTTTGAAGGAAAGCCAGTTGGTACTCCAGACGCCGGTGCTTTCTGGCGCGTCATTGCTGAACATAATGTAAAGTCATTATTCACAGCGCCAACCGCCTTTCGTGCCATTAAAAAAGAAGATCCTGATGCAGAATTACTTAAGCAATACGATCTGAGTAATTTTGAAATTCTCTTTTTAGCGGGGGAGCGAACCGACCCCGATACTTTGTACTGGGCAGAAGAGAATCTAAACAAACCTGTGATTGATCATTGGTGGCAGACTGAAACAGGTTGGTCTATCTCGGCTAATTGTATGGGCCTAGGTATGCTTCCGGTAAAAGCAGGCTCGCCAACTAAACCAGCCCCGGGCTGGCACTTAGAAGTGCTGGATGAGAATTGTAATCCTGTAGTAAACGGAGAAGTAGGTGCTCTCTGCGGTAAATTGCCCATGCCACCCGGTTCAATGCTGACGCTATGGAATGCTCCAGAGCGATTTGTAGAAAGTTACTTCGCCGAATTTCCCGGTTACTACAAAACTGCCGATGCGGGATTCATAGATGATGATGGGTATGTCTTTGTTATGAGCCGTACCGACGATATTATCAACGTAGCGGGGCATCGTCTATCTACTGGCGGAATGGAAGAAGTTCTCACCGGCCATCCTGATGTCGCTGAGTGTGCTGTAATTGGTGTTGCTGATCAATTAAAAGGACAACTCCCGGTGGGCTTTCTTGTTTTAAAAACTGGGGTACAAAAAGAATCGGAAGACATTGTTGCCGAATGTGTGCAGCTAGTAAGAGATCAAATTGGTCCCGTGGCTGCATTTAAAAAGGCGGCGGTTGTGGTGCGATTACCAAAAACACGTTCAGGAAAAATTTTGCGAGGAACAATGCAGAAGATTGCCGACAACGAAGAATATCGCATGCCAGCTACTATAGATGATCCAATAATCTTAGATGAAATAGATGAAGCACTTCAGGTTTTAGGGCTTTCTAAGGCACGATCCTAGCTTTCAAGATAGGTATCTATAGCAGTTGCCGCTAATCGACCTTCATCGATTGCGCGCACGACTAGAGATTGTCCGCGACGGCAATCACCAGCAGCAAAAACTTTTTCATGTGAAGTTAGAAATTTGCCGTAATCAGCTTTGTAGTTGGAACGCTCATCTAGTTCTAAATCTAATGGTTCACTGATGTAGTGCTCTGGACCAAGAAAACCCATTGATAACAATATCAAATCTGCTTCCCAGAATTTCTCAGTACCTTTTATAGGTTGAAAATTCGTATCCACTTCAATTGTGTTTATGCCTAAAAGTTTTCCTGAATCGTCTCGTACAAATTCTTTCCCGGAAATTGAATACACTCGCGGATCTTGCCCATCACGAGCCGCAGCTTCTTCGTGGCCATAATCAACGCGGAATATAGCCGGCCATGTTGGCCACGGATTATTATCCGCTCTATCTTCCGGCGGCTTGGACATAATTTCGAAATTGACTAATGATTCACAGTCATGGCGCAGCGAAGTCCCGATGCAATCAGTGCCGGTATCACCACCACCGATAACAATCACATTAAGATCTTTGGCTGAGATGTAGTTGCCATCCCTCAGATTCGAATCCAAAAGACTCTTTGTGTTCTTTAAAAGATATTCCATGGCGAAGTGCACTCCGGCACCTTCGCGTCCAGGAATTTGTAAATCTCTGGGTGTGGTTGCGCCGGTTGCTAACAAGACTGCATCAAAATCATTAATGAGTTGTTCGATAGCGATTCCGTTTTCACTACTGCCACTAATGTCAGTATTGACTATAAAGTTAATTCCTTCTTCCTTCAGTATATTTACTCGGCGATCTACTATTGTCTTATCAAGTTTCATATTGGGAATGCCGTACATCAGCAGCCCGCCAATGCGATCATCCCTCTCATAAACAATGACTTCGTGTCCGGAATGATTGAGCTGTGCCGCGGCTGCTAAGCCGGTGGGACCAGAACCAACAATTGCTACAGTCTTACCCGAGCGAAAGTGGGGTGGATTTGCAACTACCCAGCCTTCTTCGAAACCTTTGTCGGCAATGGCACATTCTATATTCTTAATTGTGACCGCTGGTTCATGAATACCTAAGACACAAGCCCCTTCACAAGGAGCAGGACAGACCCGACCAGTAAACTCAGGAAAATTGTTGGTTTTATGCAAGCGTTCCAGAGCTTCCTTCCAACGTTTGTTGTAAACCAAGTCGTTCCATTCGGGAATTAAGTTATAGACGGGACAGCCATCGGAAGATTGGCAAAACGGTACGCCGCAATCCATGCAGCGGGCACCTTGAGTTGCCAGATGTTCTTCGTGATGATCAGTATAGATTTCTTTGAAGTCGACTAAGCGTTCCATCGCGTCGCGATAGGGTTCAGTCTTACGTTCAAATTCTTTGAATCCAGTGGGCTTGCCCATCTATAGTCCTACGTTTTGCTCTGTTAAATTTTTGTGATGGTCAACGCGCTATGCAGCTGCCCGTTCTTCAAGCACACGTTTGTAGTCGGTCGGCATAACTTTTACAAACTGTCCAAGAGATGCTTCCCAATTCTCTAAAACCTTTTTCGCAACTGATGAATCTGTGTAATTTAAATGATTTTGAATAAGAGACTTTAATTGCAATATGTCGTTTGTGGTTGAAACAGATTCCAAACCAAAGGTTTCCATATTGCATTGCTTGGCAAACGTCTTGTCTGGATCCCAAACAAAGGCAACACCGCCGCTCATACCAGCGCCAAAATTTCTTCCGGTCTTACCCAATACGACAACGCAGCCACCTGTCATGTATTCGCAACCGTGATCACCAATACCTTCGATAACAGCGCTGGCGCCGCTATTGCGCACCGCAAAACGTTCCGCCGCAATACCGCGAATATAGGCTTCGCCACCAGTGGCTCCGTAAAGAATCACATTGCCGGCGATAATATTGTCTTCTGCCTTAAAAGTGCTCTCCTTTGGAGGGTAGATAATGATCTTGCCACCAGATAATCCTTTACCGACGTAGTCGTTTGCATCGCCTTCAACGGTTAGTGTTATACCTTTCGCTAACCAGGCGCCGAATGACTGTCCTGCCGAGCCGGTAAACTTAATGGTGATCGTGTCATCAGGTAGCATTTCTTCTTTCCAACGCTTGGCAACTTCGTTGGATAGCATAGTGCCGACCACGCGATTGGTGTTGATAATTTCATGTTCGAAAGAAACTTTTTCTCCCGATTCCAAAGCAGTTTGAGAAAGGCGAATGAGTTCGTTATCCAATGCCTTATCTAAACCGTGGTCCTGAGCTTGATTACAATAGAAACCGGTGTTTTCGAAAACTACTTTTGCGGGTTCCAGGATTGCAGATAAATCCAAACCACTTGCCTTCCAGTGTTCGATTGCTTCGTCGGTATCAAGTAAATCAACCCGGCCAATCATTTCATTCACTGAGCATACGCCTAGCTGTGCCATAATTCTCCGAAGTTCTTCTGCTACCATGAATAGATAATTCACTACATGCTCCGGCTTGCCTTTGAACTTCTTGCGTAGATCAGGATCCTGAGTAGC
>DFQD01000013.1:0-336 GCA_002377605.1 Gammaproteobacteria bacterium UBA3498 | reverse complement strand
GTAATCAATGGCGCGGTCGCAAAACCGTATTCTTCCGCACCTAACAATGTTGCTATAGCTATGTCTCTTCCAGTTTTCAGCTGGCCATCTGTTTGCAAGATAACCCGCGAACGTAAATTGTTCATCACTAGGGTCTGATGAGTTTCAGCAATGCCGAGTTCCCACGGTAGTCCGGCATGCTTGATGGAAGTCAGAGGAGAAGCGCCAGTACCACCATCATGTCCTGCGATTACCAGGTGGTCAGTTTTTGCTTTTGTTACACCGGCCGCAATCGTGCCTACACCTATTTCCGAAACCAGTTTCACACTAATTCGCGCATCACGATTCGCATTCTTT
>DFQD01000186.1 GCA_002377605.1 Gammaproteobacteria bacterium UBA3498 | reverse complement strand
CAGCCCTGGACGGTTTTTTGGAAAATGACACGCTAACAGGTGCAAGCAATCTGCTTAACGATCTCGGCTTAACTCCAGTGTGCGCAGCGGCGGCGTTACCAGACCTCTGGATTCCAGGACCTGCTCGTGCGGCATCAATGGAAGCATGGCGCATGCGTTGCGACCAATTCGCAAGTCTGGGGTTGGAGAAAATCTACTCTCCTGCTGTAACGAACCGCCCTGTGACATCAGAAGATTATGCCGCTACACCGGAAGCCATTCGAGAGGTAGCAGAAATCTCTAGCGAATACGATCTCACTTGTATGATTGAGTTCTTACGCACTTCAACCCATCTTGCTACTTTGCCGACTACGCTTACTATGATTAGGGCTGCCGATCATCCTAATATTCGACCTATGATTGATTTTTTCCATTTTTGGTCAGGATTAAGTAAATTTGACGATCTTAATTTGCTTGAACCAGGCGAGCTTGCTCATTGCCACTTTCAGGACTTGTTAGATGCGCCTAGAGAGCTTACGGATAACAGCTATCGTGTTATACCTGGTGATGGCATCGCACCGCTAATCGCAATTATTCGTATGCTCGCAGAAAAAGAATATAGGGGTGCTCTCTCAGTCGAATTATTTAGGCAAGAACTCGTTAACGGCGATCCCTATGAGGTAGCCACGGAAATAAAACAAAAAGCTGAAACGGTAATGGGCGCGGCTCAAGTTTTATAGGTATAAAATATATAGGTGAAGAAATAAGAACTTTACATTAGTGTGCCTATAATGAAAGTAAAGATGCGAGAAGTAGTTGTTGGTTGTAAGGGTGCTTAGTTAAGTGTTAGTGCAGACTAAAAAAATTCTTTATATTTGAAATGAGAAGATTAAAAAGGGATAACTGGGACATAACTAATCTGCCAGTGCTTAGAAAAGGGGCTGTTTAATGTTCTATTTTGCACTATTCAGTGTTAATGCGAACATCACCCCCTTAGCTCGCTCAAGAAGTTTAAGATCTCCGCCCAGCATACGCACGTAGTGACGTGAAATAAACAATCCTATGCCCTGGTTACTACCTTCTTTCTGCGAAGCCGTGTTGCTGTCGGTGTAGCGCAGATTAAACACCGTTTCCACCTTATCGGCTGGTATGGGGGGACCATCATTTGATATTAGGATCTGACATCCTTTTTCAGTTCCCTGAATTTCAAGTCCGATAGGGGACTCTTTGCTGGTTCGAAAACGGTCTGCGTTAGCAATAATATTGTCCAGTGCTAACCAAAGTAGTAATCCCCGAATCTCAATGTCAACGTTTACGTTGGATTTTAAGGTTATATTGGTAACATCTTCTTTGTTATCGATGTACTTTTTCAAGTATTCTGAGATATTGACTACAAATACTTCATCTGAAGAACTCTGTGCTGCCTGATCAATTCGTAGAATAGCCTCCAATGCTGTATCGATACGCGCAATATCAGTACTGTCGGGGTATTTGTTTTTCAAGTTGTGAAATGGCGATTTAATCTCATGCGCGACAATAGAGTTTATGTCGCGATCACGCTCAGATTTCAACTGTAATTCAGCTGCTAGCTTACGCTCTCGGTTAAGTTGTTTACGCATTTTTAACAATACGTAGCGGAACGCTTTTGCAACCGTACCAATCTCGTGTTTTGATTTCACATAGGGGATATCGATTGGCGTTTCAGGATCCCAATTCCTTGTCTTAATCAGTCCGGCGGTGAGTTGCACTAACGGCCTGCCTAACAACAAATAAACAACTAACACAGCAGCTAGTAAAGCTAGGATGCTATAGCCCACGATTGGCAACATGGTGTTCAGGTAATTTACTGGAGTTACTAAATTAATTTCTGCACTACGTTCATAACTTAACCAAATACCGTTTTGAGGAGTTGCGCAGTAACTGCTCGATTGATAGCCGAAAAGTGTACGGGCAATAGAGTCTTGAATTGCCGATGATGATTCAAAACCCAGGGGCTCTGAATCTATAAATGAAGTGCTTCCACTAAAACAATCACAGGGGCCTGGAGTTGGGCAGCGGCCAAAGTAAACAGACTCACCGCTATCCAATAAGCGGTGCAGTGCGTTTACATTAGGCCCACGACTGGTGCCTCTAGTGTTTTCAGTGCTAATACCTTCGTCGCCGAAGCTAGAGCTTCTCGAAAAATTTATCAGCACCGCGTGTATCCAGTCTTCAAAAGCTTCACTATCGATAGGGCGCGGGCATTGCTCTCTACTAGGGAAGGTTGCGCAGGCATCCATTTGTAAGCGTAAGCGCTGTTTCGGTTTACTATCGAGGCAGCGCTGACTCGGATCTACTGGCTCCCAGAATTCGGCATAAATGCTGTCTTCTCTTGAGTCGCCCCGGGTACCCAGGCGCTTAATATCTGTCATTCCAAGGTGGTCAACATCCAGACTCCAGCTCTTATTTCCGCCAGGAGTGGTTAAAGCTAAGGTAAACACATCATCTGGATCTTTCCCGTGCGATCCTTGGGTACAGTAATCTATGTAAAAGAACAGGTGATCGACGTTTCGTTCCGGTGAAACGGAATAAGCAACACAGATCTCAAAACGCTTAGGGTTTCGAAGCTCACCAAATTGCTGAAAGCAATCTTCTGATGGCTGTACGTTGGTGTTGGCGCCATGTGATGAAATAGATTGTGATCTAACTCGCGCTGCTCGTATGCGTCCGCTATGCAAATTTAAATCGACGATGTTGATAGGGTTGGTTTCATCGAATAGCAATTGTTGAAAGTTGTCAATTTTGGCGTCACGGTCTTCCACTTCTGTTTGTTGAAATGCCATCCACGCCGCAAAAAACGCAGGTGTAATAGATAGGATAAAGAGGAGTATGATTACTCCGCGAAGGCGAGGGAAACGACCGAGCAGATAGCTTTTCATAGCAAACTTATTTTTTCCGGTTTTTAACAGACGCTTGATAATTCTCACTTACTCGAACTCATGAACAATTTATCAGGCGCTTATTTTATTCTTATTCTTCAAGCCAACTGTACCCGCCACCTCCTGGCCTGGTTTTGATTGGTAAGACGGAATCACTTGAAACAAATTGACGGAATTCTTTTCTCAGTTCTGCAATATGAACCGCAACAGCTTCTGTCGTCGGTTTTAAGGTTGGTAGCGCTTCTTTAAGTTTTCTAATCTCCACCGGGGTCGGAGAATTTTGTGCAAGTATTACCAGCAATCGCATTTGAGTTAATGTGCACTTAATTTCGTTTCCTTTCCAGGTTGAGCTACCAGTTAAAGGTGAAAGTCGCAAGGAACCAATTTCAGTCGTCATGCCATCTAGGATGGGTTTGCTTGGTGATTTAGACTGCAATT
>DFQD01000053.1:4653-7687 GCA_002377605.1 Gammaproteobacteria bacterium UBA3498 | reverse complement strand
GAATCACAAGCAACCTTGGATCGTTACGGCCCTGACGTTTTGAAACCAGGTTCTTTTGCCAGAAATTGTTTATTGGCACGGCGCCTAGCAGAAAGAGATGTTCGTTTTATTCAGTTATTCCACCGTGGTTGGGATCAACATACTCGCTTGCCGAGCGGCATTCGGAATCAGGCAAGAGACGTAGATCAGCCTCAAGCAGCGCTGGTACAAGATCTGAAAGAACGTGGTCTGCTTGATGATACCTTAGTAGTTTGGGGGGGTGAATTTGGTCGGAGCGTTTATTGTCAAGGCAGGTTTACTGAAGAAGTTTACGGTCGCGATCATCATCCACGCTGCTTCACGATGTGGATGGCTGGAGGAGGAGTAAAACCAGGTGTCACATACGGTGAAACCGATGACTTCTCTTACAATATTGTGCAGGATCCTGTGCATGTGCATGATCTTCATGCAACCATATTGCACTTGTTAGGAATCGATCATACAAGATTGACTTATCATTATCAGGGTAGAGATTTTCGCTTAACTGATGTTCATGGCAGAATTGTCGAACCAATTCTAGCTTAATTGTCAAAGCGCAAGTCTATAAGTACAGCATTTGAAAACAGTGCTGGCTATTCCCTCTTGTAGCCTTACTTCCTCGTGTTTGTTAGCCTAAGCCATTGCTATTGATGATATGGAAACATTGAAAATTTAGGTTAATAGAATGAAGCGTATCGAATTGGAGGGTCCAGATCCTCACTTTATTGGTTGTTGGAATTTAGAACAGGATTCGCTTTGTGATGCGCTGGTCGAATTTTTTGAAACCCACCAGGATAAACAAGAAGCAGGAAAATCCGCCGGAGGAGTAGATCTTGAAGTCAAGAATTCCACAGACATCACCGTGCATCCTCGTGATCTGGAATCTGATGACTACAAAGCTGTAAGAGAATACATAGACTGTCTATTTGATTGCTTTAAGGACTACACTGAGCAGTTCCCGTTTCTGGCTCAGATCATGTCCAATACGGATATAGGATCTTTTAATATCCAGAAATATCTTCCTGGGGGCCATTTCAAATTACCACACAGTGAACGCACCTCGATACAAAACTCATTCAGAATACTTGCCTGGATGAGTTATCTGAATGATGTTGAAGACGGTGGTACTACGACATTTACTCAACAGAACATGGAAGTAACCCCAGAGAAAGGCAAGACTATGATCTGGCCCGCGGAATGGACTCATGCCCATACTGGTAATCTTGTGAATGCGGGTGAGAAATACATAATTACCGGTTGGATGCATTTTCCCCACGAAGTCAGATAAACTGATTGAGTAATTTAAAGCAGGTTGTAATTTTTTCCATCTAATCAGCAGCTTAATATTCATGAACGATCCCAAGATTAAAAATATTGTGATTCTCGGCGGGGGGACTGCTGGATGGATGACCGCAAATCTTTTACACAAAAAATGGCAACATCTTGGAATTCAGGTCACAGTTGTTGAGTCACCAGATATTGGAATTATCGGCGTGGGAGAAGGTTCCACTCCACTATTAAAAGTATTTTTCGATTCGCTTGATATCGAAGAATCAGAATGGATGCCGGCATGTAACGCTACTTATAAGAATGGAATTAGTTTTGTTGATTGGTCTACAGTTGCTGGATATGAAAGCTACTTTCATCCATTTCCAACTAGTCTGGATTTTGCAACTTTCGGATTTCTCTACAAGTATTCTGAGCTAAGAAGACAAGGGCTTGATTTATTAGCCCATCCAAACCGTTTTTCGTTGCTGGCTAATCTAACTGAAAAGCGATTGGCGCCACTTCCAGCTGAAAGCTTCCCTTTTCATTTTCAATACGGTTATCACTTCGATTCCGTGTTGATTGGTAAATTTTTACGCGAACGCGCCAAAGAAAAAGGCATCATTCATATCGAAGCCACCGTCGAAAGTGTTGAACAGCATGACAATGGCGACATAAGTTCTTTAAAACTTAATACCGGACAAGATTTATCAGCAGACTTCTTTGTCGACTGTTCTGGGTTCGCGTCAATTTTGATTCAAAATACTTTAAAAGTTCGCTTTCTTTCATTCGCAGAAAATCTTTTTAATGATTCTGCAATTGCAGTACCTACAGAAATCGATCCAAACCTACCTTCAGAAACCATCTCCACGGCACTGCCGCATGGTTGGGTATGGAAAATTCCTCTTACTAATCGTTTTGGCAATGGTTACGTGTACAGTTCGCAGTACACAACTCCTGATGAAGCTGAAACAGAGCTTAGAACACATTTGGGAATACTAGAAAGTGACGTCGAAGCGCGTCACTTAAAAATGAAAGTCGGTAGAACAGAACAAACCTGGTGTAACAATTGTGTGGCAATAGGTCTTTCGCAGGGATTCATTGAACCACTCGAAGCAACTGCGCTGCAGTTTGTTTACTCAACTATTGATGAGTTCTCGACTGCATTTGAAGAAGGCAAGTTTACCAACCAATACCGAGAAGATTTTAACGAGCGCATGAATAAGAATTTTGAAGGCATTCGCGATTACATCGTCTTGCACTACAAGACTAATTCCAGAAACGACACGCAATACTGGATCGATAATCGTGAAAACCAGAATCTCTCAGACAACCTCAAAGAGATGCTGAATGTTTGGTATGGCATCGAAGATTTGGAAGCTGCACTGACCCGCCTCAATATTGGCCAGTATTATTCACAACGATCTTGGACCTGCTTACTTGCCGGCATGGGTATATTTCCGCGCCAGGAAAATTTATCAGCAGCAGATGAAGCCAATATGCAAGCAGCGCAGTCTGACCTGGATTATGTTGATAACTTTATAGCCGGCTGTTCTTTAAATTTTCAACCCCATGCAAAAGTGCTGGCCAGTGATTAAGTCTTTCCAACTGATCCAGAATTGAGTCTTTTGTCCATTATTAGACCGCATTTCCGATTAAGAGAATTCAATTAGCAGAGACCATTGCCCATTTTCTGGCAGGGTCAACTAAAAAATTTGAGCGTGAAAATTTTAAACTTTAATGAATTCCT
>DFQD01000053.1:4356-4489 GCA_002377605.1 Gammaproteobacteria bacterium UBA3498 | reverse complement strand
TTCCAACTGATCCAGAATTGAGTCCTCTGTCCATTATTAGACCGTATTTCCGATAAGAAAATTCAATAAGCAGAGAACATTGCTCATTTTCTGGCAGGGTCAACTAATGAATTTGAGCGTGAAAATTTTAAAC
>DFQD01000053.1:0-4272 GCA_002377605.1 Gammaproteobacteria bacterium UBA3498 | reverse complement strand
GAGCATTCGCTCGCATTTTATAGTCTTGATAAGGCCATAATAACGCTTGACTGATGGGTGAGCGGGTGATTTTATTGCAGGCTAGTAGGTCTGTGTATTCGGCGAAATTGGCCCTTTGGAATCGTAAATTCTAGAAGATTCGAATGCTAAAAATTTCCGGGTTACAGACTCTTCTTAGCTGCATTCTTGATCTTGCAGCATCGATGCTAATTGAAGAAAAATAAGTTGTAAAAATATCAAGAGAGAGGAAGTATTTATGCAAGTTAATCGAAAAACCGGCATACCCGGTTTTCATAAAAAAATGCTCAGTACGGCGATATCGCTATCGCTTATCCCAGTTTCGGGGTCCGTGCTAGCACAAGATGACGAGATTGAAGAAGTCATCGTGACCGGATCTTTTATCCGGCGCACGGAAGGCTTTCAGTCCGCGTCTCCCTTGACGCAGCTTACCCTAGAGGATATTGCTGCTGAGGGTACACCTAACATGGGTGATGTAATACATAACCTGACTTTTAATCAGGGTTCGTCGATATCATCCAACATCACACCAGGCTCAGGAGCCTCTGAAACCGCGATTAACCTTCGCGGACTCGGTGCCGGCGCTACACTCGACTTAGTCGATGGTAAGCGTGTGATAGATGGCAACGTAAACCAGATGCTTCCACAGATAGCTATTCAAAGACTTGATATCGTTGTGGATGGAGCCGCAGCTTTATACGGTTCAGCAGCGGTGGCTGGTGTTGTCAACTTCGTACCCATCAAATCCTATGATGGATTTAAGATGGAGATTTACAACCTTCAGTCCGACAAGAGCGACTCTTACCAGGAGCAGATGTATAGCGCCATATGGGGTGGTGACTTAGGTGGATGGGATGTTGTTACAGCTGGACAGTGGAGAGATAACTCTAACCTTCTATGGTCAGACCGTCCTCACTTATACAACGCTGGATTCAACTTTTCGTCTTCAGGTAACCCAGGTCAGTTTGCTGTACCTCAGCGTGATGCAAATGGCGTATTAACTGGTGCGACCAAGCGTACAGGTGACCCAGGTTGTACTCCGGTTGATCAGATGGAAGACCCAACTCGCGGACATAGACCAAATGTGCATGGTAATTTGCACCCATTGAACAATACTTGTTACATGGACTTTGGTCAGTGGTGGGAGCTTAACCCAGCGAACCAACAAGGTGTCTTCTATGCTAATGCTGCTTATGAGGTTAGCGATGACCTGAGTTTTAACGTTCAGCTTAACTGGAATAGCTTGACCTATAAGGGCCAGAATTCAGCCGCCAACCCTGGTGGCCGAGTTGACGAGTTACCTGTTCTTCGAGGTGAATTGCCTGGTAATCCTTTCCGAGCTAAGGATGGAAACGGCAACCCGTTATTCGCACGTGATTTAGACGGCGATACATTGCCGGATAGAGATGCGAATGGCACCGTCATACTGGATCCAAGCGGTATCCCATTTAATGAGGATGTAAAATTCAGTGGTTGGCGACCATTTGGTAAATCCCAAACAGTATCTTCGGGCCATAACGGAAATGGCAGCTTCCCTGGTTTCTATCGGGAAAGAAGCTTCCGTGTTGCTTTCGATACAATGTTCACAGTGCCATATGTTGAAGGCTGGGAAGGTATGGCTTCACTGATGCATACCGAAGAAATTGTATTGTCTCGCCAGAACAACCAGAGCTTTCCAATGATCTCTCAGGGTCTGAGCTGTGACACGCTAGGCCCGGTTGATGAGTGTTTTAGCCCATGGGCTGTTAACCCTAATGTGCTTCGACCGCACACAAATTCGCAAAAAGTCGCGGATTCAATCTTCCCGACGCAACTTTTGAGAAATCGCACCAATTCGACTTTGTCTACTTTTGACTTTGTTTTGAACGGTGAATTACCGCTCGGGGGCTACGAATTACCTGGCGGACCGATTGGTATGGCGATAGGCGCACAAAAACGTTGGAACGGTTTCGACCATATCCCGGCTGCGCTTTATCAAAGTGGCGATTTGTATAACGGCCAACAGGACTTACCTGCCAATGAAACCCGCTCAGTAGATGCTTGGTTTGTTGAGGTAGCTATTCCTGTTCTTGATAATCTTGAAATTACGGCTGCTAGCCGCGATACGAGATACTCAACTGGGCAGAGCTCAAAAGACCCGAAGTTCGGGGTTACATACAGCCCAATGGATTGGTTGACGGTTCGTGCCACTAAGGGTACTGCATTCATTGCACCATCTTTGAATGACTTGAATGCACCAGAGCGATGTAACTTATCCAATATTGACGATCCAATGTCCTCGTTCTTCGCATACGCTCGTCGCTGTCAGGCTGGTAACCCTTGGTTACAACCTGAGACGGCTGACACATTGAGCTGGGGATTTACGATCGAGCCTATCGATAATCTGCGTATCGATCTTGATTGGAGCCAGACTGAGTTCACGCAACGTATTGTAAGTATTGATCCGCAGCAGCTATTGGATCTTGACTACTACAATTGGTCTCAGGCGACTGGGGTAAGTGGTAGAGAGCCGACAGTAGCTGAGCTTACTGCTTGGGTGGCTTCAGGCAGACAGGATCCACGTATTGTTCGTGCTGCAGGTGACCCAACGCAAATTATGCGGGTTACGGTTGGTCAATCCAACGCGGCGGCTAACAATGTGGAAGCTTACGACCTGAAGGTTAGATACCAGTTTGATCTAGGCTTTGTAGGCCTGGAAGACATCGGTACCTTTACCGCGAACCTGAATGCTACCAAGATTGATCTTTGGGAGTACCAGAAGTTTGCGACCGATCCGATGAGTTCGCCTCTTGGTAATAGAAACCGTTTCCTAGGTGAAGCGCCTCCATTACCTGAAGTGAAGGCTAATTTCCGACTCGGTTGGGTGAACGGTAACCACAGCGCTTCTATGGTTGCTCGCTATACTGACGAACTGAATTATGATGGCTACAACTGGAGTAGTGGTTTCTTTAGCTACTTCCCGTACTTTACGCCACTCAATCCTAACGAAAGAGACAAGCTGCGCGCTTATACAGTTGCGGATCTTGCCTACAACTATCGAGGATTGGACTTTATGGGCACAAATGTAGATTTGACATTTGGTGCGCGTAACGTATTTGATCGTCAGCCTCAGCGAGTGAATGACTTCGCTGGTATGGAATCTATCCTATACGACCCACGTGGACGCCTACTCTACGGTAGGATTTCCATAGAGTTCTAGTAACAATTTAGAACTTTGATAGAAATAAGCGGCCTCTTCAATTGAAGAGGCCGTTTTTTTTGGTTCCGTCTTTTATGAGTCGATAAAACACCTTCTAGAATAAAGAATGCTTTGCTTAACTGAGTTGGGGCTGTAAGGAACATGCAAGGGATTCCTTGCAGAAAATTTCTAGGAGTTGGGACTTAGTAGATAGCAACAGTCCAGGCATAAACCTGAACGGACTTCTCTAGACGATTTATATCGAGATTAAAAGCGGTGCAAACAGCGTAAAACTCTTTACCATTATCTGCTTGGGTAACCGTAGGTTTTAATCTCTTCCGCACATTGGTCCCGACAACCTCTATTACTTCAAGCAAATTACTTGGGTCATCGTAGTAGCAATCGTTTTGAATTCTACCCGCTTCATAAACAACTAAACCTGCGGTCCAAGCATTTTTTGCTTGTTGCAAGAAGTCATCGTCAAAGACAAATTGGGTGCTAAATGGCGAAGGGCCAACAAAGGCAAGGTAAGTTTCGCCATTATAGTTTGGCCTGCGGTAATCTCTGCTGCTTACAGTCGCTACTGAAAATTCAATTGGCCCAACCGTCAACAGATTTGCCCGTAATTCAAGTGTATAGAATCGGTCTCTATAGACGGCTGCATCACTGTCAATTTCTATAGAATTGCTTGTATAAGTAGCGGAGCTTAAGTCGTTTGAAACAGTTAGTGTGTCAAGACAGCTGTCCGGAATTTCAGTGAATTCTGCAATAGGATCAACTAGCTGAAAGCGTTCATTACCGGGCTCTGTGTTTGAAAGGAGAAAGTTAAGTGCATAGGCCGGTGCAAGACCAGAAAGAGCATTGCCATTTTGGTCTTTTACCACGGCACAGGGAATTCTGAGAGTTAATGCGTCGCTATCAAATTGCGATCTCGCCAGGCCACTCCAAACATCGCTTTGCGCGCTGACTACCGATGCAATAAAAAGGGTGCTTACGCTAATACTTGCAGCTTTCTTGAAACGCATAAAATTATTCTTTCGCATTATTTTGTTCAGTACTATGACAACCTTTTATTT
>DFQD01000163.1 GCA_002377605.1 Gammaproteobacteria bacterium UBA3498 | reverse complement strand
CTCAGATCACGCTCCATAGTTTCAGCGCTACCATTACCAAAAGTCTCATAGAAGCGCCCCATGCCATTATGATTATTGGTTACCCACAACATGTAACCTGGGTACCAACCGGTATAAAAGCCCCAGGTCCAGACTCCCTCGAGGCCCAGCCCACTTAGCCTGGAAATTTCGTAGTTTGCTAAGAGCTGCCATTCACCAATGGTGATAGGGCTAATGCCTTCATTGTAGGGCCCGGTACCACCGGCCACATAGAGAAGTGGAACTGACTCATGCAGGTCCAGTGAGACTGTGGGCTTGTACTCATAAACACCATTGTTATAGTTAAGCGTTATGGGCTGAGTAATAGAGATGCCATCACGGTTATTGTCGTGCCGAGTGTAGTGGCCCCAAAATGGCACGCTGCTTGGAGGTCTGTCATAGTAGTTGGTATGCCCAGCGATATTGGAGCGATACCAGTCAACTTGGCGAGCGCGGCCATCGACATCAAACACAGGAGTTATTAGTGTAATCACGTTCTCACGAATATTGTCGAATGGCTCTCTAGTTTCCACCGCTAGTCGATACGCTAACTCCATCACCATTTCTGGCGGGCCAAGTTCCGGTGAATGAAGGCCGGCAGTCATCCAGAAAATAGGTAGGGCATCTTCAATGATTTCATTTGCAGCAGGGCGATTGAGATTGCGCGGATCAGATAAGGTGTTTAGATATCCCTTATAGGTTTCGATATTGGCGAGATTTTCAGTAGCTGAGATTGCGACCACCAACATGTCTCTACCTTCGAAGCTTTCTCCCAGAGAAAAAACCTCAACCCGATTCGATGCTTGAGCAAGCGCATTGAAGTAACCGTAGATTTCTTCAACTTGAGTTAATTCCCCTGGCGTGCCAATTGTGTAACCGAGAACATCTCTTGGGCTGGGAATGGTGTCATGTTCGGGTAATACCGCCACCCATTCAGTTAGAAAGTCGGTATCTGTAGTCGCAGAAAAGATTGCGTTAGTAGCAACCTCATCGATTTCTAGAATTCCGACTTGGCTCTGGGCTTCCAGATTACTGCTAACACACAAAAAATAGGCAAAAGCTAATGGCAGAGAGTTTTTTCTGATCATCTATAGCTCCTTCGCTTTTCAGAGAGATGCGAACAAAATACAGTTTCTATCGACTTTATTAAATTTTTTATTCTTTAGAGCCGCTAGGGTAATAAGCTCTCTCGATTCACCCACGACCCTCTTAACATAACCTGATCAATCTGGAGCGTATTGCGGATGTTGATTAATGGGTTAGCATCTAAGACTAAAAGGTCAGCGCTCATACCTTTTGTTAGCGTGCCAAATTCAACAGCGCCAACCGGGGGTAATCTGCTTGCTCCTATAGAAGTTGCCGCCATAATTGCCTCCATTGGCGTTAGACCTGCTTCAACGTATAGCTCTAATTCATGGTGGGTTCCCCAACCCATAGGAACGCTGGGGGTTCCGCTGTCGGTCCCTAATGGCACTTTGATTCCGGCGTCGAAAAGCGTTTTAACGAAATCTTGTACTTGACGAAAAGCAGCCTTCCTTTCTTGAAAATTGTCCGCTTCAATTATAGATGCGCGTACTTCTGGGTCACTATATCTGTCCAGTGCGTTGGCGTTGAAAACAGAACGTAATATTTCGTCATCTAATAATTCCGGGTTTTCCGCAAAGTGCCAATTATTTTGAATAATCGAAAGTGTGGGCGTGAATGCGCAATCATTTTGTAAGCACAAATCGAGAAAGCGTTGGCTTGGTGCTGGGTTGTCAACGGGAGTCCCCGCTCCTGGGCCGAAAGTTAAAACAGTGCTGTGCAAGAACTCATTCATGCCTGCTTCTAGCAATTGAATGCCGTCCGCTTCTTCATCGATATGCGCAACTGGAATTAGTCCGTTTCTAATTGACTCATCTATAATAGCTGAACGAATTTCAGCTGGTATTTTTAAACCAGCTTCGTTAACTTCATTGACCCACATCTTTGTGAAATGCACTCCTAGAGCCGCTTGCTCTCTGACATTTTCGCGAGCTTCTTCAGGTGTCGTGGGCGTATTAGGAAAACTTGAGTTAAAGCCTCCTGGATAAGAAAAGCCCAAACCTGCGGTAAAAGCGCGAGGTAGGTCAGGCCTGCCTGCGTGGGCCTCAAGCATCAGTGAAACTTTATCCGGTGTGTCGCTGCCAATACTTCTTGTTGTTGTAACCCCATAATAAAGCTGATTCTTTAACGCTTGCTCTGAAGCGGTAACCGGCCCACCATAATGAGCATGAAGATCCACTAATCCGGGAATAATCGTCTTGCCAGATAAATTAATGGTCTCAGTTCCCTCTGGGATTTCAATACTTTGGCGGGGGCCAACAGCTTGGATTGTCCCTTGCCCGATTAATAATACAGAATCCTGAATAGGGTCGTTACCAGTGCCATCGATTAATCGTGGACCCACCAAAGCGAGATCAACATTTTCATTTACACTTACTGCGGAATCACTACACGAAATAATCAAACAAATAAAAACGCAGAGACAAAGACGATTAAGAGATTTCATAATGGATGCTCTGAATTGTTAGCGAGTAAGACTCGCGTAAGCGCGGTTAATAAGGCGAGCTGGGTCACCCATACGGTCATCCCAATTCGCAGTGGGTTCCGCAGCGATAACTTCTTCGAGAGTTGCGCCTTGTCCAATTAAGACCATCATCTTGCCGCGAACCTCTGTAAGCATGGTGATGTATTCAGCCATGTCGTTATAGGTGGCAACTGGTCCATGACCTGGAACGACTATCGTATCTGGATTTATCTCAGCCAATACTGCTTCGCAAAAAGCAATCATGCCTTCGAGATCACCGCCATTATCAGCATCGATAAACGGATAACCAGAGTTGTTATACACATCGCCCATATGCACGATGTTAGAATCACGGAAATAAACTGCAGTATCACCCATGGTATGGGCTGGACCAGCATGAATCAGGTCGATTTGTTCGCCATTAAAGTACATTTCCATCTTTGTTTCGTAAGTGGCAACGGGCAGCCCGGCTGATTCATACGGAGCTTGCTCAATTACTGCGGCAACAGTATTGATTGTGTTATGCCTGGTCATCATATCTCGGGAATGAGCGTGGGCTACGATCCAGGATCCGGCTTCCCCTAAAAGTGTGTTGCCGTCTGCGTGGTCAAAATGCCAATGGGTATTAATAGTGAAATCTACATCACCGCCACCAAGGGAATTAATCGTTGTTTGATACTTAGGTACCATGTCAGGAAATTGCGAATCTACAATTAACACACCTTGGTCTCCGATTGATGCAAGAATGTTTCCGCCCCGACCAAATAGCACATACTTTCCGTCACCAACAGCTTCAGTAGAAATTTGAACATCCTGTTGACTTTGAACCACAAAAGGGAAACCCAATAAAAGAACTATCGCTGCTAAAATTCCTGGTATGTAATCAGGGATTCTGATCTTTCCAATTTGGTAATGTGAAACTTTACTCTTTTTCATTTTTACGACCTCTGATTTTTCTAATTTTAGATTTAGAAATCAAATAACTTCTTCCGTTATTCAACTGGCGACATGAAATTATCACTTCAGTCAGGAAGTGCCCACGCAAACAATCGCGGAGACGGCTCGGTTAATACTGCTACTACTATGTATTGTTTGTTATCGTATTCATAAGTCATAGGCGCAGCAATGGCTTGCGCAGGCATGATAATGGCGCCTAACTCTTCACCTGTAGTTTTATCTCTGGCTACGAGTAAAGGTCCGTCTTGATAATTTTGAGCGTGTACCAACATCGATGGAGTTGCAAGAATTGGATTGCGCCCGCCGCCACCTAGAGGAGGTAGGTCTAGACCTTCCACTGCGGGATTGTTTTCGATATTTGGTGCGCGCTCTCCGTTAGGTACTTGCCAGATTATCTCTCCTCGATTCATATCGATTGCAGTAATCGTCGCGTAAGGCGGTTTTAACAGCGGCAGTCCCTCTGGGCCGCGAGTTCCACCATAAGAAATACGACGATAACGCAAGGTTGATTCGTCCGGGTTTGTTTCAACCACCACTGGCACTGATATTGAATCGGAAGAAGGGATATAGATGAACCCGGTGTCAGGATCTACTGCTGCACCCATCCAGTTGGCACCGCCACCTGCACTGGGTCTGAGAATGGTGCCCCTATTTCCCCCCGGTACTGAAACGCTAGGAGGAGTAAAGAGTGGGCCATAGGTGTAGTTCTGTAATATTTGTTCGGCTTCAGCTCTGAGTTCAGGAGTAAAATCAATCAAATCATCGATAGTCAATCCCTGTCTTTCGAATGCAGGAGGTTTGGTCGGGAATGGTTGCGTAGGTGAAAGCCTTTCTCCGGGTATTACTGGTTCCTGAGGAACTTCCCTCTCTTCGATGACCCAAACGGGTTCACCGGTTTCTCTGTCAAAAGTATAAACAAATCCCTGTTTAGTAATTTGGGCTAAGGCTTTTATATCCCGACCTTCCACGGTGATATCAATTAGATTAGGCGCTGCTGGAGGATCATAGTCCCACAGGCCATGATGGATCATTTGAAAATGCCAACGCCTTTCCCCGGTTTGTGCATCCACAGCAACTACACTTTGACTGAATAAATTATCTCCGGGTCGATTGCCGCCATAAAAATCGTCTGTGGGTGCATCGATGGGTAAGTACACCAATCCGAGTTCCGGATCGGCGCTCATCATCGACCACACACCTGAATTACCGGTGCGGCGCCAGGATTCTTCTTCCCAAGTTTCGACTCCATACTCTCCGGCAAGCGGTATCGTGTGAAAGTCCCAAACATGTTCGCCGGTACGAATATTGTAACCGCGTACCCACATAGGTGGCCGTTCGCGATTAATTGGTCGGGCCTGAGTAATAGAAGAAGTTACAACGATGTCACCAACAACAATAGGAGGAGAAACCACGCCAACTGGTTGCGCACCCACCCAATCTAATACGTCGCGCTCGGCTCTAGGTAATCCAACGGACAAATCGATTTTGCCACCATTAAATGCTGAATCTGGAATCCCTGTTTGTGCATCAATTGAAATTAAGTACCCGTCATTGAGTCCAGCGAGAATGCGTTCGTCATTACCGTCGGTCCAATAGGCTAATCCGCGATTGTGGTAGCCAATATAATTAACGAACAATCCACCGACATAAACTTCAGGATTGTATGACCAGAGAGTTTCTCCGGTGGCAGGGTCGAGGGCAGCGATTTGATTCACTGCGGTAATAATGTAGAGCGTGCCATCAACCATCAGGGGAGTTCCCTGAAAATTATTTATGCGAACGCTTTCATTGAATTCATGTATAGCTTCTAAATCAAGATCCGCGTCGATGGATGTCCAGGTCCAGGCGACTTCTAATTCTTCAAAGTTTTGTGGGTTAATTTGATTGAGGGGCGAATATTTTGTGGAGCCGGTATCGCCACCATAACTGGGCCATTCACCAGAACCTGTTCCGTATTGCGCGGAAACATTTATGGAAATTGCGAGCGCAGCTAAGATCGTTGTTAGAGCTTTGTTACAAAACTTAAATGCGATTCTTGTTTTAGTAGTTCGCATGAAAAGATCCCCTTAAAAATTTATGGCAGTGCGTAGCTCCTAACAATGTCTGTCGCAGTGACCACAACATATTGTTTACCATTGCTTCCTAGGTAGGTCATAGGGTTTGCATTCCCGCGCCGATCCATGACGTCTTCCCAAATAATATCGCCACTGCTAGCGTCAAGCGCGCGAAATCTGTTGTCATCAGTTGCAGCAATGAATAATAAATTGCTGCCGGTAATAAGTGCTCCTGCACGTCCGGGTCTGCCGGTTCTTTGTTTGTCTGCAGTGAGACCTTCCGTAATTCCTAAAGGAATTTGCCAGGCGATATCGCCAGTACTGGTATCAACGGCGGTCAATCTTCCCCATGGTGGTTTTTGGCATGGCATGCTTCTGCCATTGAGACGGACATCGAAACCAGCTGGACGTGGCCCGCTTCTAATGTAGGGGAGTTCAGATCCCGGCTCTGCGTCTTGCATCCAGCCAAAGGTGCCAATATCAGCAGCAAATACGTAAACATATCCATTCTGTGGATTATTGGCTATGCCTCCCCAGTTGGGTCCGCCTGCTAATCCTGGAAATAACAAGGTAGTTTGTCCGCCGCTGCCATCTGGACGGTAAGTCCAGGGAGAATAAGGACCTTCGTTGTAAATGGCTCCAACGGATTGAATAAGTTCGTTGCATGCCGCCGCGTGTTCCGAGCTGGTATCTTCTGCGGTAATCAAATCAACTGGGTCGAAACTTACTCGCGCCATCGGAGGTGGGTTGTTCGGAATTGGTTGAGTCGCGAACGTTTCTTCTCCCGGCACTTCACTCTGAGCTACAGGCGTTTCTGTAACACCATAAACAGGCTCACCGGTTTCCCTGTTTAATACGAACAGATAGCCAGATTTTGTAGTTACACCTAACGCGGGAATTATTTCGTTGTTGTAATTAACGTCGAACAATGTCGGGGGAGCCGGAGGATCATGATCCCAAAGATCGTGATGAATGGTCTGAAAGTGCCAGTTGTATTCTCCATTGTGAATGTTTACAGCAACTATTGAGTTAGCATAAAGATTTGCGCCAGCACGATCACCGCCATAGCCAAATGGAATTGGGGAAGCTAGTGGAATATATAGCTCATCCCTTTCTTCATCTACAGTGAAATAGAAAGGCCAGGCATTGGCGCCTAGACGTCCAACCCAACTATCGCCTTCCCAAGTCTCATGACCAGGTTCGCCTGGTTGTGGAACAGAGCTAAATTCCCAAAGTTTTGAGCCATTAAGCGCACTAAAAGCGCGAGCATTGCCGATTCCCCCGATAGCGCCACGAGGAGTATTAGCACCGACTACAATTACTCCTTCGTAAACGAATGGCACGGATATATATGGAATACCCATATTGACCATTCCGGATTCCCCAAACTCTCGGTCTAATTCTCCGGTATCGGCATCGAGTGCTACCAGTCGATCAAAAGCGGTGTAAAAGATTCGTGGAGAAATTCCTCCCTGTCCGGGCCAGTAGGAAACACCGCGCCGTGATGGTGCATTTAGCGGAACGGAATGACTCCAAAGTTCTTCGCCTGATAGCGGATCAATAGCTACAACTCTATCCACGGTTGGAAGATACATGACGCCATCTACTACGATGGGGGTAACTTGAGAATTTGGGTCTCGAGGAGTTTCTGCTGCATCGTTTCGCAGAGAATAGGTCCAGGCAATTTCTAAATCATTAACATTGTCGGCGGTGATCTGATCGACAGAAGAATATCCGGTACCGGCTATGTTGCCCCTATATAGAGGCCATTCGCCTGAGTTGCTAGTGGCGGGATTATCTGCACCCTGTGAGCATGCGCCACTAACCAAGATCAGTATGAGGGTAGTTGACCGAATAAAGCTGTTAGACGGGATCATGTACTCTCCTTTTATTTTCAGACATTTCTCATATTTATCAAGCTTCTACTGATTAGTCAGAAAGCAGAGCCGAATTTAGGAGTTTACGTGAAAATCTGGCTGGATTGTATTAAAGGGAGGTCAATAATCTTGGGTAATATCCTTGCGGTTTAACCTCTAAATCGAGGCGCTTCAGAATTCGGAAATCCCATCTCCTGCCTGTATCGTGGGAAATGTCTGGGTAACGGAAAAGCGGAGGTTGCTAATTCATCAAAGCAGTTCTAATCAGGTTGAGCTAGCAAGGATTAATTAGAGATTTCGAACTCGATAAATTCTAAGCCAGCGACACCGTCCTCATTGTTTAGGCGGAAGTACACGTCGTATTCATTTGAATCTGGCGGCGAAACGTTTAGCAGGTTCACTCTGGGTAAATAAAGCAGTGAAGAATTAGCATCAAAAGCTGAGCTGTGTTGCCATAAAGCAGTGGACCCCGTTTGTTGAATGACACCAACAGTGAAAAGCAAACCACCTTCGGGTGGCGCATTTAAGTGTCCATCGTATGTTTCATTGGCTCCCAATAATTGCAAAGATTGAAAATCGAGCTGGCCGGTTATGGCGTCGTAGGAGTTTATACCGGTGACTCCAATATTGTTTGCACGTTTGAAGGTTGGCAGCCCGGATTCTACAACTAAGTCTGGATCATAGTTACAATCTGCTTCGTCACTCGCAGTTGCTAAACAAGTAAGTTTCAAATCAAGTACTGAGGGCTGAGTCTCTCCGCGCACCCAATCGGTGAGTTCGTTCCATGCTGCTAATCCCTCGTCGATAGTAAATCCGCAATGGCTTGGGCTTTTCGAATCATCGACTACTGCAATAGTTAATTGATCGCTGGGAATTAATGTTTGTAATGCGTATTGGTTTTGAACTCTTACCAAGCCATCGTGGGAGGTATGAATAGAAACTATTTTCGTATCACCAATATTGCCATTAGGTGTGTAATTTGCGAGTAAGGATTCTAATGCTGAAGGCAAAGCGAAGTTTCTCAAAGCGGCCTGGTTAATCGATCCATCGTTATAATCGATGCCGATGTTGCTAAAAGGTATTGCACCATCGAGTTGAGTATCATCATTAATTAGGCGAGGAATTTGAAAAACTGCGTACCATAAATTGAGAGCTAGAAAATAAGCGTTTTCTGTGCCGGAAGTTTCCAGTATTTTTTCGAGACGATCAGCTTCATCAAAATTGTTAAATTCCCAGGCAAGGACTTCTAAGGGATCGTTTTCGTTAATCAGAAGCCGCGAACTTATTCCAACGCATCTATCTAGCGAATCAAGGTAATCTAATTCACCAAAAAGTAGCTTGGGCCTTTCGTACCAGGGCTTTGGTAATTCAGCTCCCTGAACTACATCACAAACAGCCTCATAGATTGTTCTCAAATCGTAGGCATCAATCCAGTTTACCGAGCCGGCAACTGCGCCGCATAGAAGTAGAGCGCCATCGGGATCGGGAACT
>DFQD01000113.1 GCA_002377605.1 Gammaproteobacteria bacterium UBA3498 | reverse complement strand
CTTTCCATGCCGGCGATTCTCGCAGCCTGCCGTGATGCCAAGCGAGCTCGTTTAGTAGGGGAAAATTTCCAGACTCTGTCCGAAGAAGAAGCGAACGAGTTTGATGCAATTGCTGCACGCATACTTCCTGCAACATCAACTCCAGGGGCGAGACAGGCTGGCGTTATTTACTTTATTGACCAAGTGCTAGGGGATCGTAGGGAAGAACAAATCGTTTTATTAAGAGATGGCTTAAGGGAATTGCAAGCGGAAACGTTAGTTCAGTTCGATGCAGCCTATTTCTATTTATTAGAAGAAGCACAACAGGATGAAATTCTAACAAGCATTGAAAGCACTTCTTTTTTTAGCACGATTCGGTACCTGAGTGTCGCAGGAATGTTTGCTTTGCCTGAATATGGCGGTAATCGCGACCTTACCGGCTATCAAGTCATTGATTATGAAAATCAAGGTGCTTGGACTGCTCCTTATGGATTTTATGATGCTGATTTTGCGGAGAGGGGAGAGTAATAATGGCTCGAGCTTCTTCTGTAAATTTTAACACCCGTGAAGAAGTCGATTTTGTAGTAGTTGGCTCCGGTGCTGCTGGAGGCATTATGGCTAAGGAATTGTCTACCTTCGGCTATTCCGTCGTAGTACTGGAGCAGGGTCCGCATTTGCAGGCGCCCGACTTTAAACACGACGAGTGGGGCTATGAGCACAACAATGATCTGGTTTGGAGCACCAGGCACGGTAATCGGCAAACTTTCCGACGCAATGAAAATGAAGAGGCAGTGCTTGAAGAGCGTGTTTTGGGTTACGCACACAATGTTGGAGGTAGCAGTGTGCATTACTCGGGAAATTTCTGGCGTTTTCGGCCAATCGATTTTATGGAAGCAAGCGTGCGTGGAAACATAGCCGGCACCAACTTTGCTGACTGGCCGATTACCTATCAAGATCTGGAGCCCTACTATACCAAAGTAGATTGGGAAATCGGCGTATCTGGTTTACAAGGCCCTTGGGATCCCCCTCGGTCTCGGGATTACCCATGTCCACCAATGCCTATTAAAGGCTCCGATGTTTTATTGGAGCGCGCCGCAAAACAATTAGGGCTCACTCCTTATCCAGCGCCAGTGGCGATATTGTCGCAGCCCCATAATGGCCGTCCTGGTTGCATACATTGTGGATTCTGCAATGGCTATGGCTGTGAAGTTAATGCGAAATCTTCATCTATGGTAACTATGATTCCTCTAGCATTGGCCACCGGCAATTGCGAGCTGCGTATTATGAGCACCGTTTCCCAACTTAATACCGACGACTCTGGCCGTGTGACTGAGGTGGTTTACTTCGATGAGTCTGGAACAGAACAGGCACAGCGTGCGAAAGCCGTTGTGCTATGTGCTAACGGAGCAGAAACACCTCGGACCTTGTTGATGTCAGCAAACAGCATGTTCCCGGATGGTTTAGCAAACTCTAGTGGCCTTGTTGGGCAGAATCTTATGTTTAATGGATACTCCTCAGTCGTTGGCTTATTCGATGAGCCGGTAAATAGTTGGAAAAGTATTCCAACCACACGAGTCGTGCATGACTTTTATGAGTTTGATGAAAGTCTGGGATTCTATGGTGGTGGCGGAATCGATGGCCGTCATCCGTCCCAAGGCACGCCAATGGAATTTGCTTTGGACGCACCTAACTTATTTGGTACTCCGAGTTGGGGAGCAGAATTTAAAGATAATCTCGCTTATCAATTCTCTCATTGTGCTGCATTTGATGGCCATTCGACTTCGCTTCCTTTGGCAACAAATAATGTAACGCTTGACCCTAATTACCGAGACGATTTTGGTAGGCCGGCTATTCGTTGTACTTATATGGATCATCCAGACGATCTGGCAACGATGGAATGGTTTATGAATAAATCCATAGAGTTAATGGAAGCCGTCGGGGCGAGTAATATAAGCGCTTCCTACCCTGCTGAAGGCCAGAATGGTAATGTACATCTATTAGGAACTTGCCGAATGGGAAATGACCCTGCAACGTCAGTTATAAACTCAGACCATCGAGCACACGATGTTCCTAATCTGTTTATGTGTGATGGAAGTTCTTTGGTAACAGGCGGTCGTGGACAACCAACCATGACTATTATGGCTCTTGCGTTTCGTGCCGCTGATCGTATCAATCAACTTGCTCAGAACAATTCAATCTAAAAAATTCTAGTTTAGACAAGAGATTAAAACACTTATAAAGTTAGCATTACTTTCTACAGGGACTTTAGATGATGTCAAAGCCGAAAGGGAAACATAAAAAGCAAAAAAATAAAGCCACATTAGCAGATCAGGCTGATAAGCATGATTGCTATCAACAAGCAGTTCAAGAACCGGAACACGAAACCGATATTTTCGACCAAGTGTATCGAGAAGCTTATAACCGTAAGCCATTAAAACTTCGAGAAGATTTTTGTGGAACCTTTGCAGTTTGCTGTACTTGGGTAGAATCGGATGCCAAACGCACCGCATGGGGAGTGGATCTTTGTGGTAGCACATTGCAATGGGGCAGAGACAATAATCTCAGTAAACTAAAGGATAAAGAAGCTAAACGCATTACTCTTCTGGAGCAAGATGTAAGAGAACTTAATACTGCTCAGGCCGATGTTTTGGCAGCTCAGAATTTTTCTTTTTGGATATTCAAAACACGAGAAGAAGTTCTTAAATACTTTAAGGCTGCCTATGCAAATCTCGCCTCCGACGGAGTCATCGTTATGGACATGATGGGTGGCAGAGATTGTTACGATAGCGACATTGTTGATAAGCGCACTATTGTTAAAGGAAAAAGCGGGTTCAAATATCACTGGGAGCAGGCGTACTTCAATCCAGTGAATTCACACTGCACTTTCTATATACACTTCAAGTTTGCTGATGGCAGTAAGATGAAAAAAGCTTTTCAGTATGACTGGCGTTTTTGGACTATTCCTGAAGTCAGAGAATTGTTATTAGAAGCTGGTTTCAAAGACACAGCGGTTTACTGGGAGGAAGATGACGATGACAATGACGACGAAGATGCGGTCTGGATTAAAGTTGACGAAGCGCCGAATGATTATAGTTGGTTGTGCTATGTAGTCGGAATTAAATAGTTATTTATCAATTTTAATTGCTTTAGGCCCTCCTTTGCCTCTCTCTGCTTTCGCTATTTGCCTGAAACAGGGCAGGCTCAGATTTTCCAGTCGTAGCGACTCGCTGATTGTACTTAGAGCTGTTGTGCAGCATTCTTTACGCTAATAAATACCGAATGGCTTCCATCTTTATTGATAAGCAGAATGTCGTAAGGAGTAAAACGATTGCCCATTTCCATGCCGGGTCCACCAATAGGCATTCCAGGAACAGCTAAGCCAAGAGCACCTTCTGGTGGAGATGCTAGAAACTGAGCGATGAATTTTTCTGGAATATGCCCTTCGAAGATATAGCCAGTTTCATGCACGGCAGTGTGACAAGAGCGCCATTCATTCTTAAGACCATATTCATCTTTTAGCTTGTTGATGTCAGAAGGATGATGGAAAGCAGTGCTGTAACCATGTTCCTCCATGTGATCTATCCAGCCATTGCAGCAACCACAAGTCGGTTCTTTATAAACATTAAGCACAACATCCTGCAGTGATTGAGAAAAGCTTCCACTACTAACTAGTAAGGAGGCGCTGGTAAAAAACCCTATTAGTATTTTTCGGTTCATAGCTATTTCCGATGATACCTTCTGGTCAGATTTTAGATATTTTGGCCCCGGATTTTTGATCCGGGTCAGCTGAGACGCCATTTTTCCGCATTCAAGATATATTTTCCAGTCGAATTATCAGCAGTTCATCGAATAAAGGGTCA
>DFQD01000227.1:3859-15271 GCA_002377605.1 Gammaproteobacteria bacterium UBA3498 | reverse complement strand
CTAAGTTTTACCGGCGGTGAACCAACAATCGATGTGCGTGGCGTATGGACAAGCCCAAATTCTCCGATGCAATGGAAGAAACCCGATTTAATTGCCGAACTGCAGTGGGGTAATCTGCCGCCAGTGGAATCATTAACAATACTTCCCCCTAAGTACTTACCTGAACAATTACTAAGACATGCTAACCGGCTAACCAGCATCGAAATGGAAGGCCGGGGATTAGGCGGAAAGGGAATCGATAGAGCAGCGCTGTATATTGCCGACCAATTTAGAATTGCTGGTTTACAACCGACTAATGGCACTTATATTCAACGCTGGCTCGATACGGTACCAGGCTCTGGTAATTTGGAGTTGGCAAACGTGGTCGGCATTATTCCCGGTGTGAACCGGGACGTGAGTGCAAAACCGATTGTCATTGGCGCCCATTACGATCATCTCGGTATCAATAGTGATGGAGGACTCTATACCGGTGCTGACGATAATGCCTCAGGTGTTAGCGTTATGATTGAGGTGGCCGCGAAAGTTACCAGGGCTTTTACACCACAACGGCCTATTATCTTTGTCGCCTTTAGTGGTGAAGAAAACGGTTTGCTCGGTTCAGAGTATTTCGTACAAAATCCACCAGGGCCATTTGAGACTGAAGATTTATTCGCAATGATTAACTTGGATGCGGTCGGTCGCCTAGAAGGTCGCACTTTACAAGTGTTTGGAACGGAGTCTGCCTACGAATGGCCGTTTATGGCCCAAGGTATCGGCTTTACCATCGGCGTCAATTCTCAGTTCCCAGCAGAAACGATTGCAAGCAGTGACCATGTAAGTTTCCTAAACGCAGGAATTCCTGCTATTCACTTGTTCGCGGGAACCCACCTGGATTATCACCAACCAAGTGATACCGCGGACAAACTTGATGCCGCAGGCATGTCAGACATTTCCTTATGGCTGGAGGAAGCGGTTATTTATCTCGGAGACAGAACCGACCCTCTAAGAGTTAATCTTGAAGGAACTGAGCAAGTCGAAGTTGCTAGACAACAAGGTGAGCGTTCAGCAAGCTTAGGAACGGTTCCTGACTTTGCCTATTCAGGACAAGGTGTTCGAATTTCTGGTGTCACTCCCAATAGCGCTGCGGAGGAAGTTGGACTGCAAGCCGGCGATGTCTTGCTCAACTACAATGACGAATCAGTGACTGACATGCAGACCTATTCCAACCTGTTACGAGAGTCTGCTCCGGGAGATTCCGTGATCATCGACGTACTGCGAGAAGGAATACAATTTCAACTTGAAGTCACACTTAAAGCACGTTAAAAGTCACATTAACAAAACTGCATGCTTAGCGCACCGCACTAAACAAAATCGCCGCCACCACAAATAGAATGGAAACGTAAACTAATTTTCGGTTTACGCTCGTTCTTGCCGTAGCCCAGTTATAAGATTCTTCGTTTTCAACAAAAAGTACGTTTGGAGATTTCTTTTTCCATTTCACTGATAGCGCTCCGATTTATATTCTGTAGCACATATTTAATCGCAATAAACTGGAATCATTTGGCTAGGAATGTGGCGAAGTGATGGAGAATAATGACCAATCATGGCGAGCGAGTACATTCCCCCACTTTTAAACACCTAAAATCGGTTTGGGTAAATGCAATTAATTGTTTCCTCTAGAGAAAGGCTAGTCAGATTCCGCTATATTGCCATGCGAAATTTCCCGGTGTTAAAAAGTAGCAATGGAATTGTCGTCCCATAAATTTGTCATAGTTAAGTCGTTAGTTTGCCTGATGCTTCTGTCTTTTAATGTGAAAGCTCAATTACCTTTGCCGGAGATAACTCGAGTCGATGAGGTAGATGCAAAAATTGAGCTTGATGGTTTCTTAAATGAGGCAGTTTGGGATGACCTACCAGTAAGCGATAACATGAAAATTATCGATCCGGACACACTCGAAGACGCACCCTACAGGACGGACATCCGTTTCTTTTACACACAGCAAGGAATTTACTTTGGTATTGTAAATCACCAACCTGCAGAGTCTCTTATTCCCCGGATTACTAATCGAGATGATTCCCCGCTTTTCCCCGTGAATGATGGGATAGGAGTGGTAATCGATGCCTCTGGAGATGGGCGCTATGGTTACGGTGTGCGTATTGGCCTTGGTGACAGCATGACCGATATGTCTATGCTCCCAGAGCGCCAATTGAATTTACAGTGGGATGGTGCTTGGGACGGCCGTACACAAATTATCGAGGAAGGTTGGAGTGCAGAGTTTTTCATCCCCTGGTCAATGATGCCCCTTCCTCAAGTTGAAAGTACGCGTAGGATTGGCATGGTTTTTATACGCAATGTGATGGAGCGAGGTGAACTTTGGAGTACGCCACCGTTACCCCGGACAGAGAATGTTTTCTTAAGTGGTTTTCAAAAATATGAATTGAATGATATTGAGCCACGCAGGCAGCTAACAATTTATCCCTTTGTTTCAACAGACTTTGATGGGGTTGGGCATGCTGCTGATACCAAAATTGGTACGGATATATATTGGCGGCCAACTACTAACACACTGCTATCTGGTACCTTGAATCCAGATTTTGGGACGGTTGAGTCTGATGATGTAGTCGTGAACCTAACAGCTTTCGAGACTTTCTTTCCAGAAAAAAGGACTTTCTTTCTGGAAGGTCAAGACATCTTCAATACTAGCCCCCGATCGATAGCACAGAATTTTAGTGGCCCTAGTGGCCCAATGACTATGTTAAATACAAGACGTATAGGCGGTGCCGCGAGATATCAGGTTCCTGCTGGCATGGTGGTTAAGCCTACAGATTTGAGTCAACCGACAGAGTTATTGGGAGCAGCTAAATTTACCGGTCAAAACGGGAATTTGAGATACGGGGCTTTGGTTGCTTCGGAAGATGATTCTGAGATACGGGGTGTTCTTTCAGATGGTACTCGCGCGAATCTTCAGGCTACGGGACGAGATTTCACAATTGGGCGACTCTTGTATGAAGATACGAGTAGTGGTGGTAGGCGATCTATCGGGTGGATGGGTACAGATGTTTCTCACCCGGACATTAACTCAACAGTCAATGCTATTGACGCCCACTATTTTTCAGCCGATCAGCGTTGGGTTCTAGATGGCCAGTTTATGCACAGCGATGTTAATGGTGTAACCGGCTCAGGCTTTCTGGGTGATATTAGCTATACCCCTACCCAAGGAGTTCAGCATATTGTTAGGGCTACTTATATCGACGACGAATTTGATATGAACGATCTTGGTTTTCTAGCACGGAATTCGCAGATGAATTTGGATTATAATTTTGTGCTCACCGAATCTGATGTGCCAGGTATCACGTCTAGAACGACCACGATATCCTCAATTAACCAATATAATACTGATGGGCGGCCGGTGCAGGTCGGTCATTCAATTGGAAGGGCCTGGAATTATCTTAACAATGACAGTTTTGATTTAAATTTCCTTTATCTTCCACCGAGAGTGGACGATAGGCTTGGCAGAGGGACGGGAGATTTTCGTATTCCAGAACGCTTTAACTTGCGTTCTAACTTTAGCTCTGATCCGGCAAATAACCTTGCTTGGTCTTTAAACTTGGAGGCTAGCCAAGAAGACTTAGGCCCCAAAGTAATTACAAGCGGAGCAGGTATAATTTGGCGCCCAAATGACCGGTTTTCATTCGACCTAGGGCTGAGCTATACCGACACGGAAGCCCTGCTGGTTCATCAAGGGGGAGGCAGTTACACCAGTTTCGAGGCCCATCAGTGGGCGCCTAGGCTGGAATCGAATTATTTTATTTCTTCAAAGCAACAATTTCGAATAAGCATGCAGTGGAATTCCTTAAAAGCATTTGAAGATCGTTTCTGGCAAGTTGATCCTGAGAAACTTCGACGCCTGCGTCCAGTGACTAACCCAGACAACGAACGAGATGACTTTGTTATTAGTCGGTTAACCTTTCAGGCTCGCTATCGCTGGGAAATAGCGCCCCTATCTGATCTCTTCATTGTTTATACTCGTGGCTCCAACCTTCCCGGAAACAGTTTTTTTACTTTTCAGGATTTGTTTGAGCAAGCCTGGAATGATCGCATTGTGGATTCTTTTGCTATTAAGCTACGTTATAGATTTGGTAGCTAAGAGCTAGTTTATTTCGGTCCCGCTCTGTAAACTGATTATCATCAATACTTGTTAGTGTCCGTGCTTAATAAGATGATGGTGATCCCATGCGCAAACCCTTACTTTTTAGTCTTGTTATTGCCCTAGTGATGTCTTCAACTCAATCCGTGGCAGACAAAATCGTAATTGCCCATCGTGGAGCCAGCGGCTATTTGCCAGAACATACTCTTGAAGCAAAAGCTATGGCCTACGGTATGGGAGCACATTACATCGAACAAGATGTGGTCATGACTAAGGATGATCATTTAATCGTTTTGCATGATATTACTCTTGATCGAACTACTGACGTAGATGAGCAGTACCCCAATAGAGCGCGAGACGATGGGCGCTATTACGCAATTGATTTCACTCTGGAAGAAATTCGCGGACTTAAAGCCAGCGAAGGTTTCCGATTAGAGAATGGAGAAAAAGTACAAGGTTATTCGAATAGATTTCCCATGGGATCTTCCTTTTTCCGTGTAGCAACTCTGGAAGAAGAAATTCAACTAATACAAGGAATGAATAAATCTACAGGAAACGATATTGGAATCTATCCTGAGATAAAACAACCAGAGTTTCATCGTAACGAAGGCAAAGATATTAGTACTGCCGTGGTTAACCTGTTAAAGCAATACGGCTACGCGAGCAAACAAGACAAAGTCTTTGTGCAAACATTTAGTTTCGCTGAACTGGAAGTTATCAAAAACGACATTTTGCCGGCAGCCGGAATAGATATTAATTTGATTCAGTTAATCGGCAGTGAATCTTCCTATCCATGGATGTTTGAAGATGACGGCATGAATATTCTTGCGGAATTTGCCGATGGTATCGGTCCTGAAAAAGGATTAGTAATCAACCGTTTATCGTCTCGTGGCAATTTAGAAATTAGTCCGTTAGTTGACAGAGCTCACGCGGCCGGATTACAGGTCCATCCTTACACCTATCGTATGGACCCTGGCCAGGTTCCTAGCTACGCCGAAGATTTTGAAGATCTGCTTCGATTACATTATTTCGAAGCAGACGTGGACGGACTGTTTACTGATTTTCCCGACAGGGCAGTTAGGTTTTTGCAAGCGAATCAGTAGACGAGCTCCTTTTTTCTTCTATTAACTTAACGACTTTCAGCCAATCTTTCCCTATATAAAGCCTCGCTATCAATCCCCATTTTGGTTTAAACAACCTTTTCATCGCGGATTGCTGAGTGTTTGAGTAATTGGTGATTTTTTCCACTAACTGCTCTTCGCCGAAACCAGTCCATTCTCCGAGGACAGTTAGCAAATTCGGCATGCAAACAGGCGCAACTTCGCTGTAAAGCATGTCAGTTATTTCATCGATAGAAAAATCTGATTTTGCGCAGACATCACTTATGCGTTCTAAGCTTACAGAAATGTCAGTATCTAAAAACAGATCGGAAAGAGTACACCAGATTTCTCGTTTATCGTTTGATCTCAAAATAAAGTCTCTAATAGTCGATAAACCACCGCAGCGAGAATAGATCCTAGGATTGGGCCAACAACTGGAATCCAAGCATAGCCCCAATTACTGCTTCCTTTACCTTTAATGGGGAGCACAGCATGGGCGATTCGAGGTGCCAGATCACGGGCAGGATTGATTGCATAGCCAGTTGGACCACCTAAGGACATCCCGATACCGAATACCAGCAAGGCAACTGGAAGCGCAGATACAGCGCCCAGGCCAACTTCTGGTTCCGCGATATAGAGCACTCCAAGTACTAAAACGAATGTACCAAGAATTTCGGAATAAACGTTGTTAAGTGTATTGGGTATAGCAGGAGCTGTGCAGAACACACCTAACTTCGCTCCTTGATCTTCTGTGATATTGAAGTGATCACGGTATTGAAACCAGACGCAACATGCAGCAAGGAACGCGCCAATAAACTGCCCTGTAATATACATAGGCACTAGGCCCCAATCGAAATTACCAGCAGTTGCTAATCCGATGGTTACGGCTGGATTGATATGAGCGCCACTAATATCACCGGTAACAAACACTCCTACAAAAACCGCAATGCCCCAGCCCCAGGTGATTACCAGGTAGCCGCTGTCGAATCCTCCAGTATCTTTAAGAGCCACGTTACAGCAGACGCCAACACCAAGCGTTATCAATAGAAACGTCCCTAGCACTTCCCCGATAAACAATTCCATAATCTCGCCTTTTCTTTATATTTCTTAGAAACGTAAACACAATCTCACAATGGTGAGCAATTTACAGCAACCATTTTACAATCGTGGTGAAATTATCCAAATATGTCTATAGGGGCCAGTAAGTCGGACCGAACGATCGCTGTAAAATGGATTTCCCACAGGAACTAGCACTTTTGCGCCTGCCTAGTTACTTGCTAGTCAATACCAGCCTGCTGGCGCACCCACCTGGCTGCCTCTTCATGAGTTCCGAACCAGACATTTCCTCTTGCTTTAATGTGGTCTATTAATCCTTTCAACGCTACCATGCGAGATCGATGGCCTATAACATGCGGATGCATAGTTAGTAAGAACATCGTGCCTTCATCCCAGGCAACTTCAAATTCATCAATCCATACCTGCATGATATCGCGGGGATTCATATAACGTGCACCTAGTGGGTTAAACAATGGTGCATCATCCAGAATCCATTCCACAGGTAATTCAACCAAACCAGTAGGATCACCATTCTGAAGTAATTCATAAGGCCGATCATCAGCCATTAATGAACTTTCATAAAGAAATCCTAACTCTCGTACTATGCTTAACGTATTTGGACTGTGATTCCAGGAAGGTGCTCTGAACCCTACCGGCTTAACACCGGATATTTCTTCGATTGTTTCCATAGATAAACGCAGTAATCTTTTTTCTGTTTCACCATCCAGCGCAGTGTTGAGTTCATGAATCCAACCATGCACCGCAATTTCATGAATTCCTGAAGCTAATATAAGCTCTGCTTGTTCCGGTGCAATTTTTAAACTCCAAGCAGGAAAGAAGAATGAAGCTGGAATATTTTCTTCGTCCATTAAGCGGACGATACGCGGTAATGCAACGCGCGAACCGTATTCGCCTTGAGATAAGGGGCCAATGTTGATTTCACCGGTGCGTAATCCTTGAGTAGTTTCATTATCTACATCGTATGAAAGTAGAACTGCCACTCTTGCATCTCCGGGCCAGAAGTCTGGAGTTAGATCACGACCGGCACGAACCTGGTTTACCTGATTTAGCACATATTCCTCTGGCCAATTCCAAGGCTCATCAGGATTGATGTTCTGAGCGTGACCTACCAGTAAAAATAAAATTGATATAACTACCAGTAGGAAACGAAGAATGTTTGCAGAGAGATTTTTAATACTCATAACCACCGCCGTTATCATTTGCTATGTTCTGGGCAGTATAATACTGTTGATTCATGTAAATCATAGTTCCATAACAACAAAAACATGCTCATGATAAAGCCAATTCTATTTTCCGCATTGATTGTTATTTTTAATGCTATCCCAGTTACTGTGGTTGGACAGGCTCAAATGGAGTCTGCCTATCAAGTTTCACTAACCGAATACGGCCATCCTGATCTGCAAGGATTATGGACAGATCAAACCCGTACACCATTTCAACGCCCAGTTGCTCTGGGCACGAAACGTACTTATACGCTGGAAGAAATTGCTGAGTTGCAGCAAGCTGCGTTGAGGGGCGCAACTGCGGCACAACAGCCTTTAGATCCGAATCGACCGGCACCCGCCGTGGGTGGCACTATTACTCAAGTAGCTGACGTGAATTTTGCGCGGTTTATTACGAGATATATTCCCGTAAAAGGTGAATATTTAACCTCTCTTATTGTTGAACCGGAGGATGGTAGGCTCCCCTTCAAAGACAATCCGCCATTGGACATTTTTACAAACCGCGCCAACGCAGGGTTCGAGCAATTTGATGGGCCAGAGATTCGTCCTGCTAATGAACGCTGTCTTGGCAATCCGGGACAACTGCCGCTAATAGATCCACTAGTTATCGATGGTCCCTGGCGAAATATGCAGATAATACAAAACGAAGATTATGTTTTGATATTCGGTGAGTATCATGTTGTTGCTCGAATAGTTCGGCTTAACAAACAACATCATGACCCGTCCTTCCCGAAATTTTATGGAGATTCCATTGGCCAATGGGAGGGAAATACCCTAGTGGTTCACACGAAATCATTTAAACCCGACCAATCCACTTCCCGCATACCTTCAAGTGGAGCTTTAGAAATTGTCGAACGATACACGCGGGTTTCAGAATCAGAAATATTTTTTGAGTATAAAATTACTGATCCGGAGATTTATACTCAAACTATTACCGCGCAAATGACACTAGTAAGCATGCCAGTAAATGAAAGACTCTATGAATCGGCATGTCATGAAGGAAACTATTCTTTGTCGGGCATTCTCGCTGGTGCACGCAGGCAGGAAGCTGACGCACGGCTGTCACAATAACTATTCAACATGGGAAAAAAATCTCTTCCGCTTTCCCCATACACCGTTCTCGACTTAACTATAGCGCGAGCCGGTCCTACTGCTGTTCGACTATTGGCTGATTGGGGGGCAACCGTAATTCGAATCGAAGCACCAGTCGAAGGTGATATTGCTGGCAGTCGTCACGGCCCTGATTCGCAAAACTTGCATCGGAATAAACGCAGTCTCTGTCTAAACTTAAAAACTGAGGAAGGCAAAGCAGTTTTTATGGACCTGGTTAAAAAGGCTGATGTGGTAATGGAGAATTTTCGAGTGGATGTAAAACATAGGCTAGGCTTGGATTATGAAGCAGTGAAGAAAGTTAATCCTTCAATTATCTATGGAAGCATATCCGGTTTTGGACAGGAAGGTCCCTATGCAAAGCGACCCGCTGTGGATCAAGTTATTCAGGGGATGAGTGGACTCATGTCTATTACTGGGGAACCGGAGCGGGGTCCGATGCGAGCTGGTATTGCTGTTAGCGATACTTCGGCTGGTATGTTTCTTGGTCAGGGGATATTGCTTGCCCTATTGCATCGCGAACAAACTGGCCAAGGGCAGTGGGTACATACTTCTTTATTGGAAGCCATGTTGTGCAAACTCGATTTCCAGGCCGCTCGTTACACTATGAGCGGAGAAGTCGCAGGACAGGAAGGCAATAACCATCCAACTCTGTCACCCATGGGAGTGTTTCACACCAGTGATGGCTTGGTTAACTTAGCTGCAAGTACGGATAAGATGTGGAATGCGTTTTGCGAAGTTACCAATTCGGAAGCGTTGGCTAACAATGAGAACTACAAAACCGTAGAACGTAGACTAAATCACCGAGAAGAAGTATGGCAGGAGGTGAATAAAATAACCTTGCAGCTAACGACCAACGAGTTAACACAAAAAATGAATTCGGTAGGAATTCCTTGTGGGCCGATTAATACAATTGGTGAAGCGTTTAGTGATGAACAAGTTAGTTTTCTCAATATGACAAAAACAGCAAAACACACTGAGCTTGGAGATATTGAGTTACTTAGGTCGCCAATCAATATGTCAAATTTCGAACAGGGTGCTCGGTTTGAAAGACCTGGTCCAAAACTTGGGCAGCATTCGATAGAAATATTACGTGAACTAAATTACAGCGAAGAGAAAATTGCCGAACTAAAAGCATACGGCACTATTAAGTAAACACTAAACGAAGTTAAGGATGAGCATGGAAATCAATTCGCCAACAAAAAAAATGTTAGCAACTATCGAAAATGGAATCGGATGGATTACGTTTAATGCTCCAGAGCGCCGTAATGCAATGTCTCTGGATATGTGGCAGGGGCTTGCTGAAATACTGCGGCAGATGAGAGAAGTAGATTTGCTGAGAGTGGTGGTACTTAAAGGCGCGGGCGATAAAGCTTTCGTTTCTGGCGCAGATATTTCCGAGTTTGAAGAAAAGCGCTCAAGCAAGGAAGACCGCAAAATCTACGAGGCGGCGTTCGACGATGCTCATAAAACACTCTCAAACTTCCCGAAGCCGGTAATCGCTATGATTCAGGGCTTTTGTGTTGGGGGCGGTTTGGCAATTGCCCTCAATACCGATATCCGCATCGCCACTGACAATTCTGTGTTTGGTATTCCAGCGGCTCGACTGGGATTGGGTTATGGCTTCGAGGCAATCAAAACTTTGGAATCAATCGTCGGACCATCCCATGCCAAGGATATCTTGTTTACTGCACGTTTTCTTAACACTGAAGAAGCCTTACGAATAGGGCTGATAAATTTTATTGTCGGCCGTGAAGATTTGGAGAATACCGTAAATGATTATGTACAAAGAATTGCCGCCAATGCGCCTTTAACGATCAAGGCAGTTAAATCGACAATTGCTGAAGTAGTCAGAGACCCGGGACAGGAGAGTCCCGAATATATCGATAAACTGGTTAATGAATGCTTTCTAAGTGATGATTATAAAGAAGGAAGAACTGCATTCTTAGAAAAGCGTAAAGCAAACTTCAAAGGCTCATAGCTGAAGCATGGATAAATCACTCAAACTATTACTTTGTGTGCTGACTTTAAGTGTTGGCAGTAATTTTGTCTTCAGTCAGAATCTAGCAACAGAACGAGTAATTGCAGCCTTGCAAGAAGGTGGATATATAATATTCATGCGCCATGCGAATGCGCCTGGACAACTTCCGACAGAAGCAACAGCCGATGAAGGAAATGACAGCCTTGAACGGCAACTTGATGAGCAGGGTAAACGTGATGCTGCAAATTTTGGGGCCGCGATACGCCGTTTAAACATTCCATTGTCATCTATCGAAAGTAGTCCTACATTTCGTACTCGTGAAACAGCAAGGCATGCGGGATTAACTAATGTAATTCTGCGTGATTTTCTCTTGCAAGAAACAAGCGAAATACCAGAAGCAATCGTCAACAGGTTAAGATCGGAACTTAAGGTTCGGCCGGAATCTGGTAACAGACTATTGGTTAGTCATTCCGGCAATATTATGGCGATTTTTCCCGACCTCTTTCCGTACATTGAACAGGGTGAAGCACTGATAGTTGATCCCGCAGCGGCTGATATTGCACTCCTTGCAAGAATTCTTATCACCGAGTGGGATAATTACTAAAAGACTAATCGCTTTCGAAGTACTGTTTTAACTTTGCCATTCCTTCATTAATATCTTCAACACTAATTCCAGAATAAGCAAAGCGAAGATAATGATTGGTTTCGTTTTCTAACATTCGACCAAAGTGTTTTCTGGTGCAAAATGAAACGCCCGTCTCCATTAAGGCTTCTGTCATTAATTGATTTACATC
>DFQD01000227.1:0-3466 GCA_002377605.1 Gammaproteobacteria bacterium UBA3498 | reverse complement strand
TCAATGGCATTGAGGCCGTCCACTGTCGCATCTCTTCGTTTACGTAATTCATCCAGAATTGCGTCGGGACCAGAAGTATCACCGCCGATAACATCGATCATGCTGCGTTGGATAAAGTGTGCTGTGCAAGATTCGATGTTGGTATTGAACTTACTAAAGGCATCCATTGCTGACTTCGGCCCAATGGCTGCTCCAAGTCTCCAGCCGGTCATGGCAAAGCGTTTTGAGCAGGTGTACAGAATAATCGAACGTTCCTGCATGCCCGGAAGACTCACTATTGATTGTGGTGTTCCACTGTATTGAATTTCGAAGTAAGCCTCGTCACTGAGTACCCATAAATCGTTCTTAATGCATAGCTCCGCCAGTTCTTCCATTTCTTCTGGAGAAGATTCGGCGCTATTCGGATTTTGGAAGTTGTTATAAATAAGCGCGCGGGTTTTAGGAGTAATCGCCGCTCTCATCGCATCCATATCGAGACTGAAACCGGTATCGGTTTGAATGTAACCGTAGGGTATTGCGATACCGCCTTGATACTCTATCTGAGATTCGTAAATTGGGAATCCTGGATTGGGATAAAGCACTTCATCGCCCGGATTCATTGTTGTTGCGATAAATTTGTTGATTACTGGTTTGCCACCAGGCTGTATTGTTACGTTCTCGGCGTTGTAACTTAAATCGCGTCTAGCCCCTGTATCTCTAGCAATAGCATCCCGCAGTTCAGGAATACCGGGACCTGGACAATAGCCTGTATAGCCATCGGCAATGGCTTTCTGCATAGCTTCGACGATATTGATTGGGGTGGGTAGATTGATATCCCCGAGGTGGAAAGGATAAACCTTGTTGCCTTTCGCCGCCCAGGCGGCGGCGGCACCAGAAACAGCGAAAGCTGTTTCAGTGCCGAGATATTCGAGCTGCTTGGCAAACTCCATAGAAAATCCTTTCGCTTTTAAAATCTGTAACGAACGCCAATAAAGGCCGCTCTAGGTGGTGCTGCACCGAGGAATATTGGCACTTCCAAGTCCTCAATAATTGGAACTTCCAATTCTCCTGGTTCTTCACCTAATAAGCCGAATGTTTCAAACTCTTCGTCAAACAAGTTGTGTACGTTTGTGAATACTTCGAGTTTGTCAGTAATCCGATACCGAGCTCGCAGATTTACTACAGTGTACCCATCAACCTCATCTAACTGATTGGACTCATCACCCCGAAGGTGTTGGTCACTATAGCTGGTAATATCGATTCCGAGATTCAGCCCATCGATAGGCTGGTAGTTTGCTAAAACTTTAAACTGATTTTCAGGAATACCAGGAATATTATCACCACCTCGAACCAGAATTTCGCCTTCATCATCAGCGAAGTCATGATTTGGACTCAATACATTAAAGCCATCTTCAAAGGTAGCTTGAACATGGGTGTAGGCGACCATCCAATCGAAGTTCTGAATCTGACCACTTAAAGATCCTTCAAAACCACTTCGACGGGTTTTATCTACGTTAGCAAACAAACCAGTAGATCTACCGGTGGTTTGAAAAAGAATGTCGTCATGATTCGTAGTGTTAAAAAAACCTGCAGCGTAGCGGAAGTCATTGATGTAACCACGACTGCCGATTTCAAAACTCTTAGCCACTACTTCATCCAATGGTGGATCAGCAAGAAAGGCATTGGGCAGTCGACATTCGAGATTTACATCATCCGGATCTTCACCGTCTTCGATTGCGAATTGCACCGCCAAATCAAACACTCCTTCGTTGCAGGCTAGTTCTATAGGTGTCGGTGCACGGGAAGATTCTGAGTAAGAACCGTAAAGATTCAGATTTTCATTGTACTGCCAGGTTAAACCAATGGCTGGATTAATACGTGTAAAGCGGTGGCTACCGTTTAGTTCCGGTCTTTCCCCAGATCTGTCGCGCAAATCTACTTCGGTAATGTTGCCCCGAGCAGAAAGTGTAAACGCAACAGAATCTGTGAGATCCAGAATATTAGAAAAGTACAAACTGGTGGATTCAGTTTGAGTAGAAATCGAAGTAGCTTCTTCGTCTACAAATGTGCCAGTACCTAGTCCAGTAGTTAGTCGTGTTAGTGGATCGATGTCTGCCAGCTCCACGACTGAGTTAAACTTAGATTCTCCATTGAAGTATGCGCCACCCAGAACAAGTTGCCCTTCATAACCCAAAAAGTTGCCAAGATAGGTCCACTGAAAATCGGCACCGGTGCTTTCCTGATTACGATTACTCAGATTATTAATAGCTTCATCAGAGAGAATACCTGTCCCTGATAATGCATCAGCCTCGAATCCTTCAATCTCGAATTCCTCATCTTCACCCATGCTGATGGCAGTCATATTTAAGAAATCTTCAAGGTCATTAACGTCGCCAAACTGAGATTCACAAATATCGTCGTCATCGAGACTTAACTCTTCCAGGTCATCTTCTTCAATTCCTTCTATAAGTGTATCCAATCTACCAAATTCACAAATTCCGAATTCGGAACCGTCTCCGTTAAAAGAATCAGTATCGTTTTCGCGATGAAAAATATTGCCGCTAAAATTTATACTTGAACTTACTTCATGGGAGAAATCGAAACTGACCATGTTCATGTCGTTCTCGGTAATATCTGGCCCGCTAAAGATCGCTTCCCTATCGAGCTTGATCAGTTCGATTGGAGATGAACCATTACCAATAAGTTCCGATTCGCCATGCTGGTAATTTAGATTGATCTGCGTTGAGCTTGAGCGCCAGCCGACGCTAGCGTAGAAATTAAGAGCATCCGACTCGGAATAATCACGCCAGCCATCTTCATCAAAGCGTTCGATGTTGAGGTAGTAAGCGAGTTGCCCATTGTTTCCCCCAAACTCAAAATTGGAAACGCGACGTCCGAAAGAACCAGCACTGACCTCTAGATTAGCTCCTTCAAAATCAAACCCGTCTTTCATGTCTATGACTAGAGAACCGCCAAGACTATTCAATCCAAAGAGTGGATTGGAACCACCACTGAGAGAAATTTCCTGAATAGCTGACTGAGGCAGTAAATCCCAATTTACTGCATCTCCAAGTGGCTCATTGATGCGTACACCATTTTGATAGACCGCAATGCCCTGGGCGAGACCCAATAAAGGCGACGCCGTAAATCCGCGATACTGCACATCCGGTTGCATCGGATTATTTTGCGCATCATTCAATGAAATGCTGGCAAAGCTTTGTCGGAGGAAGTCCGCGATGCTTAGAGCAGCCATATTCTCAAGGTCTTCGGCCGTTGCAGTTTGAACGGGGTAGGCTAGCTTATCGGTTTGTATGCTAGAACCGGCTGGTACTACACCGACTACAACAATTTCTTCGGCCTGCTGTGCGGCGACACTGGTAGATACTGCAAGTGCCAGTAGTGACACAGTTGTGGTCTTCATCACTTTCTTAAAGTCTGGATTTTCGAGGTTTTGCTCTTCTATGTGGGTCAAGGAGTATAACAAAGG
>DFQD01000121.1 GCA_002377605.1 Gammaproteobacteria bacterium UBA3498 | reverse complement strand
TTTGAGTATGTTACGCCCGGTCAGGCTTGTAACCACCCTATATGGGAGATGGGCAGAAAGATTTCGGTAGATTCCGCCACTATGATGAATAAAGGGTTGGAATTTATTGAAGCATTCCACCTATTTCAGTTATCTACCGAACAAATAGAAGTTCTTATTCACCCTCAAAGTATTGTTCATTCATTAGTGCATTTCCGCGATGGCTCGGTGCTTGCGCAAATGGGTAATGCGGATATGCGCATACCAATTGCTTATGGTCTAAGTTATCCGAATCGAATCGATACTGTGGCAGAAGAATTGAATTTAGTTGAAATAGGCCAATTAGACTTTCAGCAGCCGAATCTGGATCGTTTCCCATGTTTACGTTTAGGCATGAATGCAGCTGCTCAAGGTGGGACGAGCCCAACTATACTTAATGCGGCTAATGAAACAGCAGTTTCTGCTTTTTTAAACGAAGAGCTCAAGTTTTCCGAAATTTCCCTAATAATTGAGGAAGTTATGTCGAAAATCCCTTGTGAAGCGGCAGCAAGTCTCGCTATTATTCAAGACGTCGATAAGCGTGCAAGAAACTTATCTAAAGAATTGATTTTAAAGAATATTTAAATCCTTAGGAGGCCGCTAACCGGTCTTTTTCGGTCATAACTATGATATTGCAATTTATTATTAGTGTTGCCGCTCTGATTGTTACCTTGGGAATCCTCGTGACTATTCACGAATTTGGTCATTTCTGGGTAGCCCGTCGTTGTGGTGTTAAGGTGCTCCGTTTTTCAATAGGCTTTGGCAAAGCCGCGAAATCATGGGTCGGAAAAGATGGGGTGGAATATGTTATTGCACCGATCCCGCTCGGTGGTTACGTAAAAATGTTGGGTCAAGATGACACAGTTATTGAAGACAAAAATGAGACCCCTGTAAATCAGCGCGATGTTTCATTTGCTTATAAACCGCTTTGGCAAAGGTTTGCCATCGTTGCTGCCGGGCCAATTGCTAATTTTCTCTTGGCTATATTCGTTTATTGGATAATTAATATCTCATACGGTGTAAATGGAATCGCACCAGTAATTAAAGGCGTTTTTAATGATTCTTCCGCAGCTTCTGCTGGTTTACAGGAAGGGGATGAGATTCTAGCGGTAGATGGCGAAGAAACCACCATATGGCAGCATGTTACTTTGCAGATGTTAGGGCGTCTTGGAGAAACAGGTGATTTAGAGTTAACGATTAGTCCAGCCGATTCCAGTGTGGTGCGAAAAGTTTTAATTCCGATTAATGCCTGGATGGGTGGAGAGACAGAACCAAACCCAGTGAGAGATCTAGGAATCGTTCAATATGATATTCCAGCCGCGATTGCTAATGTGTTACCTGGAGGTCGAGCTGAGCAGGGCGGGCTATTACCCGGTGATGAAATCGTCAGCGTTGATGGAGAAATGATTATAGGTTGGACTCATTGGGTTGATGTGATTCGAGCCAGTCCGGAACTCGATTTGAATGTCGTTGTCCAACGGGACGCAAGAGAGCAAGTACTAAGGCTTACACCAGAGCCTATTAGTTTAGAAGATGGCACCACGGTGGGAAGAATTGGTGCTGAAGTGCTTCAGATTAGCTTGTCTGAGATTTTGCCACCGGAGATGCAACGAGAAATTCGTTACGGTCCGGTTGCTGCAATACAGCCGGCGTTTCAAGAGACTTGGGATAAATCGGTCTTTGTTCTTGATTCAGTCAAGAAAATGATTATTGGTATGATTTCCGTAAAGAATATCAGTGGGCCAATAACGATTGCTCAAGTGGCGGGGGAAACAGCAACATATGGCTTAGATGTTTATCTCGGGTTTTTGGCCCTATTAAGTATTTCATTGGGAGTGCTTAATTTGCTTCCAATCCCGGTGTTGGATGGAGGACATTTGCTGTACTACATGATCGAAGCGGTAATCCGGAGGCCAGTACCCGAAAGAGTTCAGGCGTGGGGTTTGCAATTAGGGTTGCTAATGATTTCTGGCATCATGGTGCTAGCATTTTATAACGACTTTAGTCGTCTTCTGTAAGATTGTTTTAACTCGCCGCCAAGAAAAACATAAGAATTTGAGTAAGCATTACAAATGAGAAAATGGGTTTTTTGTTTGCTGGTGGTTTTCGGCATGTTCAATACCGCCAATGCGCAAAATCAAAATTTCGTAATTGCCGATATCATTGTTGATGGCTATCAACGGATTTCTCCAGGCATAATTTATAACTTATTACCAGTAGGTATCGGTGATGAAGTCGATGCCACAACGCCTGCTCAAATCATTCGTGAGCTTGCCCAATCCGAATACTTCGATCAGATAGAAGTTTCCCGCGAAGGGAACATATTAGTAGTCACTGTTCTGGAGCGGCCGTCGGTTGCAGAGATTACCATCGAAGGTAATAGCGTTCTCGAGACGGAAGATATTCTTGACAACATGGCAACGGCGGAAATTGCTGAAGGGCAAATTTTTACGCGTGCAGCCCTGGAAGCCATTCAGCAGGGTATTCAGGAAGTTTATTCTTCCCGAGGTCGTTATGGTGCTTCGGTAGAAATCGATGTAGAAGAGCTACCTCGAAATAGGGTTGCCATTAGTCTTGATATTAATGAAGGCGAGGAATCACGGATTCGACACATTAATATTGTCGGCAACGAGACCTATGAAGAAGAAGAATTAATAGATCTTTTCGAATTAGGTACAAAGCCCTGGTACATGTTTTTGAGCCGCCGCGACCGCTATTCTCGTGAGCAATTTGGTGGCGATCTGGAGAGGTTGGAATCTTTTTATTTGGATAACGGTTTCGTCGAATTCAGCATCGATTCTTTTCCGATTTCGATCACTCCAAATCGAGAAGAAATCTATATCACTGTTAATCTTACCGAGGGCAAACAGTACACAGTTTCCGATGTCGACTTAGCTGGCGATTTGGTGCAAGCAGAAAACCTGTTGAGGGCGGCAATCTTTATTCGCCCTGGTCAAATTTACTCTCAAGCTCTGGTAACTGGCACCGAAGAAATCATGGTACAGTTTCTCGGTAACTTGGGTTACGCCTTTGCGGAGGCTACAGGTGTCCCCGAAGTAAATGAAGAAGACGATACGGTAGAAGTTACTTTTTTTATTGAGCCTGGTAATCGCACTTATGTGAATCGGATTAACTTTGCTGGCAATACTTCCACCGCTGATGATGTTATGCGCAGAGAGATGCGCCAGTTGGAAAGTGCACCAGCGTCCAGCATGGCTATAGAACAATCAAAAGTTCGTTTAGAGCGACTCGGATATTTTGAATCAGTAGAAGTTGAAACCGAAGAAGTTGCGGGCTCAGAAGATCAGATTGATGTGAACTACGATGTACTTGAACAAAATTTCGGTGCGATTAGTTTTTCTGTAGGCACTGGTGGTGGCGGCGACTTCTTTTTAAGTACGAATTTACAGGCTGCAAACTTTTTAGGAACGGGCCAGACTATTGGTGTGGGTGTAAATCGTAGTCGCTTTATTAAGGGTTTGAATTTTCAATACCAAGATCCTTATTTTACTCCCGATCAAGTGGGTCGCGGTTTTAATCTTTTTGCTCAAGAAATTGATTCTCCATTTAATGTCTCTAGCTTTAATACAACTTCATTCGGAGGATCGCTAAGTTTCAGTTATCCGCTTAGTGAAATTCAGGTTATTGGATTTGACTTAGGATATACCCACACTGAATTGAGTTCAGGCTATGGTTCCGTTCAAGAAATCGAATCGAGTCCCAAATTATTGGATGGTGTCGATAGCTATGTAATTTCACCTTTTAATTCAAATCCATTTGATGGCCCTGTAAAAGATTCCATCCTCGGCGATGTAAGTAATTTGTCAGATCAGCAGCTGCGATTAAATCGAGATCCAGGTTTTGTCGATAAATTTGGCGATCAGTTTGATAATTTCACAATTACTGGAAATTGGTTTCGCAATACTTTAAATCGTGGTCAATTAGCAAATGATGGTTCCCTGCATCAATTAAATGTTGAAGTCACTCTACCAGGCAGTGATTTGCAATATGCTCGCTTTAATTACACTAACCAAATATTTTGGCCTATTAGTCAGAGTCGCGAATGGGTAATAGGGTTGAGAACCAACCTGGGTTTCGGAATAGGATATGGAGATTCGGATGAGCTTCCCTTCTTTAACAACTTTTTTGCCGGTGGGTTAATTCGTGGTGGCGGGCAACTTCGTGGGTATGAAGAAAATAGTTTGGGCCCCCGCAGCACTCCAGGAGCCCGATATCTGACAGATTATGGGATTTCTTTGGCCCGTGATGAAGAAGGCAACATTATTCGAAATATCGATGGTTCAGCCCAGGTTGATAATACTGTAGGTTATCAAACAGAAGCTCTAATAGATGAATTCGGCAACATAGTTCTTGATGCCAATGGTGATCCTCAAGTCCGATTAGCAGTGCAAGATTTCTATTTAGACGATGATTATGACAGTTTTGGTGGTAATATACTTACCACAGCGTCGTTGGAGCTGTTGTTTCCTCTGCCTTTTATACCTAATAGAAATCAAGTAAGATCGGCTTTTTTTATTGATGCTGGTAACGTGTTTTCCACATCTTGTACAGAAAGACAAACGTTATTAAATAACTGTAGTAATTTTGATACCGCTGGGCTGCGTTATGCTGCAGGATTGAGTATCACTTACTTGTCTCCATTCGGTCCGCTTACATTTTACGTAGCGGCTCCTTTCGGGGATAGAGAAGGGGATGATACGAAGACTTTTGATTTCACCGTTGGGACAGGTTTCTAAGTGATGTTGGAAATCAGGAGATAGAGATTGGAGTTTAGAGCAAATAGGATGAATGAGAGTTCGGCCGGTATTTGTTTAGATTGGAGAAGAATTGTGAAAATTGTAAAGAGTGTAATTGTTACTTTGAGCCTATTGTTATTCGCTCAGGGTGCCTTTGCTCAAGATACAAAAATTGGCGTGCTGAATGCTCTGCAAGCGTTATTTAATTCAGATGCTGCCCAAGTTGTTCAGCAAGAACTTGAACAAGAATTTGCGCTAGATGAGCAGCGAGCAAGTGAATTGACTGAACAACTACAAGCATTGCAGGAAGAATATCAGCAGAACGAGGCTGTAATGACTGAAGAAGAAATTCGTCGTATGAATTCCAGTGCGCAAGATCTTCAAGTGCAACTTCAGCTAATTCAAGAGCGAGTACAACAAGCTTTACAAGAACAGAATCAGGCATTCTTGGAGAGTATGCAAGAAGAGCTTGCGCGAGCTGTTACTGATGTAGTAGCTGAAGGTGGATTTGATTTAATTCTAAACGTTGATTCTGCTCCTTATTTCGCGCCAGTGCTCGATATTACGGCAAGGGTTACTGCGAAGCTAAACGAAAATTCACAAAACGGAGTATCTGAAGACTAAGGCATATTACCTTTCGGATAGTGTCAGGTGACACATAATAAGAGTTATACACTTGGTGAAGTAGCTTCCCATCTAAATCTAGAACTGGTCGGCGACAAGAATTGCGTAATTCATGGTCTTGCCTCCTTAAGAAACTCAAGTACCGGTCATTTAAGTTTTCTCAGCAATTCCGCTTATGCAAACCAATTGGAATCATGCGCTGCCTCAGCCGTTATCGTTGAAGCAAAATATGCAGGTGTCTGCAAAACTAATATTCTGATTTCAAAGTCACCTTATGTGAGCTTTGCCGAGGCAACGGCGCTATTCGATGATTCGGATAATACCGAACCAGGTGTACATCCAAGTGCGATCATTGATTCTTCAGTTAAATTGCCAGAATCGGCTCAAGTGGCGCCTTATGTAGTGATAGAGTCTGGTGTGTCTATTGGTGAAAACTGTGTTATTGGTCATGGTGCTTATATTGGTAAGAATACAACTTTAGGTAATGATTGCCATTTGCATGGCAATGTTTCAATTTATCATCAGGTATCAATAGGCAATAATGTAATCATTCATTCCGGCAGCGTTATCGGAGCGGATGGATTTGGATTTGCATTTGATGGGGAGAAATTCGTAAAGATTCACCAATTGGGTTCTGTTCAAATAGGCAATGATGTGGAGATTGGTTCCTGCACAACTATTGATCGCGGTGCACTTGAAAATACGGTCATCAGTGATGGAGTAAAAATAGATAATCAGGTGCAGATCGGTCATAACACAATAATTGGAGAACATTCGGTTATATGTGGCTGTACTGGAATATCCGGTAGCGTGACAATTGGGAAATACTGCGTAATGGGCGGCGCTACTGGCACTGTCGGTCACATAAGTATTGCAGATCATGTAAAGGTCAGCGCAATGTCACTAGTCAGCGAATCTATTTCTGAGCCTGGCTCCTATTCATCAGGGACTTGGCATATGAAAACTACACAATGGAAACGCAGCAATATACGCTTTCAGCAATTGGACAGTATTGCTAAAAGATTGAAGGAATTGGAAAAGATGGCCAATGAGAAATAGTTACATTCTCCTCAGGGAAATAATTAACTGAGTTAAATTATGTTATTGGATGTTGAAGAAATTAAGGAATACCTGCCGCAGCGGTATCCGTTTTTGTTGGTCGACCGAATCGTAGAAATGGATCTGGGGAAATCCATTGTCGGCTATAAAAATGTCACTATTAATGAGCCATTTTTTGTCGGCCATTTTCCTGGTCAGCCAATTATGCCTGGTGTATTAATAATTGAAGCACTTGCGCAGGTCGCAGGTGTATTGGGCTTCAAGAGTCAGGAAAAGAAACCAAAAGATGGCTATCTCTATTACTTTGTAGGTGCGGACGAAGTGCGTTTGCGCCGACCAGTGGTTCCGGGCGATCAATTAATGTTGAAAGCAACTATTATCACTAATCGTCGCGGCGTTTATCGATTTTCTGCCAAAGCGTCAGTGGGAGATGAATTAGTTGGCACTATGAATATTCTGTGTGCAGAGAGAAAAATAGATGTCGACTGATTTAATCGACCCTTCCTCACAAATACATCCCTCTGCGGAAATTGGAACTGATGTGCGCATCGGCCCATGGTGTATCGTTGGTGAAAACGTCACTATCGGTGCTGGTAGTGTACTCGAGTCCCATGTAGTGATACGGGCAAATACCCGAATGGGGTCAAACAATCGTATTTTTCAATTTTGTTCGATTGGAGAGGATCCTTCCGATAGAAAATTTGAAGGAGAGGAGACCTGGCTCGAAATTGGAGACAGTAACGTATTTCGTGAAGGCGTTACCGCCCATCGAGGAACTGGGGCTGGCGGTGGCCTAACAAAAATTGGAAGCTATAATTTGCAGATGCCTTACGTACACATAGCGCACGATTGCATCGTGGGTGATAACACGGTTTTTGCAAACAACGTCGGCATATCAGGCCATGTCCAAGTGGGAGACTGGGCAATTCTTGGGGGCTATGCTGGGATTAATCAATTTCTAAAAATTGGGGCACATGCCATGGTTGGCGGAATGACTCATATTACTAATGATATTCCGGCATTCATGATCGTGAGTGGGCGACCCGCTACTGTGCGCAGCATAAATACCATAGGTATGGAACGACGCGGATTTGATAAGGAAGCTATTCAAGATTTAAGGGAAGCCTTTAAAGTAATCTACAAAAGAAATTACAGCCTACAGGAAGCAATTGATCAATTGAAAGCAATGCGTGAGGGTTGTGAGACATTGCAGATATTAATCGATTCGCTGGAGTCTTCTGAAAAAGGCATACATCGATAAGTTCTTGTTTCTATCAATAGTCTAGAATGACAAAACCGATACGTTTTGGAATCGTAGCAGGAGAAAAATCAGGCGATATTCTTGGTGCGTCGCTAATTCAGGCTTTACGTATTCACTATCCCGAAGCTGAGTTTGTGGGAGTGGGCGGCCCTGCGATGCTAGAGCTTGGTTGCAAATCCATCACGCCTATGGATCGCTTGTCTGTAATGGGATTTATGGAGCCGCTAGGTCGATTACCAGAGCTATTAAAATTAAAGAAAGACCTACAAGAGCTTTTTGCTGAAGACAAGCCCGCCGCGTTTATTGGTATCGATTCCCCAGATTTCAATTTACGATTGGCTGCGAGCTTGCATGCGCAGGGAATAAAAACTGTGCACTATGTAAGTCCCAGCGTCTGGGCTTACCGCCAACAGAGAATCCACAAAATTAAACAGAGCATCGACTTAATGTTGGCCTTGTTTCCTTTCGAAACCGAAATCTATAAACAG
>DFQD01000222.1 GCA_002377605.1 Gammaproteobacteria bacterium UBA3498 | reverse complement strand
TTGATAAGTATGCTACCGAATCCATACTCATCAGATCGCCCAGTCAGCCGGATACCACCCTCCGGATCGACTATTCTGCGGGTAAAAAGCAGAGTACTGTCGGTAGCAAAAAAATCCGCATTTTCAATAAAAAATGGCCGCCGCTCAGGAAACTGAACTTCAAATCTCTCATTGACTGTGACCTGAGGTTCATCCGATTCTATTTGGCTAAAGTCTGGATTTAGAGTCAGATCTAGCGCCCAACTGTCATTAAAGACAAATTTTGCATCTACCCCAAATTCTTGTTCCGAGGATCTATCGAATTTTGGTCCTCCTAAAGTATTTTTATCAAGAGCATCCAACTCACGGGCAAAGAAAAAAGGAATAATCTGGTAGTTATTTCCTGGGGATACATCTCTAATTCCACTAAGTAGTGCGGCCTGATTTAGCCTACCCTCCACGTCAATCGAATATTTTGGCCAATGAGATTCTTCGTTATTTCTTGGAATCGTTCGAGTAAATTGAATACGCCATGTTTGCTCATCGGCTTCGTTAAAACGAAGACTCCTAAGCGGTATTGCAAACGAAACCATGTACCCTTGATCGTTTAGCTCTCCTTCATTGAACCATACTGCATCAAAAGTTGGATCAAAACCTGATCGCCTGGAAGAGCCTTCAGTCCATCTAGCATCAAACTGGATAGCTCTTGGATTGGACGCGAAAGCAAAAGAAGATTGTTGATCGTTGAAGGTGTCGACCATAAATCCAACCCAATCGTCTCCAAAGATATTTTCTCTTGCTGATAAATTTCCTCGAATTAATTCAGGATCAGAATCAAAAGCAAGAAAAATTGTGTAAAGGTTTTCATCATCATAGCCAATATATGCTTCAGTTTTCTGAGAAGAAGGTTCGCCAACATCTGGCTCTCTCTGAACAAAATTTTCAGCCTTACTCATTGATCTAGCCAATGCGGAATTAGGCTGCATACCAGTGAAATCAGCTAATGTTGGAACTCCTTCAATGCGCGGTATAGTAAGATTTATATTTTCCGCAGCAATGGAAAAAGTAGTTAAAGATGTGCAGAAAATGGCACTTATGCTAATACGAAAAAACTTCGACGACTTCATTTTAGGGGTCCATGTCAAAAACGCCGGGGCGAATGGTATTTAATTCCTTGGCGACTACAAGTTTGGGTTTCAATTTGTTGCAGGTGAGTTAACTATTCTTGCTGCCCCATGCTTTGAGCTCGCCTAATCACAAGATTTCAACCACCTCTCCTGTAGTTTCATTATAATTGTTTGGGTAAGCACACTGCTTCAAGTTGTCAAATTGTAAGCGTCCCCTGTATTCTCACAGCAATCCGTAGGGAGGACGAAGGTAATGAAACCTTTAAAGATTGGCCTGCTGGTGGTCGGCGCCTTCATAGCCGGTACGCTCCTGACACTGCGTATGACAGGGCTGGCGCCAGGGCATCCCAGCGCCGAAGAATACGCCAACGCCGGGCGATCCGCTAGGCCGGGGTTGTGGTTGGCAGGAGAGGTTGTACATGAGCCGGTCACTAATTGGGACTGGGTCAACCAATTCAGTGATCCGTTTGCCGAAAACGCTACCGAACTTGAGACTCGCACTTGGTACGGTATCCCCCACTCCGTCACAGTATTACTGGTTCCGCGTGGAGACAAGCTTTACCTGATGTCGAGTGCGCAAACATACAGATTAGACAAGGAGTTCCCATATGGTAAGGCATGGTGGAGAAACGTCGAGCGTGATCCACGTGTGCGCTTAAAGATTGGCGGAAAGATCTACGAAATGACGGCAATCTTGATTCAAGACCGAGCCGAAGTAACTCGATTGCGAGGGGGAAGATACCCTATCGTCAAAGAGACGGATGCCGACGGAAACGAATACATCACTGAGGAGTGGCATTATTGGCGCCTTTTTCAACGAAATGTGCCGGAGTTTGGGGCAGAGTTGGCGGTTGTAGACTAAATTAATAGGGGCTAGAAAAGGCACCGAAAACAATTGCTCTGCTCTTCTACCATCGCGTCCAAATACGGCGCTTTGAGGTCCGTTGGAGCAAATGTCATTAAAAGAATTTACTCTGAGGTCAATGAAGATATGCTAGATAGCGGGTATTTGTAGTATGGTCCCTAGGTATCAATATTAACAAAGGAGTTCAGCATGCCTATTCCTTTTGAAGGTGGATGTCATTGTGGCTCTGTGCGGTACGTTTGCTCAGAAGAACCTATTACTGTTGTAAATTGTCATTGCAGCGATTGTCAAAAAATTGCTGGCTCTGCGTTTATTACTGGCGTCCTTGTCCCTGAAGGTTCAGTAACCGTCAACGGCGAACTGAAAAGTTACAAAGTAGAGGCGGACAGCGGAAACAACATAACACGAAATTTCTGCCCAACTTGCGGAACTAGAATACTGGTGGAGCTAGAAGGTGGAATTGGGATAGGAGTGAGTTACACAACGCTGGACGATAACACGTCGTTAGAGCCTGCAGTAGAATTTTATACTAGCAAAGCACAACC
>DFQD01000043.1 GCA_002377605.1 Gammaproteobacteria bacterium UBA3498 | reverse complement strand
CTTTTAACTCTAACAATATCACCTTCCAGCTGGGGGACTACAAAATAAGGCCGCCCAAACCATTGGTCGTCATCACCGGACCACTGGACTGCACAATGTGGAACAGATTCTGGTAATACCTCAAGCGCCGCAACTTGTCTTAAAACATCAGCTGTTCCTTGCAACTTCACTTTGGGTGGAGGCAAGCGTATATACCATTTATCAATATTATCTGCCCGTCTAACTGAAAAGCCATAGGAAAAGCCAGCATGCCCCGGCATGCGGAACACATCGATAACTTCTGCAGTCTCGTCACGATAATGAAAACGGCTAAAAGGAAGTAATCGTTTTTCTAATTCTTCAAGTTCCATACAAACTAAAAGCTCGCATCACTAAAGTAATACGAGCTTTTCGCGAGTTAAAAATTTATAACGCTAGGAATTAAACAACCCCGAAATAGTTCCTGAGCTATCTCCAAGGGTTTCGAGCTCAACACCAAAATTTTGCAACATAGTTAGCTGCAGATTACTGATTGGCAAATCATTCTCAAACTTAATATGGCGACCCCCTTTATGAGTACCGGATCCACCACCAGCAACGAAGCACGGCAAGTCAGTATGCAAGTGCTTATTACCATCACTAATTCCACAACCATAAAGCATGACTATATTATCCAATAGTGTCGCATCACCATCTGGCGTTGAAGCTAATCTATCCAGAAAGTAGGCAAATTGCTCAATATGATGCCTATTCAGGCGAGCCAGTTTTTCCATTTGCACCGGATTGTCCTGGTGATGTGACAAGCCATGATGTGGGTCAGGAATTCCTAACTCTGGGTAACTACGAGGTGACACTTCCCTGGACATCATAAACGTAATAACACGTGTAATATCGGTCTGAAACGCCATTAGTTGCAAGTCGAACATCAAGCGAGCATGTTCGGCAAAGGTGTCAGGAATCCCCCCTGCTGGTCTTTCCATCTGCGGCAATTCGACGTTTTGCTTTTCAGAGATAGCTATGCGTCTCTCAGCATCGCGAATTGCTGCTAGGTACTGATCAATTTTCTGTCGATCATGAATTGGAAGCGTCTTCTGTAATTTATCCACTTCCGCTAACAGTGAGTCGAGAATGCTGCGCTCCTCAATCAGGCGTGATTCCCGAGCGGCTTTGGAAGTATCGTCAGAATCACCGAATAATCTTTCGAAAACAGCTCGCGGCTGATTCTCCATAGGCAGAGGTGTTACTTCATTGCGCCAACTCAGAGTATTGGCATAGGCGCAGCTCCATCCTGCTTCACAGGCACCGATTAACTCATTCGGATCGAGTGCTATTTCCAATGAGCGCATCTGGGTCGTATCTCCAATGTAATTCGCAGCTATCTGATCCATGGATACGCCGCACTGGATATCTGCACCCTCAGTTTTCTTTGGATGGGCGCCAGTTAAGTATGCAGCTGAGGCGCGAACATGATCGCCAGTACCTTCGCCCGGCTGCGGCATCGCGGGATGTAACGCTAATCCGGATAATACTGAAATTTTTTCTTTGTACATTGACAAAGGCTCTAACGAAGAAGGGAAAACAAAGTCGCTGCCAATTTGAGTCGGTGTCCAGTTGTCCATAATCACGCCATTAGGCACGTAACCGACAAAGAGCCGTTGCGCTGGTTTATTTAGTGCTTCTGCTCGCGCCAAAGCAGGTAACATTGAATCCAATAAAGGAAGCGCCAAAACTGCGCCAACTCCCTTGATAAACGTTCGGCGCGGCAAGGCTTTTTTAGTAATTATCATTGTGCCTCGATCCTCCTCATCTGGAAGGGCGTGCTATTTGCAATTCCTGCGATGATTGCCGACCAACTATAGTTGTCTGCTGCGGCACCTCGCACTATTCGCCTTACTGCTGGGGCGTCATAGTACTCCACTCCACGCCCTAAAGCATATGTTACTAATTTATTCGTAACCGTTGTCATGAAAACCTCCGGTTCCGCAATCAACGCTTCGCGCAAATCTAATGGCCCCTCTATAGCTACTCCATTAGCTAATGTGCCAGAAGTATCGATAGGGTCACCAGACTCGCTTATTGAACGATAACTGCCAATGCCGTCGAAATTTTCGAGTGCAAATCCAAGTGGATCCATCACTTTATGACAGCTCGCACAAACGGGATTGGCGCGATGGGCTTCCATCCTCTCTCTCACCGACAAAGGCCTAGCATTTTTATCTTCATTTTCCGAGAGAGCAGGCACGTCTGGCGGAGGCGGAGGTGGTGGAGTACCCAGAACATTTTCCAATAGCCACTTTCCTCGCACCACTGGCGATGTTCGGTGAGCATAAGATGTCACGGTCAAGATACTTGCCTTTCCTAACAAGCCTGCTCTGGCATCGTCGTTCAGATTAACTCGACGGAAGTGCGTACCGTAAATTCCTTCGATGCCATAGTGCTTGGCCAAGCGCTCATTTAAAAAAGTGTAACCAGCTGTCAGCAAATCCAGTACAGAGTGGTCCTCCCGGAACTGACTTTTAAGAAACAAAGCAGCTTCCTGAGCCATCGCCAAGCGTAAGTTAGAATCGAAGTCAGGAAACTCTGTTGGGTCCGGAGCAACCAGATAAATATTTCTCAGATACAGCCATTGCTCCGTAAAGTTTGCGATTAACTGATCAGCTCTATTATCTGCCAGCATGCGTTCTATTTGCTGCTCAAGAACTCCGGTATTCCTTAACTGTCCTGATTCTGCCAAATTTAATAACTCGTTATCTGGAATGCTGCTCCATAAAAAGAAAGAAAGCCGGGAAGCTAGTTCTACATCAGAGATCTGATATACATCGCCTTCTTGCCCTCCCTGAGGATCCTGCAATTCTCTGAACAGAAAATTAGGGCTAACCAGGATCCGACGAAGTGCCATTTCTATGCCTTTATCAAAATCACCTTCGGCTCTTCCCGCCCGATAAGATCCCATTAGGGTTTGCAGCTCGAGGTCTGACAAAGTCTGCCTATAGGCGAGCCGGCCAATGTTATCGATAATCTGGCGCGCACATTGCTCTTCATCCTGAGTTTCAGATGAAGCAGGTTGACACACGAATATCTTGCGACGGGCTGGAGTATCTCCTCGGGACAATTCGCCATAAGGACCACTTAATTCGACCCGCGCTATCCCGGTTTTCTCTACACGATCACCGGCATATTCGTAACTAGTAATCGCGTAGTAAGGTCTCAGCATACCTTCAGACAAGGCACTGTCATCGACAAAATTTACACCAAAATTTGCTGGACCAGCCTTAGCAATGAAACTGACCTCCACACCCTCAACATCAGGACCGTTGCCATTTTCTTCACCAGGCTGTCTTCCAACTTTTATAGTTTTGATTAACTCACCATCTAAACGAACTTCTAAATCATTAGATTCATGCAAGCCTCTAATTATTCCATTGTAAGTTCTGAGCAGAAATATACGTGCAACATACTCGCCATCTACTGGAAAATAATGGTTTACTGAAATTCCGCCACGTGAACTAAATGGCAATTCTTCACTCACACGAACATCTTGGCGTAATAGTTTATCGACTTCGAAAATTTCAGTATTGGGTGTGAGCATTGGGTCCCCAACTGCAAGTTGGCTAATTTTTCGCGCCGCCCCCAAATAACGCTCTGTTAGCATTGGCGAGACTGATAAGACATCGGCGATATTATCAAATCCATAACCGGAATCGTCGGGAGGCAGCAGTGCTGAGGCATCGTAATCCAAATCAAAAATATCCCGAATCGCATTCCGGTACTCACGTCGATTCAAACGGTGGAATGCGTGCACACGCCCAGGGTTAGGCTGAATAGCTGCCGCACCATCAATTATATTTTCAAGAAAATCCACAAACCCTTGATACTGCGTTTCACTCGGTCGGGGCATTTCCAATGGTGGCATCGCGCGAGTTTGCAGTTTGCGAATTACCCTTTCCCAGATTTCTGCATCATGAGGAATAGACTCTAAAGAAATTTCCGGAATAATCATTCCTGCATTCGCAAGTTGCTCGTTATGGCAAACCACACAGTACTGGTCGACCATTTTTTGATATTGATCTACTTGAGCGGAAGCAAGATCTTGTGCATGGTATTTTGGGCTTAAAAGAGGAAAATTAAGAAACGCAGTCACAACTAGGGCTGCTATCCCAAGCCCCACCGATGGTTCAAATATTTTATTTAAGAATGACAAGTTAGAAATTGCCTCTTTTGCTTTCTTTACGTGCTTTTAACTAGGCTCAAGATCGAACTTTTCGGCAGCTAACACGTTATTTTCTGTGGCTTTTTTCCGAATTGACTATAGCCATTCACCTATTGTATGTCAAAAGCCAGGATGATACCGTTCGATCGGAAACACCTCCTAATTATTGGTTTTCAGCAGAAATTCGAAAATATTAAAGCCATGAAACTTCGCTTCAGTATATACAACATTCTTATCTCCCTTTTCCTAACCTCGGCCTTGCCAGTAATTGCACAAACTCCACTCATTGAAGCAACTAAAAATCAAAATAAGAATGAAGTAGAAACGCTTCTCGGTCAGGGGGTTAACATAAATGAGCCACAAGGTGACGGCGCGACCGCCTTACATTGGGCGATTTACCGCAACGATGAGCGTATCACCGAACTTTTATTAGGTCATGGTGCGAACCCTAATGCTAGCGATGATCACGGCGTATCCCCTCTTTCACTAGCAGCACTGAATGCAAACCCCCATTTAGTTAAATTGCTAATAGATGAGGGTGCTGACGTAAATGCAGCACGATCATCTGGTGAGACCTCTCTAATGATCGCTTCTCACGTGGGTAGCACTGCAGTCATGGAACTACTACTCTCAGCAGGAGCAAACCCCAACACCACCGAGAGAAACAAGCGCCATACAGCTTTAATGATGGCTGTCGCGGAACGCCACCTAGATGCAGCAAGACTATTAATCGATCGAGGCGCACTGGTAAGCGCTCGGTCTCAAAATAATTACACACCGCTTTTATTCGCTGCACAGCAAGGCAGCATAGAACTAGGTAAGTTGCTGCTAGATAAAGGCGCTAATGCAAATGAATCTGCCCCCGATGGCATTTCAGGCAATACCAATGCCCGATGGTCATTGATACCAGGTACTAATGCCAGTGCGTTGATGGTAGCTATCGATAGCGGGCATGAAGAAATGGCGATCTTTTTATTAGAGAATGGTGCCGACCCAGACCTGCATGGTGCAGGCCGCACAGCACTTCATTCTGCTGTTCAGCATCAGATGCATACCTTAGCAAAGGCATTGCTTGAAAGTGGCGCCAATCCCGATGCGAAACTTACACGTAATATGCCTGTTTTCTCTCGCGTGATTCTTATCGATAACGGATTATCAGTAGACAAACTTGGAGCAACACCATTTTTCTTAGCAGCGGGATACAACGATCTAGAAATGATGAATATATTAATAGAGGGAGGAGCAGATCCGTTTATTAATTCGAATGATGGAACAACTCCACTTATGGTTGCTGCAGGTACTGATTTTGTTGAAGGACAGGATAAATATAATCGTCGCTGGTTTGATGACAATATAGTAGCTCTGCAGGAAGCTGCGCTTCTGGCGGTTAAAAAGTGTTTGGAGCTTGGCATTAAAATCAATGCGAAAAACCAACGCAATCAGACAGCGCTGCACGGAGCAGTTTATTTGGCTGGAGTAGAACTCCTCAGTTATTTAGTTGCGCAAGGTGCGGATATCAATGCCATAAATAATCGCGGCCAAACGCCGTGGTTAATTGCATCTCAAGGCGAATATCGCGCTGGCTCATTGCAAACTCTTCCCCATATTGCCGACCACCTGAAAACATTGGGTGCCGATACTACTTTAGGCGAAGACCTCGGACGTTATTGGGAAAGAGATGCGCGGGAACGTACTGAGCAAGAATCGCAAACAAGATAACTTAGAGTTCCATTGCTAACTACTCACACTAAATTTACCAAATCATACTCATCGCACGATGTAACTTATTTTCTTAATACTTTCTACACCTTGGTTTTAGTTTGATTCGCAGTCATTTATATCCTCTTTAAAAAACAATATCAGAGTAAATTTTAGTTTCGGTAGAAAAACCATTCAGAAACCGATAAAACAGACCCAATATAAATTCTGATATGCAATCGTACCAGGGAGTCTTTGGAACATAAGCAAACAATCTACAAACAGCAAAGAGGCTGATAACTTTATTGAGTAAACTGAGGTTATGACAAAATTAAAAAGTATAGAGGTATTATTCTTCGCCAAACTGATTGGCTTAGTTATGTCCGTTGCAGGATTTATTTGCGGGATTCTTTACTCCTTTGGCGGTTTCTTTTACGAGCTATTTAGTAACAATTTGAATTCAGGAACCGCACTCGCTTTTCTTGCACTAATAGGAATGCCGTTAATCTTTTCTGCAGCCGGGTTTGTGGCCGGAGGTGTTGGCGCAATACTTTACAACATAACTGCTAGATTTACGGGAGGAATTAAATCAGGTTTCAAAACTAGCTAAGAAGAATCAGGTTTCACTGAAAGACTCAATGAAATCTTCTCAACTAGAATTTTTTAATAGTTACTTTGTAGACTTATTTGAATTAGGAGCGATGATTAAATTCATTAGATAACAAAAGCATGAAATCTCCAATCCTACAAACCCGTCGTTGTTTTATCCAGCGAACATCGCTTCTTGCCGGCGCAATTGCAAGTACTTCTTTAAACAACGTATTTGGACAGAGCACGATTGCCGATCGCAATGTCCGCGTAAACAATATGGAAGTTTTTACAGTCTCAGTAACCGACCGCACCAACTGGATTATCGTGCGCCTTACCGGTAGCAATGGTGTCACTGGTCTCGGGGAAGGTTCATTAGGAAGACGCACCGAGCTGAATGAACTGAACCAATTTTATCGATTAGTCGAAGGTGAATCTGCCTTCGATGTGCAACAATACAGACAACGGGCATGGCAGCTAGCATCCTCTGGAGATCGTGCTTTAGCCACAGCTTTTAGTGCTATTGAACAAGCTCTTTGGGATTTGATTGCGAAATCCCTGCAAGTGCCATTTTATGATTTAGCTGGCGGAATTTTGCACGATAGCTTACCGGTCTATGCCAACATTAATCGCGCCACTTCCAATCGCAGGCCAGAAGGTTTTGCCGATAATGCGGAACGCGCAGTTGCCGACGGATTCAAGTCAATTAAAGCTGCACCTTTCGATGGTTTTCCTTCGCTCGATTCGCCCCTTCAAGAAGTTCAAGCTGCAAGGCAATTAGGCGTCAATTGTATTTACGCGATGCGGGATCGAGTTGGTGACGACATTGAGATTAAGATCGATGCTCACAGTTTCTTCGATACACAAATGTCCATCGATGTAGCCCACGAATTAGAAGCGGCTAATCTAAGCTGGTATGAAGAACCAGTTTCGCCAACCCAAACTGAGAATACCAAGACTATCCGCGAAGCAATTAGCCAGGTATTGGCAGGAGGAGAATTCTTGTTTGGAATGGAAGGGTTCCGGCCGCTGTGCGAACAGCGAGCAGTAGACATCATCATGCCTGACATAAAACACTGCGGTGGAATGTGGGAAGCCTTCAAAATTTCAGCATTAGCAGAAATATTTAACGTGCTGGTCTCTCCCCATAATCCGAGTGGCCCTGTTTCGACAGCTGCATCTGTTGCACTTTGTGCAGCACTGCCTAACTTTGAAATACTCGAATACCAATGGGGGGAACAATCCTGGAGAAGCTCATTAATCGAACCTGTAGAGCAATTTGTAAACGGCAACATAGAAGTCTCTGATCAACCTGGTTTTGGTATTAACCTCAATCAACGCGTGCTAGAAGACCACCGAATTTAAAGTTTAAACGCACTAAAATAAAACAGTACCAACTCAAAAAGTAGGCGGCTTAATTACCGCCGCCTAGAAACTTTTCTATCTTGCTAAACATATTGAGCAAAAAAATCAGCTCGCTAGATTTTCTGCCTAGAGACAAAAGATTGGAGAGTTAATCCTATTCAAAAAATGCCTCTTAATCTTGAGGGGTACTAGTAGAAGTATCTTATTATTAAGCTGGCTCGATACTGTTAAAGAATTTAAAATAGATAAAGACGCTGAAAACTGGAGCAAACGATGGTTAATAGAAAACTCCTTCTTGTTGTTGGGTCTTGCCTTACCTCAGCATTGGTATCCCTTTCAATATATGGGCAATCCAGGACTCAAAATCTCGATACTTATTTCAATGACTCGACCCCATGGGGTCATCCTAATATTCAAGGCGTTTGGGACAGACGCACTATTACCCCACTAGAACGCCCGGAGCGATTCGAAGGCAAAGCCTTTTTTACGCCAGATGAGATAAGAAATTACGAAGCGGCAAGCGCAGCGCGACCGGATGGTCGCCCCTTAGATTCTGGGCGCGGCGGGATCTCAGTCCACGATCCTGGCGATCTTGATTATGGGTCATCCGTGGTAGCAACCGGTCAAACTTCACTGGTGGTAGTGCCTGCTAATGGCCGTATTCCTGACTACACCCAGGAGGCAATCCTAAAAGCAGAAGCGCGAGCGCAAGCAAGAAAGGGACGGGGCCCTGCCGATAGCTGGGTCGATCGCTCCTTGAATGAAAGATGCATTACCTGGGGGATTCCACAAAGCATGCTGCCCCAAGCTTATAACAACAATTTAAAAATCCTACAGACGCCAACTCACGTAATGTTTTATATCGAAATGGTTCATGACGTGCGCATTGTGCCCATTGACGGACGCCCCCACCTACCCGAATCATTGCGTCAATGGCATGGTGATTCTCGTGGATATTGGGAGGGTGATACATTAGTCGTTCGCACTAAAAACTTTTCAGAGAAATCTAGTTTTAGAAGAGCTAATGTCGATTTGGAAATTGAAGAGCGATTTCACCGGAATAAAGAAGACCAACTTGAGTACACGCTAAAAGTTATGGACGACGCAACTTGGGAAGAAGATTGGACTGTTGCTTATCCGATGGTGCGTGGCGACCAACCGATTTATGAGTTTGCCTGCCACGAAGGTAACTACGGTTTAATCAATATTCTTTCAGTTGCTAGGAATCTGGAAAAACAGAATTCGGAACAATAGATAAATAATTTCTGGGCGATTTTCAGGCAATAAATAAACTCGGAGTCATTTCCAATTTTTAAACAATTGCTCACTCGGCTGGTTTATAGCACCTTGGACGGTAGCCAATCGAAGATATTTACAATCGCCAGTTAATTTCTAAGATAACAATTCCAGCAAAGCATCAGCCACAGTGTCCGGCCGGTGTGCCGGCAAGTCGTGTCCAGCTCCTTCTACAATTCTGCGACCACGAAGGTTTGAAAACCGAGCCTGATCACCTGATGCATCCGGGGATGGCGGACCGAATCCACTCTGAGCCGCACGCAAGACGATAGCGGGAACTGGAATTACCGGTCTCTCTGCCAGGCGACGCTCTACTTCAAAAAATCTTTCCTCACCCGCGGCATTATTATGTCGATGTCGATAAGAATGCACGCAGATATCAACGAAATCTGGATTATCAAAAGAAGGCGCCGACCGCGCATAATCTTCGTCGCTGTAATCCCAAGCTGGAGACCAAGTATTCCAAAGGTAACGAATAATATCATGACGATTTTCTGTGAGGCCGCGAATTCCTCTTTCAGTATTTAGATACCATTGATACCAAAGAAGTGCTTCAAATCTAGCAGGTGCAGGGGCAGCAGGGTTCACTGTGTCTTGAACCGAATAGCCTCCACAGGCAACTTGCGCAAATATTCTTTCCGGATGAAGAATTGAAGTAATACAAATTGCTCTGTTACCCCAATCAAACCCCGCGGCAGCAAATTGATCTATCCCCAAAGCATCCGCAAAATCGACCAAGTCCTGCGCGATAGCAGACTGCTGCGCCATGCGAACAGCATCGGGATCTAAAAATCGTGTCTGGCCATAACCACGCACATAGGGGAGTAATACTCTATAACCCGCTTCCACTAAAGGTGCCGGCACACCGTCAAAAGAGCGCACATCATAAGGAAATCCATGTACAAGAATCACAGGAAATCCATCACTAGGACCATGTTCCTCGTATGCAATCTCCAGTACGTCGGTTTGCACAGTTTTTATGGCTGCCTGAGCATAAATTGCCCTGGGCCTTATACTCTTAACCGTTGCTGCGGCAACACCAGCAGTTTTAATAAAATCTCTACGCGTCGAAGCCATGACTCACTCCTCTAAAAAACTGCAATAGGATTAACTGGCGATCCTGTCCCATTTGGTATTGGTAAAGGCGCAATGGTAAGCATGAATTCCCAACGATTTTGTGAAGCTGCCATGTTTGCCAAAGCATCTAAGTCCGCACGATCGATCAGTGGAATACCTAACATAGTCAATGCAAAATCATGCAACGCTAGAGTAGGTAAATCTCCCTCTAGTCGCGGCGTATAACCTGGAGTCTCCCAACCAATTATGGCTACATCTCTCTCGCGCAGCCAGGGAATAACATTGTTGTCTAAGCCTGCTGATTCGTCCCAGGTATTGAAAGGCCCATCTACCTCACGTTTTACCCAACGCCCCCAACGAAACAACATGGCATCACCAGGCCCAACTTTTACTCCGGACATTTCTTCCCAGGCTTCCAGATCTGCAACGGTTACACGATAGCCGCCAGGAAGAAAATCAACCCCTTTTGAGCGCGGAATGTCGTACAACACACCACGGGTAACAATGCCATCTTTCATATTTAATACGGCATTTACAGTTGCTCCTTCTTCCATAGTCACCGTTTGCTCCATTTCGATTCCGTTCCACATCTTACCGTCGAAGAAGCGGTGACCATATCCATCTATATGGGTTACACCTGGTCCATGTATGCAACGAAAGGTGATTCGATCACTGGCACCACTTGGAGATGCATTGGCCATTTCCCATTCAACCGGACAGGGATTGTCGATGCTTTCCACATCATCCAAATTACGCGCCAATGAAACTGTAATCCCACTCTTCACCAGTCCCGCAGCTTCTTTGCGTTTTTGTGGAGTAATTAAATTTAGGGTGCCAATTTCGTCGTCGACCCCCCAGCGACCCCAATTGTTTATATTATCCAGCCATTCTTGGAACTGAGCTTCGGTAACAAAAGGAAGATCTTGCTGAGCACTTGTGGGGAAAAAGAAAGCCAGAGCAGCAAGGGAAATTACTGGAACTATCAACTTTAGCGGACGCATCTCAAGCTCCTTATTATTAATCTCGAGTAATTACAGCGTTAGACAACTCTATCGATCAGCTCCTTTAAAGTCCAACGCCAATCCAACGATTAAAACTAGGTAGCCCAAGAGATGTCATCGTTGTCTTTCTATCCTTCGTAAGCAACTCGATAGATCACGTTTGCCATATCATCAGAAATTAATACAGACCCATCAGGCATATTCAGCACATCAACTGGACGTCCCCAATTGCGCTGCCCCTGCAACCATCCTTCGACAAAAGGCTCATCAGAAATAATTGTAGAGTTGTCGTCACTGACCTGGCCCATCATCACGCGATATCCGCTTTTTTGCGACCGATTCCAGGAACCATGTTCCGCCCAGAAAACAGTATTGTTGTAGCTGGAGGGGAAAGAATCGCCTCGATAAAAGGCAATACCGAGAGGCGCTACATGGGCGCCAAGTTTTAATACAGGTGGCGTATAGTCCGCAGGGTTGTGACCACTACCGAAACGCGGATCAGGCAAGTCACCCTGATGGATATAAGGAAAACCGAAATGCTGACCAAAGCTACTTAACCTGTTTATCTCGCAAGCTGGCAAATCGTCACCTAACATATCCCGACCGTTATCGGTAAACCAGAGGTCGCCAGAGTCAGGATGAAAATCGAAACCGACAGTATTTCTTATTCCATTAGCAATGATTTGCAAATCGCTGCCATCAAGATTCATAGTTAAAATAGTTGCAAATATTGGATCTTCCTCACAAACGTTACAGGGAGCCCCTACTGGCAAGTAGATTTTATTGTCTGGGCCTATTTCCAGAAATTTAAATCCATGATGTCTGCGATTTGGTAACGAATCGTTCACTGTAATTGTTTGTGACGCTCCGCTTAATTTATTATCAATATTTTCAATCTTGCTTATCCGTCCAATCTCACCGATGTAAAGATCACCATCATGGTAAGCAACTCCATTAGGAGTATTGAGTCGCTCCGCGACCGTAACCACATTATCACCACGATCTGCCCCATCAGAATTGGTTATCGCAAAGACTCGTCCACGCAAACTACCAACATATACAGTATTGTTGGATCCCAGCGCTAACTGTCGTGGATTTTCAACTTCGGCATAAATTGAAATAGAAAATCCATCGTTAAGACTCAGACTATTTAAATCAGCTTCCTGCGCCAAACAATTTGTTGCCAGTAGGCTAAGAACAACTAAATAAACTTTTCTCATAACAGAATTCCTTAGGTGCATTTATTATTGTTCGACAATTCGGGCGGCACGCAGCATGTTTTCCAATGCATAATTCCCTTCATGACAGGCAAATTCATACATTGGCGCGCGCAGCCTAGACATATTTGTTTTTACCGTAATCCGGTCAACAAATGTAGTGGGATCATCGATTGTAAACTCGTAATCCAGCGCATTTTCCCCCACTCGCGTAAAACGCTCCGTAAGTACCAAATTTTCAGCACTACCATAGGAATAAGAGCGCAAGAATAGGCTGGCCAGCTTTTCAGTGAAGTTTCGCGTTTCCACAACTAAGGTATCCCTTTCAAAATGACCACGGGAAGAACCTGTCCAGGTACGAATTGACTCGTTGAGAAAAGGACGACCGTCTAGTGGAATAATCCGTGGATCATTTCCCAACTCCGATCGAATCATTACATGATCTTTAGTTTGCATTATCTGCAAATTATTATTGTAAGAGTTAGCTTTGATATGAGGCGGAAAAGTTTGGGGGAACGCCATACAGCGAGATGCCAAGCCGAAATCTTCTGGCCTGTCACAGGATATTCCCCCCCATGACACTCGCACAGGTCTATCTGAAATTACCACTCCACCATAATTACAGGGATTAGATCCCGGTGGAGAAAGTTGTGTTATTACCCCTGGCTGAGTAGCTGGAATTTTACCGTCCCTAGGATAAATAATGAGCGAAGTACGATCATTAGGATAAGGCTCATCGTAATAAGACCAAAATAAATTGTAAGCACCTGTATCATTCGTCGGCACGTTCATGACCCGTTCAGATACCGTAGCTTCACTTGCATCCCTTCTATCCTGACCGGTCGCCAACCTATGATCTCGAGCGGCTAATTCTTCTGAGTTGAGAAACTCTCGCGTGCCAAAACGATCCGGCCTTTCAAACGGGGTCGAATCATTAAAGTTCCAGATGCCATTAAGATCAGGATGATCGTTTTCTGTTCGTGGAACCTCATAGTCTTGCGCAAATGTTGAACTACAAAAGGTTATAAAAAAAACAAAGACTGCTGACAACTTCATAACTAGCATATTAGCTCCTTTTACACCTCTCTCATTTGAGGCCGTTGATTCAAAAAATCAGTAATCTGATCGTAGGCAAGACCAAACTCCAACACTTTCTTATCTTCACCAAAGTTACCCATGACTTGTATTCCCATAGGTCTTCCTTGCTCGTCGAACCCAGCCGGAACATTAATCACAGGTAGGCCTCCAAGGCTGCCTAATATTACGATCTCCATCCAGCGGTGATAGGTATCCATTTCGCGGCCTGCGATTTCAGTGGGCCAACTCGTCGTTTTCGGATAAGGAAAAACCTGCGCGGTTGGTATAGCCAGAAAATCGTATTGCAAAAAGAGTCGATTTAATTCTCTTAACCATTCACCTCGATAAGCATTTGCACGAGCCCGATCGCCTTCAGTCAGAATTTGCGATTGTTCAATTTCCCAGATCATTTCGGCTTTCAGCAAATCTCGCGTAGCAGGGTCGTCGTAAAAGCGTTTCATATTGGCTCGACCTAAATGCCGAAGAGTCGTCCAACTAAACCAGAGATTATCAAAATTGAAATCAGGCATGACCGATTCAACTGCGGCGCCAGCACCCGCAATCATAGACAAACTTGATTCACTCAATTGTGTGATTCCTTCCTCTAGCGCCAAATAACCATCCAAGTCACCCAACCAAGCAATTTTCTTATCAGCAAGACTTAGAGGATTAAAAGAATCGCCAATGTCTTTAACTGCAATTGTTTTGAGCAACTCAATTGTGTCTGCAGTGTTGCGTCCCATCGGACCTGATGTCGATAACGGCCTGGGGTCTGCATTGCGGGCGCTCATAACATCTGTACTCGGGCGATAACCAATCACATTGTTGAAAGCACCAGGATTCCGCAGCGAACCCATCATGTCGCTCCCATCAGCAACCGGCAGTAACTGGGTTCCTAATCCACAACCTGCACCACCGCTACTGCCGCCAGAAGTTAATTCTGGATTATAGGCACAGCCTGTAGCACCGAAGATCGGGTTATAAGATTGAGAACCAAGACCAAATTCCGGCGTATTTGTCTTACCGATAAAAATCGCACCTGCATTGCGAATACGCGCCACCAAGGCGCTGTCTTGATCGGGAATTCGATCTCTATACATTAGAGAACCGCTGGTATACGGAATTCCTCTAACTGCGGTTAGATCTTTTGCCGCATGAGGCATTCCGTGCATCCATCCGAGGTAGTTGCCATTTGCCAATTCTTCATCTGCCACTTTGGCTTGCGCTAGCAAGTCATCATCAGCCTGCAAGCTGACAATAGCGTTATAGGTACCGTTGTACTTATGGATGCGGTCCAGGTAAGCCTGCATGACCTCAACACAACTCGCTTCTTTTTCGCGGATAGCTGTTGAAAGTTCAATAGCTGTTAAAGCAGTTAGATCAGATGGCATTGATGCGGCGAATGCTTGTTTACTTAATGTATAAGGGAAAGACAACGCCAAACTTAATTTGCCGCTGTTCGCCAAAAATGTTCTGCGTTTCATATTCCCACCTATTCTTATTCATCGACTTTAGACTTACATTGCTCGGGAGCGCCTACTACCTTACCGAAGCGCCGATGGATTCCCAATTCATGTTTTCCTCTCCTCTATAGAGCATTGAACCGATTATTCATCAACTAGACTCAAAGGCCAAGCTTGCTTATGCTCTCCAAACAGTTCGTAGCAATCCTGGAGCGGAGCATGTACAAGAAAAAAAGCCTGCCAAAAATCATCACTCTCGTGGCAGCAGTTGCAATGGGAGTGAACAGTACCTACGCCCAAGATGACGATGACGACTCCATTCGAGAGCTCGTTAGCAGACTCGATCTAGAAAGCTATAAAGCAGTCATAAAAGGCTTGGCGCAATTTGGCGATCGAAGACAAGGAACAGAACGTAATCGACGTGCGGTAGATTGGATCGAGGAACAACTCCAAGCTGCAGGATGCACAAACACAGAACGCATCCATTACGTTTTTGATCCTGAACCACGCCCTCCCCGTCAGCGCAGTTCACAATCTGACGAGATAGTCGATTTAACTACTTCAACTGGAGGCAAAGTTGGACGCAATGGCAGTGGACCTGGCGGTTCTTCTATTTACGGTTACCGTGCTCAAACCGGAGTTAATCGTGATTTGATGGCCCAACCTGATGAAAGGATTCGCGAACTTAATCGGGAAGAACCAGTAAATGGTCCTCGCACGGAAGTGTATTGCACGAAAATCGGTACAACTCGCCCAGACGAAATGTATATTCTCGGTGCTCATATGGATGGTCATGGTGTTAACGAAGCGGTTAATGACGATGCATCGGGCACAGCATTAGTGATGGAATTGGCTCGCATCTTTAATTCGCCAGATGTAGATACTGAAGTGTCTATTCGATTCGCACTTTGGAACAACGAAGAAACTGGACTTAATGGGTCTTACGCTTATGTTGAGCAACGCAAAGATTTACAGGGAATTGAAAACCCACCTGGATCTGGTAAGTACCCTGAACCTCGTTGGTTAGGAATGATTCAACACGACATGATGCTTTGGGATCATGGCGCACCAAGAGCGGATGGAACTGTTAGTCGAGATCAACGTCCCGAAGCTGATGTAAACATCGAATTTCAGTCCAATTCTGATTTAGCTGAAGAATCAATGCTTCTCGCCTTCATGTTTAAAGCTTCTGCTGACAAATACAACACCGACTACCCAGCCACAGTTGGCCCTCACATGACTAACACTGATTCCACTCCTTTCATGAATGAAGTGCCATCAATTAGTTTGAGGGAAAATGAACGTGGCATGCACACTGGAGCTGGATGGAATCCAACCTGGCATACACCGTTGGATGTTTGGACTACGTTTACCGATGAGGATTTTCGTTTAGGACTAAACGCTGCTCAAACTACTTTGTCAGCAATCGCTGAACTCGCAGGCACTAAAATTAAGTAATTTCCGCTTCTGCTTATTCTGCTAAGTAAACTCGAGTTGCTAGCCTGAGTTCAGCAAGTCTCGGGCGTGCATCAAAGCGAAAGCAAGAAAAAGGGCCAGAGCAACTAAATTACTCAGACCCTTTAGTGTATTGCTTCTATTGGTAGTTAGCTTCTACCTTTAATCTTGCTGACCTGATTGACCTAGAGACTCAAGTCTTCTCCATCCGCCGAGAATGCCGGCCATACTGTAATTTCCCTCGTGGCAAGCATACTCATAGATTGGCAACTCTCCTCTACGCATTGGAAACATTGCAGTCCAGGGTGCCGCCCAGGTTGTTGGATCTTCGACCGTGAATTCATAACCAAGCGTATCTTTATCGATCATCCAGAATTTTTCGATGAGATGCATGTTCGCCGAGGAGTTACCGAAGGCTGTTTCACGAGCAAAATTTCTGGTTTCGATAACTAAGGTGTCCCCTTCCCAAGCTCCTACCGAATCTCCTTCCCATTTGCGAGGAGTATCGCGGTGGGCTGTATCAGTTAAACGTACTGGCCGAACGTTATGAACCATTTCGTTATGAATAAGGAAATAATCATCAGTTTGTACGATTTGAACATTATTATTATACGCACTGGGAATCATAGGAGGTCCGGAATTGAATCCCATTATGCACCGTTCTGCCAATGGTCGAACTTCGATCCCTTCAGCTAGTCGCGCTAGTTCTCTGCGCTCAGCATTTCTCTGCTGAGCTGCTTCAGTCAATTCTGGAATTCTCCCATTAGGAGGATCAGTGATGAGAGAAGTACGGCGGTCATCCAGCAACTCTTCTCCCCGGTCATACCAGAACTGGTTATAGTCACCAGTTGTTGTGGTGTCGGTAAAATTGTCCCGATCGCGGCGTTCTATCTCCGCAGCTTCGAATTCTGCAAATTCTTCTACGGAGAGGAATTCATCCTGATCGCCCAGTGCCGAGGGGCGCTGAAAGGGAGTAATAGTACGAAAATCCCAGGTGCCTTGCATATCGGGAAGTCCATTAGATAAGCGGGGGATTGCTTCTGTTTGCGCCAACAAAGATGGTGCGGCAAAAACGCCCATCAATACAACTAACCATGTAGCTTTCTTATGAGTGCTTTGAATCATCATTCAAAATACCTCTTTTTATTATAGTACAAGCGATTCATGCGTTTCGTAAGTCTGGAAATTACGCCTCAATCGCGGTTTTGGCAAGCTTGAATAGCGAGCAGACGCTCTTGATCCCCAGCTAAACGCACCAGAGCGATACGCCTTTTTGTTGTCCCGTAACTGCAATGAGTTTTTCCTGTGAGTTTTCCATAAGAAAAACTTTAAGCGAAAGCGAAAAAATAGTTCAGCAATATACTCGGATAGAGTTCAATCCAAGCCTAATAAACTAGCCGGATTGTATTTAGCCATCGTATCGATTTGTTCCTGGTTAATTTCTCGTGAACGTAAGGCGGCGATAAAGTCGCGCATGCCGGTGGCATGGTCTGGATTTCCTTCCTGACCAAAATCGGATGAAATGATAAAGCTCTCAGCTCCGACGGACTGAATTACTTCAACATAATCATCAAGCAGGAGCGGATTAGTGTAAGCTGCTAACCAATCCAACTCCATGATTGCTCCGGCTGCAGCCATTTGTCGAATCTGCCCACGAGTCGCATCCTGACCAAAAACGTGAGTAACTAAAATAGTTTCGACTCCCTGTTCTCTCGCGACTGGTATCAAAGCCAGCACCTCTTCTGGAGATGAATGACCCATAGCTAATACCAAATCATTCTCAGCAACCAATGAAAACACTTCAATCAAATCCGCAACAGGTCTGCCATCTTCCAAAACCGACACAAAGGGATCGGATGTCCCTGCTCTTGTTACATAGAACTCTGAATCAAAGGTAGGAAGCCAGACCACTTTGCCGCGCTCACCACTAAAGGCAGCCATTTGACGCACAGCTTCAGGATTAATACCGCCAATTGATCTGTTCAACGCAACGCCGCCAAACACATGTAGATTTGGAACGAGTTGCGCCGCCAGTGCTGCTCGATCGGCAGTTGAAGTGAAATGATTTTTTAGTAAGACTGCGCGCAAACCAGCAGCTTCTGCCATTCGCACAGCTTCCCAGTCGTTCATAGCGCGTGGCCTGGAATCCGGCCCCGCATGAACATGCATATCGATTACCCCAGTAAGATCGATCTCTTCGTTTTGCGCAAAAATAGGAAAACTAATCGCAACTGCAACCAGCAGAATGACAAATTTCATTTATAGCCTCTTAAGGGGCACTGCAAGTAAAGTTCTCGGCTTCGTCTGTACTACCAGAACCATTGTAAATTGAAACTTCCGGATAAGGGCAAAGCGGGCGACTCATGTCCACCGCGCCATCGGTACGATGTACTGCTATTATGCTGTCAGGTGCTTCGCCGTTTTCAACCCACTTCTCTAAAGCCGATAACGAATCGAAACTATTTGGGCCAGGGCCTCCTGCACAATGACCCATGCCTGGCGCCATAAAAAGTCTTAACGAATCATGAATCCGATCGCGACCACCCATTACCTGGATAACGCGCTCAAAGTATTGAGTTGCATTTGCTGGCGAAATTTGGGGATCAGCCCATCCATGATAAGCAATCAATTTGCCGCCATTTCCAACAAACTCAAACAGATCAGGACTTAAGGCGTTTAAGGTATCGTCGTCTTTTCTTTCTGCTCTGTATATGTCGCGTTCAAATTCAAATTGATCAATAGTCCAGTTTTCGTCTTCATAAACTAGATATCTGTATTGATCTAAACCAGTGGCCCGAGCAGAACGGGTCCAACCCAGGTCAGTCCAGCCAAGCTCACTACCAGGAAGTAAACCGGTGATTTCCCGGCCTGTGACTGGATTGATTGGTGAAGCGTAAATCATTTTCACCGCACTAACTTGCTCTTCGGTTAAACAGGCTCCTGCATTTTCTTCATTACACTGCAACACTTCAGGATCTAAATTACATTGGTGTGGATTACCGATTATTCCGTCAACAACCCCATCTTCAACATCACAAAAATCTAACGCAGTTCTGTGCAAAAGCTCCCGATCTGATTCTCTAAGTTGCGCAGCAGGATTTGCTTCTAGATAGGTTGCTATGCGAAGTGAAGCCGCAGCTCTTCCTGTCCAATCTAGACCCGGGGCTCCAGCCACAATACCATCAAAATCTGTCGGAAATCGCTGAGCTGCTTTCATTGCCTGTCTCCCGCCAGCAGAACAACCGGTGAAATATGAATAACGCAGCTCATCTTCATAGTAAGCATCAATCACTCTTTTCGAAGTAACCGCCATCTCATGTACAGAACGCCAGCCAAAGTCGTAAACTTTCTCCGGATGACCAAGAGCAAAACTTGCAGTATTCCCCAAATGACCAGTATCGGTTGAACTGGTTGCATATCCTCGACTTAATGGCATCGCCATTGCTGAGTGGCGCACATTCCCGGTAAAGGCACCGTTACCAACAGCCAGATATTTGCCGTTCCAGGAATAAGTTGGCAACCAAAGTTCCATCTTTATGTCGGAATCCGGTGAGGGAGTTAGCGTCAATGAAACGCGACAGAACTCAGGAAGACCCTGATAAATTCGTGCGCTGTTAGCATTAGCACCTGATGGAGAGAAACTACCCGCCGCCACTATTTCAGCAGCTTCAACTTGTACATTTTCCATGGAAAAAGAACTCAGATTTTCGCAGGATTGAGCAAAACCAATGGTTGGTATCGCACATAGAATAGCGCTTATAAGGAGGGACTTTTTAATCATCGCTGACTCCACTTGAATTGTTGTCTTGGAGAGATATAAACAAGCATAAAACAGCCTGTTTAAGTGAGTCTACAGGGATTCGATTGAATTGACGTTAGCGGAGTTTATTTAGGGAGAATCGCACCCGAATTCAAAACAACCTGTGCTGCTAGGATTTGTCCTTGCTTGATAGATCCGCAATAAGTTTTACCACTTAATCTCGTTGCTATATATGCGGCATTGAATGCATCACCTGCACCGCCCTCATCCAATGGCTGCTCAATATTCTCTAGCGGAAATTCTTTCGGTGGTTTTTCCGGCTTGGTAGATAGCCAATTTGGTTTTGTGCCATTTTTTAATGCTATTTCCTGAACACCTAGACTGTGATGACGCGCAATTAATTCTCCAACATCTTTGTCATCAAATAACACGGACTCTTCCTTGAAATTAGGTAGGCTGATATCAGTGAGTTTAAGAATTTCGGTATAAACATTAGCCGCCAGCTCTTCGTCACTCCAACTTGCTACACTGTGATTACAATCAAATATTATTTTAGTTCCAACAGCTCGCAGTTCGGTCAATTCACTTAGCAAACTGCGTCTTCCCTCTTTATCTATCAGAGAAAATATTTTTCCAGTCACATATATGTAGTCGAATAGTTTCAAAGATAGTTGGAGTCGCGACAAATTTTCTTCGCTAAAAAATTGATCTGCCGGAGCGCTGGAGAAAAAGTCAACATTAACTACTTCATCTAAAAGCAAGACTTTAGTTGCCGCACTATTGGATTCGTTGTCAGTGCCAATGATGGAAACATTGAGACCGGAGCGTGCTAAATAAATTGCCGTCGCCAGAGCATCAGCCTCTGAATTTCCTGGGGAGAAACATTCTAAACATGCAATTTTCATAGATTTAATAATCTGACCAGCACCGGCAGATATATTACCAGTATTAATAAGGTAAGAGGCTCCTCATCAAGTATTTCTCCAATTAATGGCAGCTTTGTTACTATCAGAAAAGAGAAAAGCTAAACCCTGAATTCACTTTGAATCAGATCGAAATCTAAGTTGTCTTTTCGGATGATGACTAGAAGCGCAGTAAATGTATTGGATCCCTAGTTGCCGCAACGTGGCTATAAGTCTCATAAAGAATTAGCATTAGATGCTCACAACCCCTGAGGAAGAGTCGTGAAAAACAAGAAAAGAAGGCTCCGCTGCATATTGCTTTCAGTCGCAGTAATAAGTTTACAGGCATGGGCGCAGTTGCCGAGAGAACTCAATTTTCAACCTATCTCCCAGGAATCTCTCAACAATCCTGAACCTGAAGACTGGCTAATGTGGCGCGGCGGCTATGAAAATTGGGGCTATAGTCCCCTCACTCAAATTAATCGTGACAATGTTGACCAATTAAGGCTCGCTTGGTCTTGGGAGTTTGCGCCTGCCGCGCCAGGTTCCAATGGTATGCAGATAGAGCCAACGGTGTATGACGGCATAATGTATATCCGTCATGCTGATGAAAAATATTCAGCTCACGACGCTGCAACAGGCGATCTAATTTGGCAATACTCACGTCCGTTAGCTGCTGCCGTGTCCGGATTTGAAACACGACTTACGGTGCACCGGGGCCGCGGTGTTTTTATTTATGAAGACAAACTTATTTCCCATGCAACTGATGGAATGTTGTTCGCACTAAATCCCGCTAATGGGCGTTTGTTATGGGAAGCAGCAATGGTAGATTACAAATCCGGTCAGCAACCAAGTGGTGCACCGGTAGCGTTTGGCGGATCAATAGTCGTACCGTATAACTGCACTGCTTGGACGGCACCTGATCCTTGTCACCTTTCCGCGTACAGCACTGAAGACGGTTCTTTGCTCTGGCGCTGGTTCACCAGTCCCACTCCAAACGATCCCATGCACAATACCTGGGGCGATGATCCGCAAGTTTATCCATTGGAACAGCGCAGAAACATGTCGCCCTGGATGACACCCGCGGTAGATAAAGAACGGGGTCTGTTTATCTTCGGAATTGGTTCTAGCGCACCACAACAGCCAGAATTGGCTGGCACCAATGGCGAATACCCCGATCGACTGTACCAAGGATCGACAGTTGCTTTGGATTATCGTACTGGGGAATTAGTTTGGTGGGCACAACATCATTCTGATATGTGGAACGACGATGCGGTCTATGATCGGATCCTGGTAGACATTCCAGTCAATCCTGACCCACCTGATGCTTTAGGTGTTAACCCTAATATTGATCCAACCGAAACTCGCGAATTAGTCATAGGCTCATTCTCTAAAGACGCCATTTTCTACGCCTATGACAGATCTGATGGCGAATTTTTGTATGCTCGTCCCACGGCATATCAAAACATCATAGCAAGTTATAATGGGACAACTGGTGCTTATACTATTGAGCCTGATGCAATCATGACTGCAGACGTAGATCATGAGGCAACTATCTGCCGTGAAAATAGACAGATACCTCAGGGAGCGTACAGCCCACTCACCAATGCCTACTATGTACCTGCCTTTAATGGCCCTTGCTCAGTAATGAAACTTAATTCACTAGAAGCATCAATCGATACTGGCTACAACACCTCTTATATTGCGACTGTTCCCACACCAGCCGGACATCTTGGCCAGCCAGAAGCAATCGATGTCACCACTGGCAAATCTTTATGGCGCCTTGAGCGAGAGACCCCTCTCTACGGCATGTTAACAACCGGTGGCGGTCTTCTCTTTGCCGCTGACACTAATCGTCGCTTTCATGCCATTGACCAATGGACTGGAGAAACACTCTGGCAAACTATCTTGAATGGGGCGAGTGACATGGCCCCGATTTCTTATGCAGTTGATGGGAAACAATTTATTGCCGTATTTGCTCCCAGTGGAACGCAGGCAGCTGCGCAACATGCCGGTCAATTGGGTTTGAGCTCACTCACTGGCGTTTCCAATATCGGGCATACCCTATTCGTATTCGCCATCGGGGAGAATTAATCGACATTCACGAGGACTTGATACTCGCGAAGTTTAAACTCTATATTAGATTTTGAAATGCAGATTCGGCAGTGCCTAACTTATCCAGCTGCACACTCATGCGCTGCATAAGCGCTAGATGGATCGTACCCAAGTCAATCTGCTCTTCATGCTCTATAAAACGACCAGTACGAATAGTTCCACCACCACGTCCCGCTAATAAAGTAGGCAAGTGAGAAGCATCGTGTTCGTTACCGTCGCCAAGCGCGCCACCCATTAGGATCATTGAGTTATCTAATAGGGTATTACCATCGGGCTCATGAATAGACTTCATGCGATCGAATAAATAAGCGACTTGCGTGTGGTGCCAGCGAATCACTTCAGCATACATGGCACGCTTTTGCTCTACTGACTCCCAGGATGTAGTGCCATCATCATCTTCTGTCATGCCTGAAGCATTTTGATAGTGAGATAGCGCATGCCAGGTACCTTTTACTTCTGGGATAAAATTGAAATAGCGATTTGATTGACCGTGATCCAGCATAAAAGTCACTACACGAGTTGCATCGGACTGAAATGCCATGATCATCAAATCCATCATCAAACGAATATAGGCCTGATGATCAGCAGGGATACCCGGGGTAGGTGCAACCAGTGTATCGGTTAGCGCACCATCATTTGCCATTTCAGTTGATTGTCTTTCTGCAAACTCAATGCGCCGCTCTAGTGCGCGAATTGATTCAAAATATTCGTCCAGGCGTAACCTATCAGCCGAGCTAACCACACTATCTAATGATCGAGCTTCGGCTAGCACAGCATCCATCACAGAGCGATTACTGTTCACACTAGATTGTGTACTAAACATGCGATCGAAAATTGTGCGCGGTTCGATTTCTCTTGCCATGGGCCTATCTGGTGCAGACCAGGAGATAGCATTGCGTGGCAATGAATTAGAAAAGTAACCCTCACCCTTGGTTGATAGTTCCAACGAAGGGAGCAACGTTTCTTCCCGTAAATGACGAGCTACGATTTGATCGGCGGAAACTCCTCCGGCATTTACTGCACGGGAGTCATAACCGTGTCCGGTTAACCAGGTTGGCGTGCCATCAACGTGGCCATTACCTTCTGGAGTCCATACATTGCTGGGAATAATGATGTCCTGCTTGTGAGGTTCAAGCGGGCTCATCCATTCATTAAGTTTTATTAACTCTCCATTTGGTCCTGTCTCTTCTGGATACCAGATACCTCTTGGAATTCCATTCGGAAAATATAGATAAGCGAGTCGATTTGTTCCAGACGGAATTGGCAATGGGGATTGCGCAAAAGTAGGCACAACGTCCAGCAAGGGCAATGTAACCGTTGCTCCAATACCACGCAGAATAGTGCGCCTAGAGAAAGTACGGGATTTCATTAGTGGATCTCCTCGCTTGGATTCTTTTTATACTGAAACGGATAGCTGGCCACAACTTCCTGTAAGAGTGTTTGAAATCGATAGTCGTTAGCTTCGAGTGCGGCAATGATTTTCAAAACTGCTGGTTCATCATAGTACTCAAGTTGACGTCCCAATGAATAAGCCAACATTTTCGAAACGACCTGTCTAATTAAATCGCCATGACGATCTCGGAGCAACGCTTCTTTCAAACCTGCTGGGCCATCGAATCCTGTTCCATCAGGCAATGACCCTGCGGCAGAAATTGGTCTTCTCGTATTCTTAAAGTGGATAGTTACAGGATCTGGGCTTGTTTCAGTATTGATAGTGATTGATTCATCAGCTTCATCGGCGGAATGCACTCGGGTTCTAAAATCATAAGTGTCGCGCCACTGGCCAAAATAGGAAAAGTTTTCCATGCTGAAACCAATCGGATCGATTCTGCTGTGGCAACCACTGCAGTATGCATTGGAAGAGTGCATCTCTACTTTTTCGCGAAAACTCATTTCTTCCATTTCCAGTAACTCTTGACTCAATATACCGACATTAGGCGGAGGCTCAGGAGGGGGTTTACCTAATAAGATATCGAGCACATACACACCACGCTTAACTGGACTGGTGGTCTTATAATTCGATGTCAAAGCGAGAATGCTGGCGTGCCCAAGAACTCCGCCCCGATTGGGGTTATAAATCGGAACCCGGCGCATGTGATCACCTCGAATGTAGTCCATACCATACAAAGTACTGGCTAGCTCTTCATTCAAGAAGGTGAAATCTGCATCGATCAGCGTGCGGATAGGCAAGTCGTCACGCAACAACGACATGAAAAACATGGAAGTCTCTTCGCGCATGGCGCTCATGAGAGTGTCAGTGCACCAAGGATTATCGATTGGATCCAGCCAGATGCGAGTTCCAACATTATGAAACCCCAACCACTGCGCTGCAAAAAGATCGCCTAAAGTGTTGGCTTTTTCATCCGCCAACATACGTGACAATTGCTGTTGAATAACTTCTGGATCACTTAATTTACCTTCTGCCGCTAAATTAAAAAGCTCCTGATCAGGCATCGTTGCCCAGAGAAAATAAGAAAGTCTTGAAGCCAGTTCATAATCATTAATCCGATAAGAATCAGCTCCCTCGCTACCTACTTCCACCCTTAACAAAAATTTTGGAGAGATTAAAGCTGATTGGATGACTTGTTTAATCGAGCCTTCGTATGAGAGACCACTGCTGCGAGCCGCAAGGAATTGCTCTTCCGCGTTGCTTAATTCCTCTTCAGTAACCGGACGTCGATAGGCCTTGTTTAAAAAGGATTCGAAAACTGCTCTGCTTGCTGATTCTTCTGACATATCAGCGCCAGGTGTCTTCACATAAATTAATTCTCTAGTAAGAAAATGTGCTTCGGTTGTTGGTTCAGAAGGCAGTGCTAAATCGACAATAGTTTGGGCAGCGCCAATGTATCTTTCCATTAGTGAAGACTGAAGAAACAAAGTATTTGAAGAATTCTCAAAACCACTGTTGCCAATTAGCTCTGTAGGAAATCGTTCAGTAACATTTAATTCAACACCGAATAAATCACGAACAGTATTGTCGTATTCCGCGTGTGTGAGTCGACGCATAAGCTCGAAGCCGGGATTGTCTATGGCTGAAAAATCGAATTCCTCAATGTCCTGGCGTAACAGATCCAGCATCTCAGCCCTGGTCTCATCGGAAGGTTGAGGTGCTTCTGGAGGAGGCATTTTGCCAACTTCTAATGCGCCAATTACCCGGCGCCAGGTTTCCATGTTTTTTACTAGCGGTTTTTCCTGCATGAGGGTACTAAAGTTAATGCCTGCAGTTTGGGTAGTAGCGCCGTGGCAGGAGGCACAGTTTTCTTCAAACAGAGGAACTAACGGGTGAACTTGTTCAGACTCTTGAGCGAAAGAATTGTAGCTGATTGCTAGACCAGCAATAGAGCAGAGGATCTTAAGTAATAATCGTTTTATTATTTTCATCCCAGCCACTTGGACCATTTCCAAGAGAAGAGCAATAACTTTGGTTCTCTTCCAAATTTTAACACGAGCCTAATTGCTCCGACCAAGCCGACCTAGTCAAGAATGACCATTCGTTACAAATTGCTAAAGTAAAATTAGCACCAGGTACCAAAGAGCTATGAGTGCCAGCGCCCCACCCAATCGTGCAGCCCATTGAGGAAAATAGCGGTACCGATTCGTTAGGTTAACAAAATGTTCCTTCGGCATCACACCGATAACAATCGCTGTGCCAAAGAATAAAGCGCCTAGAATATATATCAGTGTCGGATTCTGAGTGTTAGGCGCGACAACCAGAAATGCGATCCCGAGAATGGCTCTTATAAGTATTCCAAGCAAACGGTAGAGGCTGCTTCCGGCTTGGATGCGAATGTTTTCAAGAATTACTCCGGGAGCAACCAAAAAGATAAGGGCAGCGATGGATATTGCCGCGAAACTAAACGCGATAACTGTCGTCACGATTTCCCGCTATAGGGTTATTCTAAAATGGAAACGCCATATGACGCTGTCTTAGCTTAGGCCCTCTGGTCGTTCAGATACTTAACTAATGAAAGAGTTTCTTCCGGATCCATCCTTCCTATAGGGCCATTGGAATAAGCAGAAATCATCACCTTGCCGCTTCCTGACAAGAGAAACTCGCTTGGTTGAATTATTTTTCGCTTTTCTTCCCACCACGACCCTATTGCATCACCATCAGCTTGAGTCATGTTAATAGCAACAGGGAAATTCAGATTTTTGGCAATCGGAGCCGTCTTCTCGGCATCATCCACTGATCCTGCGATAATTTTCACCCCTTGTTCAGCAAACGCATCACGGCGTGCCTCATAGCCAGCTAAGAGCCGACAACAATAGGGTCACCAATGGCCTCTATAGAATAGCGCGAGAGTCATTGAACCACCCAGATCTTCGGGCATATTAAAAGAACCCCCATCTAATAGACTTAGATTTAAATTGGGGAAAAGTTCTCCTGGATTGAGCTTCTGCGGCATGTTTTAGGTTCCTTTAGCAGCCCGTAGCGGGCCTATTTGCACATTATTAGCTAGTTTACTCTAAATAGTCATTTTCCCAATAAATTTCTATTATTTCTCTGAACACAAGCCAATCAACATATTGTGGTTTTTGGAGTATCGAACCAATAATTGTAGTAGTACCCTTAGAAATGGCAATTTCTGAACATAAAATGGAAAAATCGGCTAAAAACAGGCACAAACTGACCGATAAACAGGTTTCTTTTGTGGACATTTTGCATTAGGGAAATTAGGCTTAGCCTTTTGGGAAAGGAGATTCCGCGAGTGACGAAAAGCAACCACAGATTGCTTCCTAACCACCACTAAGCTCGCACCTTAACTTATCCTAAAAAGATCAATGAGATTTTAAGAATAATTAGTTTTTTGGTTAGCATTAATTCCAAAGGGGGAATAAATGAACGGTAGACCTAAATTGGCAAAAAAGCTTCTTGCTAGCGCTGTAGCGCTAGGAATGCTAGCGCCCGCCGGTTTTATTTCTGTAGCGCAAGCACAGGAAGAAGCGAGCGGATTAGAAGAAATAATCGTTACAGGTGCGCGAGGACGACCACGAACAGTCGGGGACTCCCCCGTACCAATAGACGTTTTCTCGGCTGAAGATTTAGAGGCAGTATCCTATACGGATACAAATGATATCTTAAGAACTCTTGTTCCCTCTTTTAATTTAGCTCGACAACCAATCTCTGATGGTGCGACATTTATACGCCCCGCACAGTTACGAGGATTACCTACGGATAAAACCTTGGTATTGGTGAATTCAAAGCGACGCCATCGCTCTGCGTTGGTATCAATTGGCGGGAGCGGTACCCAAAACCCCGACATAGCAACAATTCCAGCATCTGCAATTGGCAGTGTGGAAGTTCTTAGAGATGGAGCGTCAGCACAATATGGATCTGATGCGATCGCAGGTGTTATCAACTTTAGACTTAAAGAGAATAATTCCGGCGGTAGCCTTAGCATTCAGCAAGGCGAATATTCTGAGGGAGACGGAGAAACCTACACAATTCAAGGCAATATCGGCCTTCCTTTAGGTGATAGCGGCTTTCTTAGCCTTTCGGCTGAGGTTTATGAGGCTGACGCGACTAGTCGCGGTGAACAATATTGTAATTCATGGTTCTGTGTAGATCCCAAGCTTCCGGGCTATAACCCAAGCAAGTCATACACGGCATTTACCGAAGACCCAACGTATCAAGCCGGCACAGCGGCAGCTAACACGGGTTATGGTGACGTTGTGCAGCCTTGGGGCGAGCCAGACGCTGAAGCTATTAGCTTGTTCTTCAATGCTGGTTACGATATAGACGCCGACACTGAGTTATATGCGTTTGGTAACTACAGAGAAAGCGAATCAGACGGCAGCTTTTTCTATCGTTATCCTAGAAATGGAACTATTGAACAACTGCGTGAGTCGGACGGCGGTATTTATGACCCACTAGAGAAGTATCCTGGTGGATTCACTCCGAGGTTCTTTGGCGAGATTGAGGATTTTTCGTTAGTTGGTGGTATTAGAGGAGATTGGGACAACGGCCTCAATTATGACTTTAGCGCACGCCACGGTGAAAATGAAATTCAATATACATTAGCTAATACAATTAACCCCTCGATGGGCCGAGCTTCTCCTAAGAGTTTCAGACCTGGAGACCTGATTAACGAGGAAACTCAATTTTCTGCTGACTTCACTTATGAATTCGATTCAGATCTAGAAAGCCCTCTTGTTTTAGCGTTTGGCGCAACCTATTTAGACGAGTCTTATGAAGTTGTAGAGGGGCATCCGACCTCCTATGAAGCTGGACCACATGCAGTTAGGGACCCATTTGGTTTCTGTAATGGAAGTTCACCTACAGCTAAAGGTGCTTCAGTTATTGCCAATGGTTCAACTTTGAATTGTGCTGATTCGAGCGATCCAGTTTATAGGGTCGTTGGTGTTGGTTCGAACGGATTCCCGGGCTATTCGCCCCAGTTCTCTGATCTGTATGAAAGGACTTCATATGCTATTTACGGAGACCTCAGTGCCGATGTGACTGACAACCTTTTCTTACAAGGTGCTCTAAGATACGAAGACTATGATGACTTCGACTCTGAGCTTACATGGAAAATCGCGGGCCGGTATGATCTGACTGAAAACATTGCATTACGAGGATCCTACGGTACTGCATTCCGAGCTCCAACTCCGGGGCAACAAGGTACAACAAACGTGTCTACGCGCTTACCAAACGGGTTCCCGGTCGCAACCGGATTATTCCCGGCTGGTGGTCCTGTAGCGCAAGCTCTTGGAGCGATCCCTCTAGTGCCAGAAAAGTCTGACAACTTGACCATAGGTTTTATTGCAAACTTTGGAGATCTTGATCTGACCGTCGACTATTACCAGATCGACATAGAAGACCGCACTCAAGCTGTTTCGACTAGAGATGTGTCTACTGATCCAACTTCAGGCGACGCCTATCAGAACTACTTGAAGTTAGATGCTGCAGGAGTTCCTGGTGCTAACTCGATTGGTGGTGTGCTCTATTTTGCCAACGGCTTTGACACCACAACTGAAGGTGTAGATATAGTTGCAACATATCCAGTCACCGAGGTAACGGACCTAACTGTAGCTATCAACTGGAATGATACAGAGTTTGATTCTGACCCTAGTGACTACCTGAATGTTGAAAGTATGTATGATTTTGAAAACCTGCTTTCAGATTGGAAAGGTGTTGGTACGCTTACACACACCATTGATAACCTCCGCCTAACGGCTAGGGCTAGCTACTATGGTGAGTGGTCGAACTCAAACAGAAACCCATGGCCTAATATTCAAGATTACGACGCAACATGGTTTCTTGATCTAGAGGCAAGTTATCGTATCAATGAAACGGTTTCCGTAACTCTTGGGGGACGTAACGTAGGTGATGAATACCCTGAAAAAGACCAAATCGGTGATTACTGCTGCGGAAGGGTATATGCATCTGGATCGTACGTTGACTGGCAAGGAGCCTTTTACTACGGCCGCATAAACGTTAATTTCTAATTAAGTGATAAGAAACTTGTTTCTTAAGTAGAAAAGAGAAAGAGAAAGGGCGATAACAATTATCGCCCTTTTTTTTGGTCAGAAATAAACGCTATTACGAAGTCTATTTTTACTAATTTAGTCGCCGATTTGCTAGCTATCAGCGCACTTTCTCATTATGTTAAAGACTTTGCTGAACCAACTGCTCCATTGAGCTTATTTCCTCAATGGAGCATGTAGTTGCGCCCCGAAAGGTAGTGCTAATTCCCAGCTATGATTAAATCATTCGATCATGTATCAGTACCCATGGAACGGGTTGAAGAAATGATAGCGTTTTATAGCGCGCTTGGCTGCCGTGTGGTTGACCAAGGGAGGATCCAAGCAGTTACTTTCGGTGATAACAAAATAAATTTTCACATGCCTGACTTATGGCAAGATCCGCAGTTTACCCTAAGAGGTCTTACCGCAGCACCAGGATCCGGAGACATCTGCTTTGTTTGGGATGGCAGCCAAGATGAATTATTGTCCACAATAAATGCTGCTGGAGCTGAAGTAGAATTAGGTCCGGTTCCTAGAGTAGGCGGAATGAATGGTGGTAGCACGGAAGGCACCAGTATTTATACAAGGGATCCAGATAATAATTTAATCGAATTCATCATCTACTAATCTCGTCGAGAAATAATTATGCAAATAGTTAAAAACACAATAATCGTTATACTCTGTTTAATACTTATTCCTGTCACTGCGGTTTCAACTGCGGCAGTTAAACAGCGTCTTTCCGATGGTTCCAATTTCGTTTTTTCTGGCGGCCCTCTCGTAGAAGGTGAACTTTATTCTGGGCCAGAACCAGACTGGAGTTTTGTTGATAATATTCCGTTAATTGAGCTACAACTCATAAACCCACCCACTACGCGCACTATCTGGACTGCAGAGAATGAAGGCAAACTTTATGTATGGTCGGGATACATGGGCACCACAGTGGGAAGAATGTGGAAGCAATGGCCACTGCAAGCTGAGGCCGATGGACGCGCTATAGTGCGCATAAATGGCGTGCGCTACGAAAGAAACTTGCGTCGAATACAATCGGGTCCGGACTTGGAAGGCATTGCTGCGGCAATTACCAATAAATATCCATCACAAACTACACCCGCTTCCATTGAAAGTGGCAGTGTTTGGTTATTTGAAGCCGAACCGCGGAACTAGGAGGTATTTACTAATGAGACAATTCTATTGGGGAATAGCAATCGTGTTAGTTCTCACAGTACTCGCAGTATTATTCGTCCCAGGCGTTGACGACTTCGTCGAGCGAGCATTCCAGGGTTATGTAGGTCGAGCGGCGCGATAGCAAGGGCATACTGTGAGTTGTGATCTTTC
>DFQD01000159.1 GCA_002377605.1 Gammaproteobacteria bacterium UBA3498 | reverse complement strand
TTACCAGTTGTCCCACCGACTGCGGTTCGTGTAATTCGCATGCTAAAAGGTACGCATCGTCCACAAGAGGAAATTATCGGCAATGTGCCTCCAGATAATATTCCCTGCACAATTGAAAAAGTAGCAATCAACGCAGTGTTAGCTGGCTGTAAACCAGAATACTTCCCCGTAGTGCTTGCTTCGGTAGAAGCAGCCCTACAAGACAAGTTCTGTATGCATGGCTTACTTTGTACCACCTATTTCTCTGGACCAGTCATGATCGTCAACGGCCCAGTTATCAAACAAATCGGGATTAACAGCGGGGTTAATGCTTTAGGTCAGGGAAGTAGAGCAAACGCTACTATCGGCCGAGCATTACAGCTATTGATTCGAAATGTAGGTGGTGGCTTGCCAGGAGGCATCGATCGAGCGGTAATGGGCAACCCAGGTAAATACTCTTACTGTTTCGCCGAAGATGAATCAGATGTAGATTGGGCCAATCTGGCACAAGACCAGGGCTTTGAAAGAGCTGATTCAGTAATCAGTCTATTCGCTGGAGAAGGACTGCAACCAATCGTTGATCAACAGTCTCGCAATCCAGAGTCACTCACTAAGAATATTTCTAATAGCTTGCGCAGCGTCGTAAACACCAAGCTCTACGGTGCGGCTGATGCCATTTTGGTGATAAGCCCTGAACACCGCCGGATATTTAGGCAAGCAGGATGGAGCAAACAGGATCTACGTCAGGCTCTCTACGACAATTTAACGATATCTGGCGCTGATGTAATTAGAGGAGCTCAGGATATTGCAGAAGGCATGCCGAAAAAATTTAAAGATAAACAACTGAGCAAGTTTAGAGACGATGGCTTACACATAGTGACTACAGGTGGTAAAGCAGGAATGTTTTCTGCCATCATAAGTGGTTGGGTAGCCTCAGGCGAGAAAGGTAGTCAGCTAGTCTCGCAAAAAATTCAATAAAAGGAGGATATGATGACTAATTCGGTCATGTTTGATCCAACGGCAGAGTTGAATCCTGTCGAAAAACAAATACTCCCCCGCCTGGAGTCTTTGTCGGGAGCAACCATTGGATTGCTCGATATTTCTAAACCACGTGGCAAAGAATTTCTCGACGAAGTCGAAAAGCACCTCTTAAAAATGGGCGCATCGGTTAATCGTTATATGAAACCAACATTTGCAAGAGTTGCACCACAAGAGCTGAATCAGAAAATAAGCGTTGAATGTGACGCTGTAATAGAAGGCCTAGCCGACTGAGGTTCATGTACCTCGTGCAGTTTGCATGACATCATGGATCTCGAAAGTCGCGGCCTACCCTCTGGATTTGTTGCATCTTGTGAATTCGAACAAGCAGCAAATGCACAGGGTAAATCACTAGGTATTAAACCAGCGCGCGTCTTCGTGCCCCATCCTATACAGGACCGAACGGATGAAGAAATGGCTGACATTGCCAAAAGAGCAATTAACGAAGTAACGGCGCTTATATTGAACAAATAAAAACGGAAACAAGAAATTTTAACTGGAGAAAGTAATGACTAGAGAAGCTGTAATCGTATCAACCGCACGCACACCGATAGGGAAAGCATACCGTGGCGCGTTCAATGATACAGACGCCCCAACAATGGGCGGCCATGCCATTGCAAGTGCAGTAGCTCGAGCTGGCATTGAACCAGGTGAAGTTGATGATGTAATCATGGGTTGTGCCATGCAGCAAGGCTCCTCTGGTCAAAACATTGGTCGTACTGCGGCCGTTGCTGCTGGATTGCCAAATACTGTTTCCGGAATGAGCATCGACCGTCAATGCTCATCAGGTATGATGGCAATAGCTACTGCTGCTAAACAGATTATCCATGATCAGATGCCGATCGTAATTGGTGCCGGACTGGAATCAATTAGTCTAGTTCAGAACGAACATCGCAATGGTTATAGGGCACAGGATCCTAACGTTATAGCTAAATCTGAACACGCTTATATGTCTATGCTAGAAACAGCGGAGACAGTATCCAAGCGCTACAGCATTAGCCGCGAAAAGCAAGACGAATATGCTTTGCAAAGTCAGCAGCGAACAGCTACCGCCCAAGAAGCTGGGAAATACGGCGATGAAATTGCTCCTCTCCCTTCAAAGATGCTCTTTGTTGATAAAGAAACCAAGCAACAGAGTGTGCACGATGTAAATCTTGAAAAAGACGAAGGTAACCGCCCTACTACTACATTAGAAGGACTAACTGGACTTAAACCCGTATTTGAAGGGGGAGTAATTACCGCAGGAAATGCCAGCCAACTATCAGATGGGGCGTCGGCGTCAGTATTAATGGATAGCAAATTAGCCGAACAGAAAGGTGTCGAGCCTCTAGGTGCATATCGAGGCGTTGCAGTAGCAGGATTGGAACCTGATGAAATGGGTATAGGTCCCATTTATGCGGTACCAAAACTATTGCAACGTTTCAATTTATCAATTGACGACATCGGCCTTTGGGAATTGAACGAAGCCTTTGCCGTGCAGGTTATTTACTGCCGCGATAAGCTAGGAATTCCTAACGATCTCCTCAATGTAAATGGTGGCGCAATATCTATCGGCCATCCTTACGGAATGAGCGGCGCCCGCATGGTTGGTCACGCATTGATTGAAGGTAAGCGCCGCGGAGCCAAATACGTTGTTTGTACGATGTGTGTGGGTGGAGGAATGGGCGCCGCCGGTTTATTTGAAGTGTATTAATGCTCGAAAACTACTGCGCTTAAAAGATACTTCGTTAAATTCCAGTCGAAAACGTTAGTCTATAGGCCCTACTTTCTTGCTGGAGTTTGCTCCGTCTTTATATTGCTCGTTATTCTTTAATGGACCTACTGATTAGATACACGCCGAATCGATAAAACTTATAACGGCCGCCTCATCGAATTCCGACGATGGTAGTTGTTGATTACTTAATGAAGCGATTTTAATTTGATTAATGTTATCCAAAAGAAAGGTCCCGAATTCATCTGCAAGTTCATTCTGAAAATCTTCATCAACTGTGATATAGCGTTCGATACGGTCTGGCAATTCCCGCAATAAACTGAAACTGATTTCCGCTCTTTCTTCAATAGTCATACGACCGTTATCCGGATCTCGATAGAAACGACACATTGCCGAATCTGAATTAAATCCGCTACTGAATTGATCGTAGTAAAAATCTAACAACTCGATAAATGCTTCCAGGTCCGAACCATCGACACCCGGATTATTTACTAATCTACCTGTTTCGCGAAACGTACGTAGTGTGCTATGCACATACCGAAAACTTGCTTCCGCGCTCTCTATTGATGATTGAGAGTGACTATGAATTGGAAACGCTGTGGTTACCAAAAATATTAAGAATAAGTATCTTACGTTCATTTTTATATGGCTTCGTTTAAGGCTTGCTTGATAATTTCTATCAACATAAACAGAATTTTTACAGTGAATTTACTTATATTATTCATTAAAGGAGGGTTTCGCCCTTAAATTCTTTTTGTCACCAGACTTTTTCTTATCTTTAAGCCTTTTTTCTTTTGCCGCTTTTCCTGGTTTAGTTACGATGCGTTTCTTTTTTTCTTTGATGACTTTACTAATTAAATTGTGAAGTCGTTTAACTGCTTCGAGTTTGTTTTTCTCCTGACTGCGAAAATTTCTTGCCTTAATTAATATGACTCCATCCTTTGATATGCGTTGGTCTCCATATGCCAGTAATTTTTGTTTCTCTTCGATACTCAGTGACGAAGCACGTACATCGAAGCGAAGCTGCACTGCAGTTTCAACTTTATTGATATGCTGCCCTCCTGGACCACTGGCCCGTAGAGTCAGAAACTCATACTCATTTTCATCTATTTTTCTTACAGACATGCCTGACTAATACCTGCTCCTGGGCTTATCTTGATTCATATTGCCACCTAGGTTATGGTCGAGATTCACTGTATCCAAAGCTTTCTGCAGATGATAATAATTCCAAAAACTACAGATAAAATAAAAAGTTAGCAATGAGAAAACTCCAAATATTTCGGAACTTTGTCTTATCAATTCTACTGGTCTTCAGCAGCTATGCCCTTCCCCAAGAACCTGTTCGAATTGCCTTTATGGACCCTCTCACTGGTGCCTTTGCATCGATCGGCAACAGTGGACTAAAGCAACTTCAATTTGCCGCTGATTATATTTACAACTCGAAAGGCGGAATCCTCGGTGGCCGCATGATTGAAATCGTGCCACTAGACAATAAGCAGTCTCCAACGGAATCCCAATTACAATTCCGTCGCGCGGTCAGCGAAGGAATTCAATACATATTCCAAGGTAACGGTTCTGCGGTTGCTAACGCACTAAACGATGCCATCAATCGCCACAATCGCCGTAATCCCGGACAAGAAGTTATGCAGATTAACTATTCAGCAGTTGATCCTATTCTTACTGAAGAAAATTGCAGCTTCTGGCATTTCCGCTGGGACGCTCATGCCAACATGAAACTAAATATTCTAACTGACTACATTGCGGCGAATGAGGACATAGATTCTGTGTATATTATTGGCCAGGATTATTCCTTTGGTCAGGTAGTCTCTGACACCTCTATAGAACTTCTTAGGCAAAAACGACCCGATATTGAAATTGCTGGAAGTGAATTTCATCCAATAGGTCAGGTGAAAGACTTTACTCCTTATGTTACCAAGATTGTCGCTTCTGGAGCTGATGCTGTTATTACAGGAAACTATGGGGCAGACATGGTGTCCTTGGCACGATCCATTATCGACAACGGGCTGGATATACCAATTTATACTTTTTATGCTGCTTATGACGGTATTACCGCTACGCTTGGTGCAGATGGCAAAAATCGTATCCGATTGATACACAATGAGACTTCAAATCCTATCCCTACTGAAGAGCGCAAGGAATTTATGCGCGCTTTCAAGGCAAAAAATCCAAACAATGATGTTACACAACCTCGCATAACCAATGCATTAATGATGATTGTGCGAGCAATGGAAGAGGCTCAAAGTACAGACCCATATGATGTGGGGCTAGCATTAGAAGATATGCGCTTCACGACCATCGGGGGTGACGAGGTTTGGATGCGTGGTGAAGACCATCAGGTTTTTCAATCATTGCATATTTCAGTTCACACCGACGAAGGCGTAGAGTTTGATGCTGACAATTCTGGATTCGGTCTATACACCGAGTACAGTGTTCCTTTAGAAGAAACAATTGTTCCTGTTAATGAATGTCGAATGCGGCGTCCCCGCCGGTAAAAAGTAAAGAGACTCCTACAGGAATTAATTCCACATGCTCGAAGTTTTTATTTTCGCCACGCTCAATGGTCTGGTAACAGGACTATTGTTGTTCATGCTGGCTAGCGGTCTCACCCTAATCTTTAGCATGATGGGTGTTCTAAACTTTGCCCACGCAAGTTTTTATATGCTGGGCGCTTATTTTGCCTATTCAATAAGTCTTTATTTTGGTTTCTGGACCGGATTGATTTTCGCGCCGATTATCGTTGGAGTATTGGGCGCACTGGTTGAACGATATGGGCTTAGGCGAGTGCATCAGCATGGGCACGTCGCAGAACTTGTCTTTACCTTTGGCCTTGCATTCTTAATTGAAGAAGCAGTACAGTTTTTCTGGGGAGCAGACACCAAGAACTATCAATCCCCCGACCTCTTAGACTTTCCTTTATTCACTCTGTTCGGCCAAGAATTTCCCGCTTACCGCGGATTCATGATTGGCATTTCGATTACAATTTTTATTGGTCTTTACTACGTCCTGACCAAAAGTCGAATCGGCATCATCATTCAAGCAGCACTTACTCACCCCCACACTGTTTCAAACCTAGGACACAACGTACCGCTAATTTTTATGGGCGTATTTGGTGTGGGGACAGCTCTGGCGGGTGTTGCCGGTGTCATGGCTGGACCAGTTTTAACAACCTTTCCTGGTATGGCAGTTGTCCTCGGCAGTATCGTATTTGTCATCGTAGTCATTGGCGGGCTAGGTTCGTTAGCCGGCGCGTTTATCGCGTCAATATTAATTGGGCTGTTGCAGTCCTATGCCATTGCCTCTGACTTAGGCATGTCAGATTTGCTCAATTTACTGGGAATTGAGTTTAGTCGCGATCATCCACTTACGGATTTATGGACACTGACTCTTCCCCAAGTTGCACCAATTCTTCCCTTCTTGTTATTAGTCCTAGTTTTAATCTTTAGACCAACTGGGCTAATGGGGAAAAGAGAACAGTAATGGCAGTAATCAAGAAATCCACAGTTTGGATATGCTACCTGCTTGGATTGCTAGCGCTGCCGCAGTTTTTTGATTCTGTGCTGGCGATTTCCATATTCAATCAAATGGCGATAGCGATCGTTTTTGCTCTCAGTTACAACATGCTTTTAGGCCAAGGAGGCATGCTTTCTTTTGGCCATGCTGTTTATTTCGGTCTTGGCGGATTCCTAGCGGTACATACCCTAGTGATGATCGAGTTCGAAACTTTGTATTTTTCCATAATCTGGATTCCAATAGTTGGCGGCTTCATTGGTTTGCTGGCTGCGCTATTTATAGGCACGTTTTCAACACACAAGGCCGGAACTGTTTTCGCCATGATCTCATTGGGAATCGGCGAACTACTGGCAGCTTCTTCACTAATATTTGTGAGTTTCTTTGGCGGCGAAGCGGGCATAAGCGGCGATAGAACATTTGGCCCGCCCTTCTTCGGTATCGAATGGTTTCAGAATCTAGAAATTTATTATCTAGCGGTCGCCTGGGTATTTATCGCCACGCTCTTTATGTATCTTTTTACCCTAACGCCAGCAGGCAAAATGGCTAACGCAGTGCGAGACAATCCTGAGCGAGCCGAGTTCATTGGCTACAGCGCACGGAGGGTTCGCTATATCACTTTTTGTGCAGCAGGGTTTTTTGCTGGTATAGCTGGTGGACTCTTTGCACTCAATTACGAATTCATTACTGAAGAAAATCTCAATGCAGCCACATCAGGGCGAGTATTATTAAGCGCCTATATCGGCGGACTTGGATACTTTATCGGTCCTATTATTGGCGCCGTCGTTCTCACTTTGATGAATTCGCTGCTTAGCAATTACAGCGATCTGTGGATGCTCTACCTGGGCATAATGTTTCTGTTAACAGTATTATTTTTACCCAGAGGTTTCGCTGGATTCATCATGATGCATCAAGCGGCATGGGCACACGGAAAGATTAAATGTTTAATAGTGCCTTATCTTCTAACCGGCTTTCCTTCATTAATATTTGTTATTGCCAGTGTGGGTTTGATTGAATTAAGCCATACCGATGAAGCGGAATTCAGTTATCTCGGTTTAAACTTCGACTCAACTACGGCAATAGACTTCATTTTAATTAGCATCGCGATTTTAGGCGCTCTATTTTGTATTCGTAAATCCTTACCACAACTACGAGCGGCCTGGGAATCTGCTAACGAAATTACCGAGGACTTGGAAAAGGAAGGAAGATCGTGAGCGTGCTCTCATTACATAATGTCACTAAAAATTTTGGCGAGACTGAAATAATTCGCGGCATCTCTCTCGACATCGATCAGGGAGAAAAGCACGCCATTATCGGTCCTAATGGCGCAGGAAAATCTACCCTCTTTCATTTGATAAGCGGTCTCTATAATGTAACTGGTGGCAGTATCAAATACAAAGATCAAGAAATTCAAAATAAAAGGCCTTATGAAATAAACCGCTTAGGCCTTGCC
>DFQD01000100.1:891-2746 GCA_002377605.1 Gammaproteobacteria bacterium UBA3498 | reverse complement strand
GGCGTTACCGAAGTGGGAGAAATCGCCGCGAGTCTTTTCGACATTGGAAATCCTTCCATCGATTGGATTGCACTAGCCAAAGGATTCGGTGTGCCCGGTGGCAAGGCAGACACCGGTGAAGAGTTGTGTGCACTCTTAGAACAGAGTTATGCGACACCTGGCCCGTTTATCATCCAAGCTAACGGTGAGATCAAGCGTTAGCCTCTTCGTTAGTCCATTTAAAATTCTTTTGTATTCGACCAAGCGTGCGGTAAAAACTGTCTTTGTGCTCATTCGCTTTCTCGTCGTTTGGAAAAATGAAAGTGAATAGTGGAACAACAATCATCGGGAAGATAAAAGTCGCGAAAGCTGGGTCGGTCCATGCGCCAAATTGCGTATAAAACTCATGGTAGAACTGAGCGAATCCACCAACATCTGCATTTTCAGGCCCATCGAATAAAACATTACATAACCACATTACTAAACCTCCGGCAAAACCGGACGCCATACCATAAAATGCAGCCTTCTCAGAAGTTCTTTTCCAGTAGATTACAAATCCAACAGCGACAGCAGGTGGAACTACCATAGCAAAACCGATTAACACTAACCCAAGAACGGAAGTGATATTTCCTAACCAGGCAATTAATGCGGCAATTGTTCCATAGATTACTGCAACAATTTTGTACCAACGCAATTGCTTCTCTTCGGAAAAACTTTTAGAAGCAGGAATCCAGTCATTCACAAACATGGTTGAACTGGCCAACAAAATTGGAGCACCGGACGAAATAACTGCAGCAAGAACAGCAGCAAGGGCAATGCCGCCGAGGATTTCCCCACCATCTATAGCAAGCTGAGCGATATTTAGGTAACTACTTAATCCCGCATCGGAGCCGTAAGCAGCCATAGTCAAAATCCCAATGAAGCCGGCTACCAGAGGCATGGCAGCCGCAATCAGACCAGCAAGGAAAAACCCTGGAATCAGTACATCTTCAGATTTTGCAGACGAAGCATAGTTCGCATATACCGATGCCGCAGGCGTATGAATCGTTGCAGAAATAAACATTGCGATAATGGTGGCAAACCCAATTCCTGTAAAACTCCACCAGGCAACTTCATTGCGGCCAGAATCCGTTAAATTTTCCGATGTTCTTTCTACAACCTCGCTCCAACCGCCCATATCATTCATGGCAATTAAACCTACAAGCAGTAGGCCAAAAATAATGACCGAACAATGCACTATATTGGCGAGAGCTGTTCCTTTTAATCCACCAAACACAGTGAATGTAATTATCAAGAAAGCTCCTATCGCAACTCCTAGAGGAAAAGGAATTCCAGTGAAGCCTGAAACGATGGCGCCGATGATGTAAGGCTCAATGATATTAACGATGAAATATTCTGCCTGAACACAAAGACTAGTTAGCCACTGGCAGCGGTAAGAACCAAAGCGACGGTCGAAAACCTGACCTACACTAACCACTCTGAGCCGGCGATAAGGAATTACAAAGAACAATCCAACAAGAAAAAGAGCGGCGAATGAATTAAAGCCATACCACATGTGACCAATGCCTTCTGAGATAACGTCACCAGCCACACCATAAGTACCCGCACCACCAATTCGAGTTCCGGCTGCCCCAGCAGCGATCATGACTATTCCCAGCGTACTGCCACCGATTGCCCAATCAGACGCACTACCTTTCTTGCTGTTTAGATAAAGGCCGAAGGCGGCAAAAGCTCCAAGATAGAGAATGATGACGAGAGAAGTGAGATTCATGGACAGTTCCTGCTACTTTTTGTTTTTAACCCAGCTATGCCCTGACTACTGTTGCGGCATACTATAACAACGGGTCGTCAAGTATCTATAGGCAAAATGCGATAA
>DFQD01000100.1:0-537 GCA_002377605.1 Gammaproteobacteria bacterium UBA3498 | reverse complement strand
CGTTTAAGGCAATAAAGCTCGCAATACGAAACATTAATCTTCGACTTGGACGGAACACTATCCGATCCGAAATTAGGCTTCGTACGCTGCATGAACTATGCCCTTACTAGTTGCGATTATGGGCCGAAAACTGGAAATATAATCAGTAACAATTCCATCATGATTAGCGATCGCTATATAGATTTACTGCAGCCCGAGAAAATGAGCTTGCAAAGGCTGTGTGTTGTGTGGCTCCGAAAGTCTGATAGAGCTATGCGCCGAATATTCAGATCATAACTTCCAACAAGCCTATGGAATTGGCGAATCAGTTTAACGGGGGCTAATTCTTTTAATTACTGCACTGCTGTTTAGTATAGGTTTGCCATCAACGCTTAATTCACAACGACTAAACACCATAGTCTTACCGCGTCGAATGACTTTGCACTCTCCTTCTACAAGATCGCCTTTGTGGGCAGGCGCGACAAACTCGCTGCTTAGACTTACGGTTACGACACTTTCACTCTCGCCCATATTGGCGCCAATGCATAAGGTGTAATC
>DFQD01000247.1 GCA_002377605.1 Gammaproteobacteria bacterium UBA3498 | reverse complement strand
CTAAATAGCCACTACCGAGAAATAATAGAGCTGATAACTCATAGCTCATCTGAATTTTGCTCCCGGTGTGCCCAGCAGGCTATTACAACTATGAGAAATCCTACTAAAAACGGTCGAAACCAAGCCCCCTCAGGTTGATTAATCCAGTCAATACTTGCTAGGAAAAGTAAATAGATGATGACTAATAAAACTAGGATAGAACGTGGAATATACACAGAATTACTCTATTTCCAGCGGATTCTCTTTGATATTAGCTAACTTAGGCACAGCCTGTACATCCCAGTTTTCAATCCCCCAGGCTAATTGCTCCGAACAGGGAGCTGAACTATTTATTTCTGGCGGATTAAGATTTAAAAACTTTAGTGCCTGATGGATAAGTTTCGCGCCATTATTAACGTCAATGGGATCGGCAAAATGCTGTTTGCTTAGTTTCTGACCTTGATTATTTACAATGACTGGAATATGACCATAGATCGGAGTGTGATAACCCAAAAGTTGTTGAAGATAAATTTGTCTCGGTGTGGAATCGATTAGGTCATAACCGCGAATAATATGAGTAACATCTTGAAACGCGTCATCCACAATTACAGCAAGTTGGTAAGCGTATAATTTATCTTTGCGGAGGATTACAAAATCTCCAACCTCTTTTTTCAAGTTCTGCTGATAATTTCCCTGGACTAAGTCTTCAAAATCAATACTTCTGTCCTCTACACGAACACGAATAGCAAACTTTTCTCTCGGAGGGGTGGGTCGATCGCGGCAGCGCCCATCGTAAACCGAGCCCATAGCTTTTATTTGTGGTCGCGTGCAAGCACATTCGAAGCAGTAGTTGTTGTCAGTCAATATTTTTAGGGCGTCCTCATAGTTCTCTAGGCGAGTACTCTGGAACAAGACTTCTTCATCCCATTGCAACTTCACTGCAATCAGTTGATCCAGGATTTTTTCTGCTGCTCCTTCATCTTCTCGTGGCGGATCTAGATCTTCCATGCGCACTAACCAAACACCATTATTTGCTCTTGCGTCAAGATAGCTGGCTATTGCAGCGATAAGTGAACCGAAATGTAATGGCCCAGTAGGGGATGGGGCAAATCTGCCTATATATTTTGAAGAATACTTGTTGGTTTTAGAGTTCACAGCTAACCAGTAGTTCTGGTAGCTAAGGGAAGAGTAGAAAATAGACTCGTGAAGTTCAGCTCACCATGAGTTGAACGCTGTTAGCTACCTAATTGCTTTTCTTTTATTTCATCAAGAGTTTTGCAATCGATGCATTTGTCTGCTGTGGGGCGCGCTTCTAAGCGGCGAATTCCAATTTCAATACCGCAGGATTCACAAAAGCCGTAATCGTCTTGGGCGATTGCTTCGATAGTGCTATCAATCTTTTTAATAAGTTTTCGTTCACGGTCACGTGTACGAAGTTCTAGACTGAATTCTTCTTCTTGGGTTGCGCGATCTGCCGGATCAGGATAGTTGGCAGCATCATCTTGCATATGATGCACAGTTCGATCGACTTCTTGCATCAATTGCTGACGCCAAGCTAGCAAGATCTCTTTGAAATGGTCTCGCTGCTTCTCATTCATGTATTCTTCGCCCTTCTTTGGTTTGTATGGGACGAAGTTCTTCAAAACTGGTTGAGAATCAGAGCTAACTGAACTGGACATAATCGCTAATGCCTCTTTAGATTAACGTCCTGCGATAAAGTGTTTACTTTAATGCAAGCAAGCTTCGCAGCACATTACTTTCACTTTCAGGTTGATAGTTGAGCTTGGTAACTAAGTAATTAATTCAACAAAAATCAAGATTTATAATAAAAATCTGGTGCTTAGCTACCCACGATTTTTAGAAAGCGGTGTAAGCTACCAGATTCTTAATCCGGATGCTATAAAATTATCATCAATTTTATGTGTGAATTCCTATGTAAGAACAGATATTTTCGGTACTACCTATACTTAAAAGCCATCCTCTATAATGGTATTCAGTTAGCCGCACTATTTCTGACAAGGAAGATTTAAATGCCTGATCGAAAAAAGATGCTTTCTCCACAAATGGAGCATGTAAATCCGTTTCGTGTAATGACGGTAATGAATCGTGCCGCTGAAATTGAACGGCGGGGTCATAAGGTGGTGCATATGGAAGTTGGCGAACCTGACTTTCCGACCGCCTTACCTATAGTTGACGCAGCAAAGAAAGCTTTAGATAGAGGATTAACCCAATATACATCTGCACCAGGAATTTATGAGTTAAGAGAGGCGATAGCTAATAGGTACCAGCAACAAAATGGCGTCAAGGTTTCGCCAGACCGGGTACTTATTACTCCGGGAGCAAGCGGTGGACTAATATTGTTAGCAAACATGTTAGTAGCACCTGGTGATGGTATTTTATTAACAGATCCCGCTTATCCCTGTGTCCGAAATTTTATTTATATGCAGTCGGCAGTCCCACAATTGATTCCTGTTTCAATGGACCAAAATTTTCAACCAACAGAGAGGCAATTGAATCAATACAAGACTG
>DFQD01000102.1 GCA_002377605.1 Gammaproteobacteria bacterium UBA3498 | reverse complement strand
CAATAACCCATCGTAAGTCACTCTCTCATTAAGATCTCTAACGTTAATGTCGCCGGTGATTAATACGGGAGTGATTGAGAAATTAATATTAGCGATATCAACATTGCCATTATTTAAATCAGCAGAAATAGTACTGCGCAATCCCATCGGCAGAGGAGTGCTCATGCCGTTGTTAAGAAAATTAAAATTCACATCGAGTTCGAATGGCATTCCTTCGAGGTTGGTATTGCGGGTGTTGATGTTTAAATTATTAATACTGTAACGCACACCTTGGCGCACGTTTTGAATGTCAACGCTGGCGTTGGAAATGCGAACACGATCAAAAGATAAGGGGATGGTGTCTTGTTCGTCTTGGCTTTCAGCAGTCGATTCTGTTTCTTGAGAAAATGATTCTTCTGTTATTGGATTCTCAACTGTCCAAATATTTGTTCCCGCTGCATCGGAATATATATTGATATGGAAATCATCAGCGCTTAGTTCACGCACAAATATTTCGCCACGCAATAAAGCAGGAATATCTATATCTACTACTGCAGCAGTCGTTGACACCAGTTCTTGATTAAAGGAAGGATTACGAAACCGCACATCGTTAAGGGTAAAACCAAGAGTGGGGAACAAATTAATGTCGATTTCGCCAGCTATGATCAGCTCATATCCCGTCCAACTGAGTATCGCCTCCTTAATGGCGAGCTTGTTGCGATCACTTTTTATTGAGCCGATGAGTACTGTCACTGCAATGAACACAAGGACAATAAAGACGCCCAATACCTTAAAAAAATTTTTCAAAATCATGTGACATTAAGTGTACCGGAATGATTTTAGCTGTGCACCGTTACAGCAATCTTTGACTAATGGTCGAGCTGCGACGGATCTCCCCACTGAAATGCCTGGCTCTTCTACCTTTCCCTTCCTTGAAGCCAGCATTATAATGCGCTCTTTCGTGAAATCAGGTCCTTCAATGAGCGACACAGCTTCCGTACAAAATAACCGCCGCGCGAGTGTTGAGCGGAATACGAAAGAAACACAAATCTCCGTTTCAATAGATTTGGATGGTTCGGGTCAGCTTGAAGTTGAGACTGGCCTTCCATTTCTCGACCATATGTTGGACCAGATCGCCCGACACGGGCTACTTGACCTTTCTATTAAAGCCAAAGGGGACCTGGAAATTGATGCTCACCACACTGTGGAAGACATCGGCATTACCTTGGGTCAGGCCATCAATGAAGCATTGGACAAGACTGGTATTCGTCGTTATGGCCATGCTTACGTGCCGCTCGATGAAGCGCTCTCTCGCGTGGTGATCGATTTCTCAGGTCGACCCGGGCTTGAGTTCCACGTCGACTTTGTAAAAGGAACAGTTGGTAATTTCGATGTGGATTTATTCCATGAGTTTTTTCAGGGATTTGTAAATCACGCATTCGTGACTTTACATATAGACAATATTCGTGGCAAAAATGCTCATCATCAGATAGAAACAGTATTTAAAGCGTTTGGTAGAGCGTTACGGATTGCAATTGAGATTGACCCGAGGGCTTCAGGAGTGATTCCATCGACAAAAGGTTCGTTATAGGGACGAAATGGCCCTTTTTTGGCAGAACCCGGTAGGCTCCATATTTGAATCCTATAGTATTCGCATATACATCCCGGTTCTCCATGTGTTGTCACCTCGTTCTGTCAAAAAACCCTTCGTTTCTCTATTGAGCATATACTTCCTATTTTACTGCTAGCTAAATGCATATCTAAATGAATAAAGTTGCAGTCATCGATTATGGCATGGGTAATCTCCACTCTGTTGCAAAAGCGGTGGAGCATGTTGGTCGTGAGCTCGGTGAAGAAACAGAAGTTATAGTTACCCCCGATGCGAAGCTAATCGCATCGGCCGATCGCGTAATTTTCCCCGGCGTTGGTGCAATTCGCGATTGCATGACAGAAATAAACCGACTAAACGTAGGCCAAATTGTTGAAGATGCTATGAAGACCAAACCAGTCCTCGCAATTTGTGTTGGGATGCAAGCATTGATGGAACATAGCGAAGAAAATGACGGCGTTAAGTGTCTTGGTTTTGTCCAAGGAAATGTGCGTTATTTTGGTGACGATCTCGTAGATGAGGAAGGCAAAAGACTGAAGGTTCCTCACATGGGCTGGAATAAAGTTTCCCAAACCCGAGCTCATCCACTTTGGAAGGATGTGCCAGACAATAGCCGCTTCTATTTCGTTCATAGCTATTACGTAAACATAGATGATACTGCAAAGATAACTAGCACTACTTCTTATGGCAACGAATTTGTCGCAACTTTAGCGGATGACAATATTTTTGCCACTCAGTTCCATCCAGAGAAATCGCAGATTGTAGGATTGACACTACTGAAAAATTTTCTGCAATGGGGTGGGCAAATCTGATGCTTGTTATTCCTGCAATAGATTTAAAAGATGGCCAATGCGTGAGATTGCGTCAAGGGCGCATGGAAGACTCAACCGTATTTTCCGATGACCCGGTAAAGATGGCGGGGCACTGGTTAGAGCAGGGAGCAAAACGATTACATATCGTTGATTTGAATGGCGCCTTCGCCGGCATGCCGATTAACGCAGAGATAGTCACCGCAATTGTTAAAGCATACCCAGAATTGTCAGTTCAGATTGGTGGAGGCATTCGCAATCTAGAAAGTGTGCAGCTTTATATAGACGCCGGAGCTAGCTTTGTCATCATTGGAACCGCCGCAGTGAAAGATCCGGAACTTGTAAAACAAGCCTGTGAGTCCTTTCTAGGTAAAATTATTGTCGGTTTAGATGCGATCAATGGGAATGTTGCTACAGAAGGTTGGGCTGATGTGTCTGAAGTTTCAGCAATCGACGTTGCTCAGAAGTTTTCTGATTTAGGCGTTTCAGCAATTGTTTATACTGATATCGATAGAGATGGCATGATGGAGGGCTGCAACATTGAAGCAACAGTTGGGCTCGCGAGACAAAGCTCTATTCCAATAATTGCTTCTGGCGGTATTGCAAAGCTAACAGACATCATGGATTTAAAAGCTG
>DFQD01000122.1 GCA_002377605.1 Gammaproteobacteria bacterium UBA3498 | reverse complement strand
AACAGCTGAGGATGAGTACACTAAGGTTGTAGAGTTAATTAAAGGCGGTCCGGCTGAACGCGGTAATGAGCTACGAGCAGGCGATCGTATTATTGGAATCGGTCAAGGCGGTGATGGTGAAATTCAAGATGTTGTCGGTATGCGCCTTGATGATGTTGTTTCTCAAATACGCGGCGAAAAAGGCACTGTAGTTCGCTTAAACGTTATACCTGCTGACGCTGTAAGTGAGTCTAGCGCGACTATAATTTCTATTACTCGAGACACAGTAAAACTGGAAGATCAGTCAGCTAAGAAAGAAATTATCGAGCTAAGCTACAATAATGATGTATATAAAATCGGAGTGATCGATCTCCCTACTTTCTATTTCGACTTTGAAGCAGCTGCTCGTGGTGAAGAAGACTTTAAGAGTTCCACCCGGGATGTTCGCAATCTATTAGAAGAGTTAAAAGAAGAAGAAGTTGACGCAGTGGTTGTTGATTTACGCAATAATGGTGGTGGAAGCTTGAGCGAAGCCAACCAACTTGTAGGGTTATTTATCGAAACTGGCGCCACCGTTCAGATTCGTTACTCGGGCATTCGCAATGGCTTTACTCGCCCTTTCGGCGATAACGACCCAGAAGTTGCTTATGATGGCCCGCTTGCAGTTCTGGTAAATCGAACTAGTGCTTCTGCATCAGAAATTTTTGCTGGAGCGATTCAAGATTATCAGCGCGGTATCGTTCTAGGTGGTCAAACTTTCGGTAAAGGTACGGTGCAAGAAATTATTCCCATGGATTACGGCCAGGTGAAACTTACCCGTTCGAAATTTTATCGAATCTCTGGTGCAAGTACGCAGCATCGTGGTGTTATACCTGATATTGAGTTTCCAGATTTTTATGATGCCTATGATGACATTGGTGAAAGTAGCCTAGATGGTGCACTCCCTTGGGATACAGTCAGACCGGTAGAATATAGAACCTATCATGCTATTAAAAACCTCTTGCCCGAATTACGATCTCGATATGAAGAGCGCGCCAGTATTTCACCAGATTTTATTTATCTTGAAGGGCAAATAGAGCGCACTCGCGAACTTAGAGAACGTGAAACTCTTTCTTTAAATGAAGCCATTGTTAAACAGGAACGAGAAGACAATCGACGTGAAGAATTTGAAGCAGAAAACATGCGTCGTGCTCTCAAAGGACTAGAACTTAGGGAATGGGTGGAGGAAGAAAATGAAGGTGAAGAAGACCAAACATCTACGCCCTTGAGTGACGACGTTCCTACCCTTGTTGAGAACGCTGAAGATGATGCTGATGAGGAAGAAAACGATCCGCTAATATTAGAAAGCGGCCGAATTCTCGCTGATTTTATTACCCTCAATCAACGTCGAATTAGTGCAATCAGCGACATCCCTACTTCGCGTTAACCAGCGCTCTCCGTTTTACTTTCAGCATAAAAAGAGGCCCTCAAAAAGAGGGCCTGTAAGCGGGGGTTGAGCTAAAGGAGGATTCAATCAATTTGTAGTTGATTGAGATTCTATTAAAACAATTTAATCTAGCGACGGAATCAATCAACTAGGGCGATATGGCGATTAATTGTGGCAAGAAAATGACAATTGGAGAAACTTAAGTTTTACTGTAGCTCTTTCTGTATCAACCGCTGAAACTGCAGTTCACACAGTGCAAGTATCTCACTAAATACGCCGCATCGATGTTCTAGCACTGTATAAAAAAGGAGAATAGGCAATGAATGAAGCGCCATTATCTTTGTACGAAGCCTCTGAACTTTTTTATTTGGCACTGGATACTCAAGATAGATTTTTTGAATTTTGGATAACAGCTACTTTTGCAGTTATTATTGCTTGTCACATCGGCTCAACCATTTTAAGTCGAAGTTTCAGCATAATGATTTCTTTCATATATTTGGCATTCTCCGCCAATATGATAGGAAAATGGTTTATAGCTGGTGAAGCAATGACTCGCTATAGAGATATGATTGCTACTCATATTGGGATACAACCGCAGGGAACATTAGCTGATTTATCTACAATGCTATCAATGACAACTTTGTTTGTTGGTACGGGTGTCACTACATTCTTCGTGTGGCATACCTATAAAAATCGAAAGGTAGTAGACAGGAACGGCTAAGCTATTGCAGAAAGTACTAACTACTCTTCTCTCTTTGCTACAGGAAAGCAAACGTGAAAGATATTGACAAAAACATCATGTTCCAATTTATAGGATTAATTGGTGTTTTTTCTGGACTGGTGTTTGTTGGCCTAGAATTGCGCCAAGCGCACCAAATTGCCTTAGCAGAGCAGATGAATAATAGAATGAATGTCTTGATGTCTCTGACGAATGCCTATATTGAATCTAATCTTGACTTTTATTCTGCGATGGTTAATCAACATGAGAATGATGCGTTATTTTCAGATGCAGAAAAAGGCTCTCGAAATATGTTAAATGCTCAATGGACTCTGCATGAAAATGACTATTTCCAATATAGCGCAGGCCTCATGACGGACGAGTTATGGGAAGCGAAACTATTTGCGACTAAGAATGACCTTCTTAAATGTGAGCATCAAGACATTTATGACTGGCGTATTTCATTAGTGCAAGCCGGATTTAGGGAAATAATAGAAGAAATGCGACACTCCAATCCATGCAATGATTGATGAAGTTGCTTACAAAAATTACCCAATTCTACTTTTCTGTTGCTGATAATCTGACCGACTTAAAAACACATTAATCCTGAAACATTTTCTAACGTTAAGTTTACTGAATTGAAGAGTATTCAAGGACAGATAACTCGCTTTTGGAGTCTCAAAATAAATCCTCATTAGGTTGAAAACGTTAAAAATGACGTTTAGAGAGGATAAGCCATTGAATTAATGAAGAAAATTTTGGCGGAGGAGGAGAGATTCGAACTCTCGTCCTACGCTATGCGGCCCGAACAAGGCTTTCTTAAGTTGTCGCAAAAACCTCTGGTGTATAGAAACCATGAAACTGGTGAGGTACATGATGCTTTAATTTCAAAGAACACACCTGGTCATTCACATCATCGGCACGATAGATCTGCAATTCGCTCTTGTGCTCGAATGCGTTATAAACAACTTCCATCAGATAGCCATCATCTTCTTTCGTTGCATTTATCTTTGGTATAAATACGGGCTCTGAGCCATAACATCCCGGCGGCAGTACAACCACGGTCGCATCTCCATCGCGAGTTACTCGTGATATCCCATTAAAGAAACTGTTGGCGCCGTTATCTACGGAACAGGCTGTGTAAGTGACTTCGTTCCTCGATCCGGTAAAGGCCGTATTAAACGTTGGAAATTCACATTCCGTCTCCATTATCTGTTCGGATTTCAAATCACCCGTCTTCATGTTCAGGAAATAGCGCATATACCAGCCACCGCCAAATCGGCCGTCAGGATTAAAGACGTCCTGTAAGGTTTCGTTGGCACCGAAGTTGTCCTGCAGCATTCCGTCGATAATAAGCTCATCGCCTTCTTCAAAAGTGTTACCGAAGTGGATCATTGCCCCGGGATCTGTTTCAAAGCGTTTCACTTCTGTCAGTGTGTTCAGATCGACAACAACGATTTGCATAGGTATTGATTCATCAAACGTCACCTGATCAGAAATGGTCCTGGTCCCAAGGATGACTGGCACCATGTTGCCGAACACAATAGAGCCCAGAAAGAAAATGGCGTACTTGTCTGACAGCGCAAAGTCATGACAGAAGGGGAAAGTATCCAGTGGAATCTGCGCCTTCTTAAATAAAGTTCCTTCCGGGTCAATGCGATATATATTGATGCAGAGCTTCGGCCCCTTAAGTCCAAAACCTGAAACTCCAGCACCATAGTTGATGTAGTCACCTGTTCTGGGGTGAACCTTGCCATGTGCGCTGAATACCATAGATGCCTCCAACTGACCGTCGTAGGTGAACTCACCAATGGTGTCGAGTGACCCTGGCTGAAGTTCCCAGGGTTTACCGCCCTCGTTTAGCGCCAGTAAATGGCCACCATGATAAATCATGCTGGTGTTAGCCGGATTGGCCGGCGTTTTTAGGAAGTTCGAAAGAAAACCGCCGGGCACCTGAGTACCAAATCCGCGGTACAGCACTTTTTGTGCAGCAGTCTCTTCTATGTACTTGGGTGTTCGCACATACCGATTACGAAAATGTGCCTTGCCTTCATTAAATGTGAACTGGCACAGCATGCCATCACCATCAAACCAGTGGCCGTATTTTGAATCACCAATACGCTGTCTGCCAGGACCATTCCTGTAGAAAGTACCTCTAATATCAGTGGGTAGTTCGCCCTCGACATCTTCAAGGTTGTAGTCATACTCCACGTTCAAGTTTTCCAATCCACCGTGACAACTTGGGATTTCATTGGCGCCTAGCACTTGTGCACTCATTAGTTCATCTCTTTAGGTTGTCATCCCACGAACAGTCGGTGTTTAAGCGCCACCAAAAGATTCCGCTTTTAATTTTTGAATGAAGAAAACTCGATTCTGGAATCAGGCAATTTTACAAAAAGTGTCACGCCGAGGATAAATCGCTCTACAGCCCCTATGAATACTGGCGGAGGAGGAGAGATTCGAACTCTCGGAGGACTTTCACCCTCGCTGGTTTTCAAGACCAGTGC
>DFQD01000023.1 GCA_002377605.1 Gammaproteobacteria bacterium UBA3498 | reverse complement strand
TACCAGACTGCGCTACACCCCGAATAGTATTGCTTCAAAAATTAAAAATGCATTGAAGTCACGAAGGAAAATAAATGTTACTTTTTTAAAATTGAGATCCCAGCGGTACTTACATTAACGACTTGCTTGAACAAATATCGCAATGCTCGAATAGAATATGATTGATTAATTACTAAGAGCTATGGATCTCTCATTTACTAAAACTTAGATATAACGTCTTCTAGGTCTTTAACAAGCGATTTAACTTCACTAGAAATAACCGCAGATTTTGTAACTTCTTGTGGATCATCACTCATCTTTTGGCGAGCACCGCCTATTGTGTAACCCTGCTCGTAAAGTAGACTCTTAATCTGACGGATAAGTACTACGTCTTGACGCTGATAATACCGCCTATTGCCACGACGTTTTACAGGCTTTAATTGTGGAAATTCTGCTTCCCAATAGCGCAGTACGTGAGGTTTAACAGCACAAAGTTCGCCGACTTCACCAATTGTAAAATAGCGTTTAGGGGGGATTGGGGGTAATTCGTCGTTATTCTTCGGTTCCAGCATATCCTTCTACTCTTGCCTTTAGTTTCTGACCAGGCCGGAAGGTGACCACGCGTCTAGCCTTAATGGGAATTTCTTCACCGGTTTTTGGATTTCTACCTGGGCGTTGTTTCTTATCCCTAAGGTCGAAATTGCCGTATCCGGACAATTTTACTTGCTCGTTTCTCTCCAAAGATAGACGAATCTCCTCAAAAAACTGCTCTACCACTTCCTTGGCTTCGCGCTTATTTAGTCCGAGTTCCTCAAACAGGCGTTCAGCCATATCGGCTTTAGTGAGTGCTCCATCGCCCATACTCAATTCCCCAGCTTAACTCCGCAAATTTGCATTAAATTGTTCTTGTAGTGCGTTGACACAACAACTAATTATTGCATTTATTTCATCGTCACTAAGAGTGCGTGAAGGATGCTGCCACGTCAACCCCAAAGCAATACTTTTTTTACCTTTCGCAATTGCATCCCCTTGATAAACATCGAATATTCTAGAAACCACAAGCCATTCACCTGCACTTTTTTGAACATTGTTTAAGATTTCATCTGAAGTAACATCTTCATCGATAACTATCGCCATATCCCGGTTAACTTCAGGGAACTTCGATAGAGGATTTGCTTTAGGAATATGCCTTTTTTGTAGCTCTTTTAAGTCTAATTCAAAAACAAAAGCAGCCATATCTTTGTCAAGCTCTCGAGCAACAGCTGGATGGAGGGCTCCTAGGTATCCAATTTCGTTACCCTTAGAGTCTGAAATTCGAGCGCATTGACCAGGATGAAATCCATTTTTCTCCGCACCCTTAAATGAAATCGGGTTAATTTCGCCTCTAAGATTAAGCAAAGCTTCAATATCACCTTTTAGGTCATAAAAATCGGTCATCTCTCTGCTGTTGCACCAGCTTTCAGGATTCCTTTTACCTGTAATTAAGCCTCCAACCATCTCTTTTTGCAGGATTTCCCCGTCTTCCTTTAAGAAAACTAGTCCGGTTTCGAATAGCCGCAATCTAGAATGCTGCCGGTTTGCGTTGTATTGATAAGTATTGAGCAGACCGGGAATTAATGATCCACGCATCACTGATAGGTCTTCAGAGATTGGATTTTCCAGTTGAATGGCTTCAAATTCATCTCCCATGACTATCTTTGACAGATGTGGATCGATAAAGGAATAAGTCACTACCTCTTGATAACCCAATGCCGTCAACTGGTGCCGAATGCTTCTAAGGGGCAACTCCGCCTCAGGAATACCAGCCAATGTTAATTGCCCCACCCCTAAAGTTTCAGGCACATTGTTGTAACCATAAATTCTAGCCAGCTCCTCAATAAGATCGGCTTCGATACTTACATCAAATCGATAGGAAGGTATTTCAAGTTCTATTGCTTCCTCGTTGTCTTCAACGACCTTAAATCCAAGCCGTTCAAATATTTCTCGTATTTCATATCGAGCCATCTCTACCCCGAGCTGATCTGGTACACTCTGATACTTTAGCTGCACAGTAGAAGACATTGGTAAATTGCCAATAGCTTCAGTTACGGGGCCAGCCTCCCCTCCTACAATCTCCAACAACAGCTCTGTTGCACGCTCCATAGCTCGGTATTGCATCTGATAATCAACGCCGCGTTCATATCTATGCGATGCATCGGTATGCATTCCAAAAGTGCGGGCTCTTCCTGCAATGGCAAAAGGCGCAAAATATGCGCATTCGAGGAATACGTCTTTTGTAGATTCGGAAACTGCAGTGGCCGCTCCGCCCATTATACCGGCCATAGCAACAGCTTTCTCCTTATCGGCAATGACCATAATATCGGGATTTAGAGCAACTTCCTTGCCATCAAGCAGAGTAAGATTTTCGTTCTTTCCGGCCATACGTACTTCGATTCCATCCGACAATTTCTCAAAATCAAAAGCATGCATTGGCTGCCCTAGTTCCAAAAGGACAAAGTTGGTTATGTCAACGATTGGGTCGATACTACGCAGCCCAGAGCGTCGCAATTTTTCCTGCATCCATAATGGCGAAGAAGAATTTAGATTTATATTCTTAATTACTCTTCCCAAATATCTTGGGCAACCATCTTTCGCCGTTATGGCTATGGGCAATTCATCTTTAATCGTTGCATTGACGATAGTCGGCTTAGGCTCAGTAACATTCTTTCGTGCTAACACTCCTACCTCTCTAGCAAGACCAATCATACCCAAACAATCTCCACGGTTAGGTGTTAAGTCTAACTCTACACTTATATCATCTAAATCAAGAGTTAACCGCACGTCTTCAC
>DFQD01000203.1 GCA_002377605.1 Gammaproteobacteria bacterium UBA3498 | reverse complement strand
AGCCCATACCTTCCTTGCCTGTTATCAGTTTAAACACCCAAAAGAAAATCCATAACACTAGGTATCCTGCTATTGCTCCTATGACTGCATCATCAATCGCAACACCAAAGCCCAAATCCAGAGTATTAACCAATAGGCCTAACCATAGAAGGGGGATAGTAATATCGTCTGGCAACAATTGATGATAAACATCGATAAGAGTGAGTACCACAAGTGACCAGGTAAAAATCAACAAACTCAAGGTAAGCCATGTCGCACCAAAAGTGAATGCTACTAATGCTGAAAGGATTCCACTAACAAGTTCAACACTGGGATAACGCAATGAAATTTTAGCTCTGCAATGAGAACATTTGCCACCGAGAGTAACGAAACTAATTAAAGGAATGTTTTCCCAGGGTTTTATCTTATGATTGCAGTGCGGACAATGAGATCCAGGTTGCAGCAGATTAAACACTTCATGTTTTACAGAATGCTTTTTTTCTTCTGGTGAGGGGTCATCGCTTTCTAAAAATTCACGACAGTGCTGCTTCCATTCCCTCTGCAAAATGATGGGCATACGGTAGATTATAACATTGAGGAAACTGCCGATGAGCAGACCGAGAACCAGACTTGCTATAACGAGAAAAGTTTGACTCGTTTCGAGTAATTCAATAATTGTCATTTAGACTTGATGAGAATTTCAGTAGTTTTAGGTTACTGAGCAATGCTGAAAGATAGTTTAGTACATCGTAATCATTAATTCGCTCACCAGAATATCAAGTACCGCCATGATCATTGGCTCTAAGGAAGCGGTTAAACCGTCTAAAGCATCATGTACTTCGCTCTCGTAATAAACAGCACATTTTATTTGGAGTCAAGACGAGGTTGAAATTATTGCCATTTGAGTTTTGGGTTGAATGCGCAACTCTTCCAGTTTTAATGTCATAAATGCTGCTATCTCCAATTTAACTATCCATTTAGCAGTAACCATTAGACACGCAAGTCCCCCCTTCAGTCCATTGAACAGGGTGAGTAATACCATCAGGAGTGAGAGTGTAAGTAATTCCGCCTAGGTTAGAGCTATCTGTTTGCCAAATCATGGTGATCACACCAGCAGTTACAGTAGCACCGTGTACAGAAGCACCAACCGCAATGTCTGCTGGGATACCCAAAGTACCGCCAGTTAGCGACGCTAAGTTAGCAGGTGAGCGAGTCTGAATAGCACGCTCTATCGCCGCCTTACGAGGAGTTACCGCAAGAATGAGCTCGGAGAAAGTAACTCGGTCTGAATAGTTCTGATATATAGGCAGTGATACCACAGCTAGAAGACCGATGATAGCCACAACGATCATCAATTCGAACAAGGTAAAACCATTACGAAGTTGTTTCATTTGGTTATCTCCATAGGAGTGAAATTAAGGCTGGGTTAATGTAAGCAGGAATAAGCTGGGGAGCAAAGGTATAATTCCTTGATCTTGTTATTAGAAGGTTGGTTCTTTTTGCAATTTGTTCTGATTGGGCTGCTTGATAATTGGAGGTATGTGGTTTATGTTTACGGCGAATTTAAGTGGTGGGTTGTCACCTTTGGTAAGCCGAATACAGCCATTTAGGATCTAATAATACAGAGGCAAGATTTATAAGAATCATTGCGGAGGAATTCCTAATGAGAATTGCGGTAAAAATTGCAGGAAGCTTTGTTTTGCTTCTAACTATCGCTTTAACTGCGACTGCCAGGGCACAAGATAAAACTGTGAGCGATGGGGTTTATACTGAAGCCCAAGCGACCTCTGGCCAGGTGGTTTACGACGCCCAATGTAAGACTTGCCACAATATGCGCTTCTATAGAGACACTTTGCGATCTTGGAACAATCAGCCTTTGCTTTATTTGTGGGAATCCATAATGGGCACAATGCCAGCCGATAATCCTGGTTCACTTATGTTTGAAGAGTACACCAATGTTATTGCCTACATTCTCAAAGAGCAGGGATTCCCAGCCGGGGATTTGGAGCTGGATCCGGACAATGGAATGGATACAATTTCTATTGTTACCCCATAGGCTGCAGAATATAAGATAAAAAGTGCTGAACATCGTTCGGCACTTTTTTTGGGCAATATTTATTAGTTATTGCTGATCATCAGATTCAGCTTCAGGATTAAAGTCACCGCACTCGTTGTTAAGAATTCTAGAAATCGTACTGCGATCACTAGAGCTTAATTGTAGGTCATATTTATCTGAAAGCTGATCCCAAAGATAAACATACTCGCATTGAAATTCTTCACGAGGTAGATAGCGGCTTGGTCCGCGATCCCTTTTGCGTCTGACTTCTCTTCTTTCTATTAACATCATATTCATTGGATCATTGGAGAATTGAAGTTTCATCTCTGGCATCCAGCGATCGCCCCCATGCGTGTGAGCATACATTCTTGGAATTATATGGTCGATTTCCACCTGCACGGCAACTTCGAAGGTTTCCCCAGTATACTCATCAAACCATTCGCCGGTTCTTACAACACAGTTTCGAGGATTGGTGTATCTCACTTCAATACGGCTTGTAAGAATTAACATTTCCTGTCGTGTTGACTGGCAATCTCCATCGAAATCTAGTTCAAAATTCCAGTCATCGTCATTAAAGAATTTTTCACGGGAACGGTAATCGGTAAATAAACTGTCTCTGGGGCGTCGACGCAAATCGAATGTGTCGGGTATCTCACAGCCGCCTAAATGGCAATGATATGACTGCCCCCAGTAATGACCCCCATTTTCATCAAGATTTCCGGCATGTCCGAAAAGTAGGCTGGGTGCTAGCCATAAGCCAAAGATTCCAGAAAGTAGTAGGATCGGATTCTTTATCATTTCTACCTCTTTCATTATTATTAAGTTGGCAAATGATCTTGTACTAATAGCGAGAGATCAATTGCCTTACAGTGCTTAGTTAGAGCACCAACTGAGATATAGTCTACGCCAGTTTTTGCGATTTTGACCAGTAACTCTTCACTAATTCCTCCTGAAGCTTCGAGTTTGCAGCGGCCATTATTCAAAGCTACTGCCTGCTCGATGAGGTCTAGGCTGAAGTTATCCAGCATGATGATGTCAGGTTTTCCCGTAAGAGCTTGAGAAAACTCTTCGAGATTCCGCACTTCTATTTCCAATATCTTGTCAGGATTAAGTTTTTTTGCTTGGGCAAGTGCGGCATTTATGCCTCCACTTGCCGCTATATGATTCTCTTTGATCAAAAAGGCATCGAACAACCCTTGTCGATGATTTTCACCACCTCCAACTCTTACGGCATACTTTTGAGCAGTTCTTAATCCGGGAAGTGTTTTTCTAGTATCGAGTAAGCTAGAGCAAGAGTTAGCAATTAGGTCAACTAACTCCCTGGTTTTAGTGGCAGTACCTGAAAGTGTTTGTAAAAAATTTAGCGCAGTGCGTTCACCGCTTAAAACAGCTCTAACCGGCCCATTGATTTTTGCCAGCTGTTTTCCGCCTTCTACCAATTCTCCTTCGCCTACTGACCATTCGATTTGTACAGTATTGTCTATCTGTTCGAACACTTCGTTTGCCCAGGGAATGCCGCATATTACAGCTTTCTCTCTGCATTCTATCGCTGCTATCACACCGCTTGTTTCAGGAAGTAGTTCAGCCGTAATATCGCCACTACCGATATCTTCACTGAGAGCCGCTCTCACTAGCTCGCTTATGTTAGATGGAAGAGTGTACATATTTGCCGCTATGGAACCTGGCTTAAGGTTAAATTAGATCCTCTTTGGGTGAATTCAATCTGCCTGAGTGCGCTCATTCCTAACAAAATAGTATTACCTAGCATACTTGGTGTAACACTGGCGTCTATGTCGTAAAGAACAATATTACCTATTTGCAATTCATCAATTTCAGTTGAATAAACTGTTACTACACCATTGGCAGTTGAGGCCTGTTGTGCCAGTCCCCGAATCAGTCCGGCTTTAACTGCCACTCCCGAAGGAATCGCTACTTCAGTTGCGCCTGTATCAAGTAAAAAGGTGACTGGTGTACCATTTAAATGCCCATTAGTAACATAGTGCCCTTGCCGATTTCTTTTCAATACAACCTCTCTTACCCCAATATCTGAAATCGAGAAGTTTGGGTTCTGATTTGGATTAGATTGGTTTGCTAGCCAGTCATTGAAATAGATAGTAAGCGCGATCAATACCAAGGTGAAACTCGCAATGAGCATTCCTTGTCCTATGTTCTTGCCAGGGGGTTGATCGTCACGTCTAGTCATTCTGTTGATTATGTCTCATAGATTAGGGAATATAAAGTTGCGGCCGGTGTCAAAATTACTGCGAAGAAATAGCCTCCAGTATTTTAAGTGTGTTTTATATCGGCGCTAACTGGTTTTAACAAAATATTCTACTTCCCTCTTGCATTACTCGCCCCACTTGAAAGCTCTAAATATTCCTGTCGGATGTCAAAAGGTAGGAATAACAGGTGTGCTAATATGCGCTTTGATAAAGAGCGAGAACTGGATGACCCTTATTATGGAATTCCGTATTAAAAACCACTTGCTCGATGGAGCAATTCATTGTCCATCGCCTAATTGGAGTGAACGAGAATCAGGAGATATTGTGGATCTCCTTGTAATTCACAACATCAGCCTGCCTCCGGGTGAATTCGAGACTGATTGTATAGCTCATTTTTTCTGTAACGAGCTAGATACTGATGCCCACCCTTATTTTGCAGAAATTGCTCATCTAAAAGTTTCTTCTCATTTACTAATTAACAGATCAGGTTCAGTAACTCAGTTTGTACCTTTCGACAAAAAGGCCTGGCACGCCGGGGAATCAAGTTTTAATGGGCGCACTAATTGCAATGACTTCTCAATTGGTATTGAACTAGAGGGCACCGATTTCGAAAAATTTACAGATTTACAGTATGAAGTACTCCGCACTGTTTCAAAGTTATTGATGCGGGAGTATCCAAATTTAGTTTTAGAGAGAATTGTTGGGCACAGTGACATTGCGCCAGGTAGGAAAACTGACCCTGGCCCTTTTTTTGATTGGGAAAAATATCTAAAGTCTCTTAAATAACTAATCTGTCGATTAATTTGTGGATTTTCTTATCATCTTGATTTCACCAACTCAGAAAACTTTCCCAAAGATTCCGCTGTAATATCACAGAAGTATTGCTTTGCAATATAACTTTGCATT
>DFQD01000127.1:2004-5479 GCA_002377605.1 Gammaproteobacteria bacterium UBA3498 | reverse complement strand
CTTGTATCAAAGAATAGGTTTAGCTTACAGCTCGATAGACTCGATTAATAGTTCTCAAGGAATTAGAGAGGGCATATAGTTTTTTTATACTAGTCCTTTGGTTCTTAATGCTTCACTATCTAACACCTTAGTTAAAAACAACAGGATAAAAAGGTAGGGCATGTCATGCTGAATCTAGAATTTACCCTAAATCTAAAAGTTCAACTCCGGTTATTGGCTGCACTTGCTGCTCCATTACTTTGTGCAACAGCATTTGCGCAGCAACCACCGCCACCGCCCGGTGCCTATGATGCGGCTCCTTACTTAGGACAGATACGCAATACCTATGTCTACGGCGACATCTGGGAACGTCCCGGTTTGTCAGCCCGGGATCGCAGCATGATTACTGTCGCTGTGAATCAGGCAACTTATGCAACAAATGAGCTTCGTTTACACATGGGTCGCGCTTTAGATAATGGTATAACCCAGGCCGAATTAACCGAGATTATTGCCCATACCTTGTGGTATTCCGGTTTTCCAACTGGTGTTAATGCTGCACGAGTGGCAGCGCAGGTTTTCGAAGAGCGCGGCTTACCAGCAATTCCACCAGGCGCATCTTCTCGTCAGACACCAGTTAATCCCGATTTGGAGTTTCCTAGTGCTTACCCGCAAACTCCCTATCTGCGGGATTTGCTGAATCAAGTTCTCTACGCTGAAACCTGGACTCGGGAAGAGCTCTCGCCCCGAGATCGCAGCATGATTACCGTTGCTGTGGGCACAGCTCTTTATGCCTCTAGTGAAGTGCGATATCACATTGGTCGCGCGCTGGATAACGGTGTTACTCAAGAAGAGATAAGTGAAATAATCACCCATATTACTTTTTATTCAGGCTTTCCTACTGGTGTTAACGCTTCTCGAGTTGCTGCCGAAGTCTTCGAAGCAAGGGGTTTGGTAATGGCTGATAGTCGTTTTCCTGGAGCCCCTTATCTCGATGAATTAATCGGTGGTCTCGTCTACGGTGAAACCTGGCCTCGTGAACAATTGTCAGAGCGTGATCGCAGCCTCGCTACTATCGCCGTAACATTGGCCAACTATCAAACGGATCAATTGCGAGTTCATCTAAGGCGCGGATTGGACAATGGTTTGACGACACAGGAAATCTCGGAATTAATTGCCCAGGTAACCCTTTACGCTGGCTTTCCTCCGGGGGTTAATGGCTCGCGAACATTCGCAGAAGTTTTACAAGAAAGAGGAATGTCACTTCCTAACCAGTAACTTCAGGATTTGGTATGAAGATAGAGCACAATTGCAGCGAGTAATGCGGTAATCAATTCGTAAATTAGAGCTCCGTAAGTGTACACGGTAAGCGCATCACTCGTCGCAATTGCGTTGAACAATCTGCCTAAAGCAAGACTTCCTATTGCAATAGTAAGGAGCGCCAAACCGGCTTTATAAAAATCGCTCCTTAGCGCGGCTAGTAAACAGAAAAATCCGATACCAGTCTGTAGTCCACCATACATGGCGCCTATCTCTGCATAGCCATTCCCATTTGCAATCTGCAGGCCACCGAAGTCAGCAGGGATATTAGGATTAAAAAACCCGAACAATCCATAAACTATAAATACGATTGCGGAAAACGAAAGTAAACCTATGCCTAAGATTTTATCTTTTTCCATACTGTTCTTCCTGATTGTTCTAATAAGACTTTAAAGTGACATGAAAGCGACTGAAATATAAAGTACACATTGTATCTGTATAAATAAAAGAATGCTTTTGACTACTGTCGTAGCAAACTTCTAGTCTGAGCAAAATACTCCTACTCCTAATTCCGATTTTGATCTTCGCTATTACACAACTGTCCTTTACTCGGTCGTTACCACCGTATTGCCATGGTTCGGGAGGGAATTTACTTCGATCATCACCTCATTTCTCCGAAGGAAAGGGAGAACATAAGGTGCATCGTAAGCAGCTGACTCGGCAACGCCGATAGTTTTGATATTGGATTCTTCAAGGCTTTCCAGAAGTTCTTCCTTGTGCCGGTTAAAGTTGCGTTCCGTCCATCTGCCGGAATATCTGATTACTGCCATTAATTGTTTAGGGATCAAGCGCAGGCTAATTTCGTTGTTAGTAGGAGTTGGTGCCGTATCCATGGTAAAGCTGCTAGGTAGCATAAATGCTACACGCCACCCTTCTTCTGTTTCATTGCGCTGAACAGGAGCTGTCATATCGATTTTTTCGCTTGCAGGCGTCTGCTGCACCGGCGCAGTCATAGCGATATCAGACTGGCTCTCATTGGCACCAGTTATATAGCGCAACAGTCGCATAAATCCTTCATTAGAGGAGCCGCGATAACTTGAGGAGTTCTTCACTACGGTCTCCGCAACAATATAGGGCTCATATTGCCGATATTCGACCGAACCGTCTGTGTACACTACTTCGTAGTCTGGCATCTCGATGGCATTAGCTTTCAAGGTTGTCATTAAGAGTAAAAGTGCAAAAAATTTGGTTCGAGTATTCATGGGAAACAACTATTCCTGTGTCTATTTCTGATTGAAACGACTATCAAAGCAAATTAGATCAGTTTTCGTTACTAACTGGTCTAAGCAGTCTCGCGAGTTTTATCCTCACCCCGGACTTTTACTTCACAGGATAGTCTGGCCTGCGTCGAAGTTTTCAAGAATAGTGGGGCAGGCAGTATTTCCAATTGCAGATCCGGTGGTTTTGAGTTCTAGAAATGTGGTTGTAGCAAAGGTCGCAATAGCCGGCACACTATTTTCTATGGATGTATCCAGAATGGCATGTTCAACGGATAATTGATAAGCGTTCTCAGCATTCAATATTCCTGCCTCGATTACATAAGAATCATCAGCATAAGTGAGGTAGGGCACATTCTCGAAAGGACGTCCACTGTGGGCGATTCTTTCTCCGTGACAATTGGCCATGATCACGAATAACAGATCGTCGACAATACCAAGAGGATCCTGCCGTCCTGCGGAAAAATCACTCCAACTAACGTGTAAGTCTAGATCAGGATCGACCTCGTCTGGTGTTACTGCTTGTCCTGCCTGAGATAAATAAATTTTGGGAGCCGGTGGTAAACCAGATCCACTGGATCTTGTGTTTGCCATAACGACCGTTTGACTAACAGTACCGATACTTGGTGTTGTGTAATGAAATACATAGTCCCCGTCTGGGTAATTATCCTCTAACTCTTTTTCAGTTTTGTAGCGACCGCCATGCATTTCTAGCGCATAGCCACTGTCTGAAAAGTCAACCTGCTGGGTGCGCAGAGCTGTACTGATAGTGGCTGGATGTACTATTCCATCAGGCTGTAAGAAAATCTCAGCAAAAAAATGGAAGTTAAGGGTTTCGACACTGCCATCGAGTTGTTGGTGATGATTTGATGTCTTTCCAGCAACAATGAAAGTAATGTCGGATTGTTGAGCAATTGTTATCGCGGAGAAAAGAGTTAAGGTTAAAAAGACTAATGTTTTGG
>DFQD01000127.1:0-1693 GCA_002377605.1 Gammaproteobacteria bacterium UBA3498 | reverse complement strand
CATAGTGAATTTTTAGTCTGCGAGTTAGAGTAGTTAGAGTAAAGATACTTTAATTATTTAGTGATCGACTAAAATGTAAGTGTGAAACTGTATTTTCTAATCTGATCTCTGCTTAACAATATTGCTGTTTCCATACAATAGATACAAGAATCTATTTCCTATTTTCTTGGAAGTATTGGTTAACTTAAATTCTTCATTCCAGGCTAATCGAAGGGGCAAATTTCAGATCAATAAAAACCCCAGTCCCTTTAAAGAGACTGGGGTTTTTCCGGAGCTGGCTATATGCTCTTCGGTTTAGCGGCTAATTACGTGCTTATCGCTCGCTTAACTAAGTTTTGAAGTAATGGTACTTTAAATCCATTGTGTGCCAAAGTACGCGCACCTTCGGTAGCCAAGCTCATCACAGACTCGCCAGTCTGTTGGTTCTTGGGTTGGCCTTGGATGGCGTTTTCCACAGTAGTGAGGCGTCGCGGAGTGGTTTGTACTGCTCCGGCAACGATTCTCGATTCGGTTATGTTGCCATTGCTGGTTTTGAATGCAGCAGCAATGTTCACCAATGAGAAATCCCACACGTTTCTGTCAGCTACTTTCTCCCAATAGAAAGTAGCGCCAGCCCAGGTGCTTGGAATTCTTACTGCGGTAAGAATGTCACCAGGGCGGAGAATTGTGGTGTTAACGATGTCGTTGGCAGGGCCAACGAAGAAATCTTCCGCACTTACAACGGTTTCACCGCTTTGGTTACGAATCACCATGGATGCATCAAGTGCAACCAAAGCTGATGAAGTGTCTGAAGCGCCGGCTGCAACACAGCGGCTACCTTCGAACAACGCGTGCTCGCGATTCATACCTTGTGGTGTGTCCGCATAACATAGATTACCGCCGGCACGGTAGCAAGAAAGACCGCGGCGGTAATACCAGCAACGGACATCTTGCGACACGTTACCACCGAGGGTTCCGATGTTGCGAATTTGTGGACTCGCCACAACTGCTGCTGCATCAGTTAGCAGTGAGAAATTGCTTTGCAGTAAATCACTGTTAGCAATTTCAGTCAGGGTAGTGAGGGCACCGATCTCGACACCTTCCGCAGTTTCACGGATTCCCCGTAGTTCTTCTATAGCGCTTAAGTCGATGAGTGCATCGACACTCTTGGCTCGGTCTTTCAACCAGCCGTAAGTGTCTTGCCCGCCACCTACTAACCAACCTCTTTCGGCGTAACGGTTAGCAATCTCAAGCGCATCTTCTACCTGCATCGGCTGATACAGTTCCATATTTGGCATTACGTCATGTGATGGCATAGTTCGTTATCTCAAAATGTGTTGGTTTTAAGGGATTTTGTGGTGTAGTCATTGCCCGCTAAATGGTCCACGATCATATCCGACGTGGTTGGCGCTGTATTAAACAGATGACCATCCAATGCATCGGCTAGCGCGCTTGCAATTGCAGCTGACATAGCACCCTGAGTTGGCTCACCGATACCTCGTCCACCGGTTGGGTTTTGAGGATCAGGAATGTTGACCGCTTGCGATATGGTGTCCACTGGAACATCCATATTAGTAGGCGGTTTAGACTGGTAAAGACCCGTGTTAGCCGGCAAACCATTTTGCGGATCATAAACATGGCGTTCGAGGTTGGACAAACCCACGCCCCAAACAGCACCGCCGCGCATCGCATTGTCGAAGTTCTTCGGATGCTG
>DFQD01000128.1 GCA_002377605.1 Gammaproteobacteria bacterium UBA3498 | reverse complement strand
CCAGAAAGAAAGCCAGCAGAAAATAACGCGCCTGGTGTTGGCTTGAAAGCTACATTTCCTAGACTTAATACAACTGCCACAATAACGGAAATTCCCAACCATAATGCTAACTGTTCCTGGGAAATCCAAAACAACAAGAGACCACCCGCAATTGTGCCTGGGATACGTCCAATAATGGCAAATTTTAGACCATCAAAAGATATCGAATGCCAATGCTTAGCTGCGTTCGCCAACGATAAGGTAAATGCCGAAACTGTTATTGGTGCAGGTACATAAAGAGGATCAATAAAGAACAGAAATGGAGCGGCAATGATTGCTAAGCCAAATCCAATCGAACTCTGAACATAAGAACCTATAAATATGACAAGCGCCGCAATAGCTATTTCCATAAGCTCGCTTGTTGCAATGAGAGTTGCTCAAATCAGCGCGGGATAATACTCTCTCGAGAGTCAGAGCTCCAGTTCGGATTTATATAAAAGTCGCTAACAGCGCACACAATGCCGTTCGCCGCCCTACTAGATCTGATTAAAACACGCTTGGCCCGGCTTTTCCCTGACAGTGCGATTGTCTGAGTCATTGGCTAAATCTCTTCGCAGTGTAGATGTTTGGTGTCATCAGGCTAGGATTTGTTGCCGGGGGGTTGCGGCCTCTTTTACAATAGTGCCCCTCTAGCTCATAACAAAGAGCGCTTAACTCACAGCAAGAAGGATATGAACATGAAATCTCGGGCTGCAGTCGCCTTCGCTGCTGGTAAACCATTAGAAATTGTCGCAGTAGATTTAGAAGGTCCGAAATCCGGTGAAGTACTAGTGGAGATTATGGCAACAGGAATTTGCCACACCGACGCATTTACCCTGTCAGGTGACGATCCTGAAGGAGCGTTCCCAGCAATACTTGGCCATGAAGGCGCGGGCATTGTGCGGGAAATCGGACCGAACGTCAGCTCAGTGAGAGTCGGCGACTCTGTCATTCCTCTCTATACACCAGAATGTCGTCATTGTGATTTTTGTTTACACCCGAAAACCAATCTTTGCCAATCAATTCGTGGCACTCAAGGTCAGGGTGTAATGCCTGATGGTACTAGTCGCTTTTCTCTGGACGGGGAACCTATCTTGCACTATATGGGCTGCTCTACATTTTCGAATTTTACTGTGCTACCGGAGATCGCAGTTGCAAAAATCCGTGAGGATGCTCCTTTCGATAAAGTCTGTTACATAGGATGTGGTGTTACAACCGGTGTAGGTGCTGTAGCTTTCGATGCAAAAGTAGAGCCAGGTAGCACTGTTGCCGTTTTCGGGCTAGGTGGAATTGGCTTAAACGTAATTCAAGGTGCCAAGATGGTAGGCGCTGATCGTATTATTGGCATTGATATCAATCCAACACGTGAAAAGCTTGGCAGAAACTTTGGCATGAGTGATTTTCTTAACCCGAATGATATAGATGACGTCACTCAGGCAATCATCGACATGACTGGCGGAGGTGTTGATTACAGCTTCGAATGTATTGGTAATGTAAGTACTATGCGACAAGCATTGGAATGTGCTCACAAGGGTTGGGGTGAGTCTTTTATTATTGGTGTTGCCGGTGCTGGCCTAGAGATTTCCACTCGCCCATTTCAATTAGTTACAGGTCGGTCATGGAAAGGCACTGCTTTTGGTGGTGCTCGTGGAAGAACCGATGTTCCTCGCATCGTCGAGTGGTACATGGAAGGGAAGATTCAAATCGATCCGTTAATTACCCACAAGCTGCCTCTAGAAGAAATTAACAGCGCCTTCGATTTGATGCATAAAGGGGAGAGCATCAGATCCGTAATCATATATTAGCTTCAGGTTTAGACTTACAAATGGAGAACAGATAAATGAAGTACCTTCATACTATGGTCCGCGTAACAAACATTGATGATTCTCTTGATTTCTACTGCAATAAGCTGGGGCTTACAGAAGTAAATCGTTATGAAAGCAAAGAAGGAAGATTCACTTTAGTATTTTTAGCCGCACCTGGAGACGAAGATGCCCAAGTGGAACTAACCTACAACTGGGATTCAGAAGATTACGACGAAGGGCGAAATTTTGGTCACCTCGCCTATGCAGTTGATGATATTTATGCAACTTGCCAACGACTAAGGGACAATGGGGTTGTAATTAATCGCCCTCCCCGAGATGGGCGTATGGCATTTGTTCGATCGCCAGATAATATTTCTATCGAACTGCTTCAGAACGGAGATGCACTGCCAGTAAAAGAACCATGGGCAAGCATGGAAAACACTGGCAAATGGTAGACCTCCCTTGAGCTACCCCTTCCCCTCGTTTATGATACTCGGCCTTCGATAGCGCCTCTTAGCGATCGAAAAACTCCTTTTGAGCCCAGAGTAATCTTTACAATTTAACAAGCGGACGAAACAAGATGCAATTACTTGACGGTACGTCATGTTCTCAACAAATTCGCCAGGAAATAGCTAAGGAAGTTGATGAAATTAAATCAAACGGCGATCGACCTCCTCATCTAGCCGCGATTCTGGTAGGAAATGATGGCGCCAGCCAGAACTACGTTGCAATGAAAGCTAGAGACTGCGACGAAGTAGGCTTCGCTTCAACCGTCATTAGTATGAAAGCGGCAATAAGTGAGAAAGAACTACTCGATAAGATCGCCGATTTGAACGCCGATAATGATATCGACGGATTCATCGTACAGCTGCCTCTGCCGGCTCACATAGACGAACATAAAGTAATTCTTGCCATTGATCCAAAGAAAGATGTGGATGGATTTTGCCCTGAAAACGTCGGCAATATGAGCTTGGGCCTCCCCACTTATCTGTCTGCAACACCAAATGGGATTATGGAATTATTTCGTCGCTATAAAATTGAAACTGAAGGCAAGCACTGTGTAGTTCTTGGCCGCAGTAATATTGTAGGAACGCCAATGGCGATATTGTTATCGCGCAACACAGCCCCAGGTAATGCAACTGTAACAATCGCTCATAGCCGCACCGAAGGCTTGAAGGAACTTTGTCGCAGCGCAGATATTCTTATTGTAGCAATTGGTAAAACTGAATTTGTGACCGCAGATATGGTCAAAGAAGGTGCAGTTGTAATTGATGTCGGCCAGACCCGGGTCCAAGACAGCAGCAAGAAAAGCGGCTTTCGCAATGTCGGCGATGTCGATTTTGAAAGCGTAAAAAACAAATGCTCATACATTACTTATGTAACCGGCGGAGTCGGTCCAATGACTAGAGCCTCGTTGTTACAAAACACTCTTAAAGCCTACCAACGACGATAGAGAAATCATCATGTTTCAATCACTTCAAGCTCTCCCACCGGATCCAATTCTAGGACTGACAGTCGCTTTCAAAGCGGATTCCAATCCCAACAAGATCGATTTAGGAATGGGGGTGTATAAGGATGAGCTAGGTAATACGCCCATAATGAAGGCGGTAAAACAAGCGGAAAAAATAATCCTGCAGTCGCAAGATTCGAAGACCTATGTAGGCCCAACTGGATCAGCTGATTACAACGAAGCAATCGCGAAATTGATTCTAGGACAAAACCTGCTTAAAGGTTTGGGCAAAAGACGAGTCACTATGCAAACGCCAGGAGGATGTGGCGGTCTAAGATTAGCTGCAGAATTTATCAGTAAAGCAAATTCTGAGGCTACTGTATGGGTAAGTGACCCTACCTGGGCAAACCACAAGCCCTTAATCGGCTCTGCAGGATTGAAATTCAAGTCCTATCCTTACTACGATCACGAATCACACAACGTAAAATTTGACAACATGCTGGAAACACTGCAGCAAATACCCCAAGGCGATTTAGTGCTGTTACACGGTTGCTGCCATAACCCCAGCGGTGCGGACTTAAGTCCAGAGCAATGGACAGCGGTGCGCGACGTAGCCTTAGAACAAGGATTCAATGTCTTTATCGATCTTGCCTATCAAGGTATGGGAGCCGGACTCGAGGAAGACGTACATGGTGTGCGGCTACTAGCAGAATCACTGCCAGAACTAATAATCGTAAGTTCCTGTTCTAAAAATTTTGGGCTGTATCGAGAACGCACTGGCGCAATTACCCTAATCTGTAACAGCGATGAAACCTGCGCAACCGCAAGCACATTGCTTGCAGGAGCAGCTCGGGCAAATTACTCCATGCCGCCTGACCATGGCGCCGCCATCGTTGAGTTGATTATGAACACGCCAGAGTTACGATCAATATGGGATGAAGAACTCAGAGAAATTCGCGATCGCATCAACAAACTGCGATCTCAATTCGTACAAAAACTCAAAGATGCAAAAATAGCTCGCGACTTCAGCTTCATCGAAAACGAAAAAGGAATGTTCTCATTTCTGGGTGTCAATGCCCATCAGATCAAAACTCTCATCGAGAAATACAGCATCTATTTAGTCAATTCGAGCCGAATCAATGTTGCCAGCATTAACGATAGTAATATCGATTATCTGACTAGTAGTTTAGCTGAAGTTCTAGCTGAATAATTTCTTAGGCAATGACTTTTAAGTTCTAACTGTCATTACGTATGCGCTACATCCCTATTAATTTGCGTCAAGTAGACCTGGCTTTTAGAGCAACGTTAATTTCTTTAGCGAAAGCGCGTAAAACGGTTTCGGTAGTTTCCCAGCCTATACAGGCATCAGTTATAGAAACACCAGGACGGATCTCTTCGAGGTCATCTGGTATAGGTTGATTTCCTTCCTCCAGATTGCTTTCAATCATTATCCCGATAATTGACTTGTTCCCTTCCTGCAATTGCTTCGCAACATCTTTAAGCACTTCTATTTGTTTCTCGTGATTCTTTTGTGAATTGCCATGACTGCAATCAATCATGATATTGCCTCCATGACCAGCTTTACTTAATTCTTCTTCACAGCGTTTAACACTTTCACGATCAAAATTTGGTGATTTACCGCCCCTGAGTATCACGTGGCAGTGTGGGTTACCTTCAGTGCGAAAAACTGCAACTTTGCCCTCTTCTGTTATCGAAATAAAACTATGATTGGCGGACGCGGAGCGTATGGCATTAATTGCAACCATTAATTCACCATCCACATTGTTTTTAAAACCTATGGCAGAAGAAATTCCACTGGCCAGTTTTCGATGGGTAGGAGATTCAGTAGTTCTAGCGCCAATGGCTGTCCAACTTACCAGGTCTTGCAAGTATTGAGGAGAAATGAGATCCAATGCCTCAATCGCAATTGGCAACCCGATTTCAGCAATATCTAACATTAGCTTTCGACCTATACGAATCCCGTGATCGATGCGATGGGAACCATCTAAATGGGGATCATAGATTAGCCCTTCCCAGCCAATCGAGGTTCGAGGCTTCTCAAAATAAACGCGCATCAGAATAAGTAAGTCTTCAGCCAACTCGTCTGCCAATGGCTTCAGTAATTTTGCATACTCTATAGCTTCTTGTGGATTGTGAATCGAGCACGGGCCAACCACAACAATTAAGCGCGGATCATCCCGATTCAATATCGACTTGACCTGCCTGTGGCCCCGCTTAACAGTTTTAAGGGCATCGCCTTTTAAAGCGTAAGCATCTTTTAGCGCACCAGGCGTGGGCAGCTCTTGGTACCCCATGATATGGAGGTTGTCGATTTCCTTTATTCGTTTCGTCATTTCTTTATGCTACTACTTTTTCAGGACCGGGGATTATGGAGTATTTGAGTATTTAACTCAAAATTCATTTTCAGCAGAGTTTGTGGTTTTCTAGCTAGTTTTTCTCTGACATTGCGACCATTTACCTCATAAAATACATTACGCCAGTTGAAATTAACAAAAAGACGGGAGCAGCAGATGCCCAAAGCAAGTGAGCTGAAAAAAGGAATGATTATCGATATGGAAGGCATACCTCATATCGTTA
>DFQD01000021.1:8038-11651 GCA_002377605.1 Gammaproteobacteria bacterium UBA3498 | reverse complement strand
AGCAAAGATAGCACCAGAAAACCCCGCAAACAAGAAACGAGGAGGAAAAAAATTAATGTTTTCAGTCGTTTAGTTCTTCTAAACACCGATAAAGCAAGTCTGTTTTGGCTTTTACGCGATCTATTTTTAAGCGAAGAGCATCTAGATCTTCATTGAATTTTTCGACATTGGCAGTATGAGGCACATAGCGGGCTTCTTCCACCATGTAGTCATTCATATTTCTCTTGATTCGTTTTTTGGCGTCGGAACCCCAGACCTTTAAGTCCTCAACAAATTCATCAACTTGGTTGGTAACAACATCACCAGTAACTGAGGTGGCTATATCAGCCCATTGAATATCGAGTGATTGGATTGTCTTTAGCAGCTCTTGAACGAATTGCGCATCTCCTGCAATTTCGATTTTTAAATTAGCTAACGGTGTCTCCTTATTAAGGATCAAAGTATTCGATAAGTCAGTTGCTTCTCCAGTAACTGATGCAGTTGCTTCGATATTTAGCTCTTCTGCTGAAGCGGCATTTAAAGTTATTCGATCGGAATTGATAAAAGCTGTCACATGAATGGGCGGAGTAAGAACTTTAATTTCAAGGGTTTTTCCTGCGAATTGCGCAATCTGCTCTCTAACATGGCGATCAGCTGATAGGAGACGGTTTATAGCCTGCTCTGCTGGCCATAATGCTGCTGTCCCTAGTAAGTTTGTCATGATGATTTAAACCCTAAATGAATTGCACAAATGCCATTCAATACGTCATGATATTTACAATTAATCAGGCCAGCACTCTTCATCATTTCTAATAGGGTTTCCTGGTCGGGGTGCATACGAATTGATTCGACTAAGTAGCGATAACTATTAGCATCGCCAGTGATTAGTTTCCCTGCAGCAGGCCACAGCGAAGAAAAACTCTCATAAGCTTTGCCAATAAATCGATTCTTAGGCTTAGAAAATTCCAATACTAAAATTCGACCACCAGGTTTTAGGACTCGTTCCATAGATTTCAACGCTGCATCTTTATTTGTAATGTTTCTTAATCCGTATGCTATGCAGATGCAATCGAAAGTTTTGTCCGCAAAAGGTAATTCTTCTGCATTAACCTGGGCAAACTGAACGTTATGAATTTTGTTGGCATCAGTAATTCGATCCCTCCCAACATCAAGCATCGCTTCGTTGATGTCTGCGAGCACCACTTGCCCTTCGTCTTCAACAATGGAGGAAAACCTTAAACTGAAATCTCCGGTCCCGCCTGCCAGATCCAATACTTTGTGACCGGGTCGTAATGCACTTAGCTCGATGGCAAATCTTTTGATAAGTCTGTGGGTTCCAAGAGAAATGATGTCATTCATTAAGTCATAGCGGTTTGCCACAGAGCGAAAAACATGTCCAACTTTCTCCTGCTTTTCTTCCACAGGAACTTCTTCATAACCGAAGTGGGTAGTCTTTTGATTATTTGATGTGTCGTTCACGATTTGTTATCTGGACTGGGTTTTATATGAATAACTTGTGTATCAACAGGTAGTGGTTCTCTAGTTTTTCTTGCGGCCTGCAATTTTGCAAGATAAGAGTTCCATAGTTCTTTTTCATCTTGGCCTAATTCACGCAGATATTCCCAACTGTAAATTCCAGTATCATGGCCATCATCGAAGACGAGTTTAACTGCATAGTTTCCTACCGGTTGCACATTTACAAGTTTTACGCGGCATTTTCCAGATTGCAGAACTTCCTGACCTTTGCCATGCCCTCTTACCTCAGCAGATGGAGAGTGTACACGCAAGAATTCTGCACTAAGGGAATAATTCGATCCGTCATGATAGCAAAGCTCAAGGGTCGCTGATTGTTTGTGCAACTTAATCTCAGTAAGGGCGCTGTCAGTCATCTGGGAGTCATTTAGAGAATGTAGCGACTGAGATCTTCGTCTTTTGCTAACTCATCGAGCTGCTTTTCAACATAGGCTTTATCGATAACCAGCCCTTTATCAGTACCGACGGCCATATCTGCAGCAGAAAACGAAACTTCTTCAAGAAGCCTTTCCATTACCGTATGTAATCGACGGGCCCCGATGTTTTCGGTGCGTTCATTAACCTGCCATGCAGTTTCCGCGATTTTTTGAATTCCATCTTTACTGAATCGAACTTCTAAGTCTTCTGTGCCAAGTAGGGCTTGGTATTGCTCAGTTAAAGACGCATCAGGTTCTTCTAAAATTTTTTCAAAGTCTTCCGCTGATAGCGGGTCTAGTTCCACTCGAATAGGAAGACGACCTTGCAGTTCAGGTATAAGGTCGGAAGGCTTTGATAAATGAAACGCACCGGAAGCTATAAACAAAATGTGATCGGTCTTAATACTGCCGTACTTTGTTGATACAGTCGATCCTTCAATAAGAGGCAACAAATCTCTTTGTACGCCTTCACGGGAAACACTCGCATTTCCGTGTTCGTGTTTATTAGTCACTTTGTCTATTTCATCCAGGAAAACAATGCCGGTTTGTTCGGTAGCCTCGACCGCTCGATTTTTAATTTCTTCGTCATTGATAAGCTTTGCGGCTTCCTCGTCTTTAACAACTTTAAGCGCTGCATTTACAGTCATTCGTCGAGAGCGTTTACGACCTGTGTTCATATTGCTAAACATTGATTTAAGTTGATTGGTCATATCTTCCAGCCCGGGTGGTGCCATGATCTCAACACCAGTCGGAACTTCTGCAACCTTTATCTCAATTTCTTTTTCATCTAACTCGCCTTGACGTAACTTCTTACGAAATACTTGCTTTGCGCTGGATTTATCGGTGTCTTCCTGAGGTTTTTCGTCTGAGCGTGCTTGAGGTAACAAAGCATCAAGTATGCGCTCTTCCGCCAAATCTTCAGCAAGATGTTGCACCTTTTGAATTTCAGTTTCTCGAATCATCTTCACAGCTAATTCTACTAGATCCCGAATAATTGATTCTACATCCCTGCCCACATATCCAACTTCAGTAAATTTAGTTGCTTCTATTTTTATAAATGGTGCCTGGGCCAGTCTTGCAAGTCGTCGGGCTATTTCAGTTTTTCCAACTCCGGTAGGGCCAATCATAAGAATATTCTTGGGAGTGATTTCTGCGCGTAACTCTTCGCCCAATTGCATTCGCCGCCAACGGTTGCGCAATGCAATGGCCACAGCACGCTTAGCTTTGTTTTGCCCCACAATGTGCTTATCTAATTCAGAGGTAATCTCTCTAGGTGTCATCATGGTTATTAATGAATCCGTTTAATTGAACTGAAATTATTTTTAGTCATATTCCAATTCTTCAATAGTGTATGTTTGATTAGTATAGACGCAAATATCAGCTGCAATAGTAAGGCTTTTTTCTACAATTTCTTTTGCCCCTAATTCTGTGTTTTGAGTCAACGCTCGAGCAGCAGACAAAGCGAATGGTCCGCCCGACCCAATAGCCATCATTGAATCTTCCGGTTCGATCACGTCGCCATTACCGGTTACGATAAGCGAAGCTTCTTTATCTGCTACTACCAATAAAGCTTCGAGTCGTCTTAACGCTCTCTCTGTTCTCCACAGCTTGGCTAGTTCAACAGCAGCACGCACCAACTTGCCATGATGCTTCTCTAACTGTTCTTCAAATCTTTCGAACAAAGT
>DFQD01000021.1:0-7659 GCA_002377605.1 Gammaproteobacteria bacterium UBA3498 | reverse complement strand
GCGTTTCCTTTCATTACAGTGTTTCCCTGGGAAACTTGACCGTCGCCGCCAATTACAACTTTGTTTTCTCGTCTTACTGAGACAATAGTTGTGCCGTGATATTGATCCAAGGCATCTCTCCTGTTCTTATTTCTTTAAAAGTATCACAGAAGCTTGAAAATATGGGACTTCCGCCCAATTTCAAGTGGGTTAAATGAATCTATTCTTGTGATTTTAGAGGGGAAAGGCGCGAGGCTTGCTATTTTAGCTCAATGGTTAGACTCGGAATGCTGTTACGCCGCAACAATTGTTGTGCTTCATTAAGCTGCACATTAGTGCTATATGGCCCTGATTGCACTAAGTAGAGTGTTCTACCGGGCAACTCTTCAGGCTTTACGATCACGTTCAATCCCATAGCCAATTGGCGCTGCATTTCTTGTTCTGCAAACTCAAGTTGCTGAAAAGCACCAGTTTGCAGCATAAAACTACCAGTGATTTCTTCGCTCAGCAGTTCAACCGGTGTTGCATCTGTTGGAACTTCGTAACGAGGGAGTTCCGTATAAAACTCAAAATCTATGGAATTATCAACTGGTTCATCCGTGAGAGTTTCGGCTTCAATCCCATTTGAAGATGCTGCTAATGCAGGCTGGGTAACATTAAGCGGAGGAACATTTCCAGATAGGTAAAAAAGCACACAAGCGAAAACACCAATGGTGATACCGACTAGTACACCAGTGAACATTAGAGACCAGGCAGGAGGGGATTCCACTGGTTTTTGTTCTAGGAGCGGTTCAGGTCGAATTTTAGCGAAATCTTGAGTCATGCTAGTTTACTTAATATAAGCTATTGAATTTTAAATTTTTTATTTAAAAAACTTTTTTGCCACCTCAATTATCGGTAAGAAGGCTTGAAGCTATAGTCCAAAAGTCGAGCTTTGTGAGCGAGCCAGCAGAGCTAGATCATCTCCCTTGGATCCACATCCAGGCTCCAGCGTAAGTTTCTCGAGAGTTTAATTTGGTCTATTTGATAGACAAACTGAGTTAAGAATTGTTGCATTGTATTCTTGTTTTCGGCTTTAAAAAGTAGTTGAGCTCGATAGCGACCAGCCTTCTTTTCCATTGGAGCTGGTACCGGACCGACTGTTCGAATGTTTGAATTCGATTCTCGAATTAGCTTTATGGAAACCTTATTCATTCTTTGCAACAGGTTTATTGATTCATTAAGAGTGTTTCCTTCTGCTTTTAGAAGAACGAGTTGCGCGAATGGCGGCATTGAAGCCGCTTTTCTTTCCTCCAATAAGTACATTGCCAGTTCTTTGTAATTTTTCTGGGTAAGCTGAATAAGTGCCTTATGAGTTGAGTGGCGAGTTTGAATTACTACTTCGCCAGATTTTTTTGCTCTACCTGCCCGCCCAGAAACCTGTACAACTGTCTGGGCCATAAATTCTTGACCACGAAAATCTGGACTGAACAATCCGGCATCTGCATCGACGATGGCAACCAATGTAATAGCTGGGAAATGATGTCCTTTAGTTAGTATTTGTGTACCTAGTAATATGCAAGGTTTCCCAATCTGAATTTGATTCAACATCGAAGTGAGTTTGTTTTTACTTCGAGTGCTATCTCGATCTATGCGAATGACTGGGAAAGTTGAAAATCGCTGTTCTAAAAAATTCTCTAGTCTTTGTGTGCCCGCGCCGATTGTTGTGAGTCCTTCTTCATGACAGGTTGGGCACAGTATAGGGAGTTGTTTGGCAATTCCACAATGGTGACAACGTAGGCTTGGCGGTTTTGCGTGCACAGACATTTGAGAAACACAGTCTTCACACTCGGCAATCCACCCACAGTTTGTGCAGCTTAAGATAGGCGCAAAGCCTCTTCGGTTTATAAATACCAACACCTGATTACCGACAGTGAGGTGTTGATCAATCTTGAAAAGTAATTTTTCTGAGAACCCAGAATCAAGAATTTCATTTGAAGTATCAACTATCGTTGTCTTTGATTTAATTGCACCTCCCGCTCGTTCTGAAAGAGTTAAGTACGAGAACTTTTTTGACTCCGCGTTTTGTAAGCTTTCAAGGCTTGGGGTTGCAGATCCTAAAATGATAGGAACGTTTTCCTCGCGACCTCGCATAACAGCAACGTCACGAGCAGAATATTTAAAGCCATCTTGCTGTTTAAATGAGCCATCGTGTTCCTCGTCTACTATAATGAGGCCAAGATTAGGCAAGGGTGTGAAAATTGCAGAACGAGTGCCGATTATTATAGCAACAGATCCAGCACGAGCTCTCCTCCATGCGTCTAATCGTTCGTTGTCGGTGAGGTTTGAATGCAAAACTGCAATAGGGCAGTCGAATCTTTTACTAAATCGATTAACCGTTTGTGGAGTTAATCCTATTTCCGGCACCAGGACTAAACATTGCCTTCCTTCGCTTAGATGCTGCTGCATTACCTGCATGTAAATTTCTGTTTTCCCCGAACCCGTAACACCATCAATTAAGAAGCAGTTAAATTTATCTCCATTAAGTTTTATCGCATCGAAGGCTTGCTGCTGTTGGGAATTTAACTCCAGTGAGCTTGGGTTGACGGAATTTAAGGGAGAGAACAATTCCAACGAATTCAGATTTCTCTCTGCCCTTTCCACGAATTTTTTTTCTTCAAGCGATTTAACAATTGCTGCACTAAAACCTGCCAATTCGATTTCATCTCGAGAAGCACTGGAGTTCTTTTTAATAAATTTCAGTAGTGCTCTTTGTCTGGGAGCGCGGCTAAGAGAATTCAATTCCGACTGGTCGATATTACTGTTAGCCCGATAAACAATTTCTTGCGGGTATAAGGGTATACTACTGCGTAACTTTCCGGGACTTGCTGCACTTAAGACCTCCCCTAAAGGATGGTGGTAGTACTTCGCACACCATTGGAGCAAGCTGAATAACTTGGTTGGAAATATTGCTTCAGAATCCAGTACCGCATAAATAGGTTTAAGTTTGTGTAGTTCCAGTTCTGAGTTTGAGGCTTTGTCTAATACGTAAGCTACAACTTTCCGCCGTCCAAATTGAACCTGTACGCGGGTTCCAGTAGCGATCGATTGATTTGGCTCAGGCGGTAAATAGTCAAAAACTCTTCTTAGTGGCGAAGGAACCGCGACTTTATAAACAAGTCCGCGGTATCCACTTGAGATTGAGGCTGGCATCAGTACTTAACCGAATTGGAACTGAATTTGCCATCATACTAAATAGAAACGCAATTATGCGTAAATTTGATTGTCTGTAATTCTTCGATAATGGGTACGGGGCTGGGTCAGAAAAAAGTGTTAGTTTATAATCCCGACTATAATTTCTTTAGTAGAAAACAGAGGATCAGTAATGTCAGAGCAGATGCCTGCCGAATTACTCAAAGCGCGGAGCAAGATAGACCAAATTGATCGCCAACTGGTCGAACTGCTTGCTATTCGATTTCAGCTGACTCTTCAAGTTGGTTTACTAAAGGCGGATCAAGGACTTGCGGCCTTCGATGAATCCCGTGAGGCCCAAAAGCTGGATGAGCTAAGACAACTTTGCCAGGAGCAGGGTCTTGATTCGGAATTTATTACTGAACTATTTAAACGAATCATGGAAGAAGTAGTTAAAAACCATAACAAGTTAAAGGACGTTTAGCATCAACTGTTCTTAGATTGCTTGCCAATCGGTATATCTCTGTTAGAATGCCCACCCCGCTGGGAATGCGGCGGGATAAAGGCAGATGTGGTGCCTGACGGAGAAACAATCCAGGCAGCGACATCAACTAAGAGGAAGTATCATGAAAACAGATATTCACCCTAACTACGGCGCTATTAAGGCTACCTGTAGTTGCGGCAATGTTATCGAAACCAAATCTACCCTTGGTAAAGACATTCTTATTGAAGTTTGCTCAGAGTGTCATCCGTTCTATACGGGCAAGCAGAAAATCCTAGACTCCGGTGGTCGAGTGGACCGATTTAAGCGTCGCTTCGGCAGTAGAAAACTCTAATCTAGTTTTAATCGGAAATTGTTCCAAATTCTTAGATCGCTTAAGAAAGAGCTCTTCCGTGTTGTGCCTAGGCTTAATCTTCGCCTAACTAGATGGTAAGTTTCGAATTTCGCTCCGAGACGTTTGTATCTCATCTTACCTAAGCAATTTTTCGATCTTTCAAATTTTGGCCATCTAGAACTTCGAAGAAATCCTGATTAGAAGATTATCTCAGTCGAGAGTTCTTCCTCGTCTTCCTCGTTAATTTCAAGTCCAGGCAGTTGTGTGTCGATGGTTTCTGGGGCGTTTTCGCTACGAAAGTATTCGAAGATCGCGTTAGGATCGCCAGGGGTCGCGGGTTCTCCGCTGATCTTGTCAATTAGACGGTCGACAATGCCATCTGGTCGACTCATGATATTTTCTGGTGCGTCTTCAAGAGCTTCTCGCATGAAATCGATCCAGATCGGTACTGCGACTGTTGCGCCTTGTTCACGTTCACCCAATGGCTCGGGCTGATCGAAACCAACGAACACGGTTGTAGCTATGTCTTTATTGAATCCTGAGAACCAGAGTTCTGTGGGGCCATTAGTAGTACCTGTTTTCCCGCGCAGATCTCCACGTCTGAGTTCGCGATAAACCCGGTTGCCACTGCCTTCGGTAATCACTGATTCCAGCATCGAGTTCAGAATATAGGCGATCCGTTCATCAATGATCCGTGGCGCTGCAATCGTTGAGTTACTGTCTTCCACAGCTTGATGACCGCAATCATCACAGACCACGGAGGGCATCGATTGATAAAGTAATCCGTCTATCTCTGAAGAAATTTCTTTGATAAACCATGGGTCTATTTTGTAGCCACCATTCGCTATAGCAGAGTAACCCGTTACGAGCTCGAGCGGTTGAACATCTCTGCTTCCCAACGCGACTGTTAAATCATTGTTTGGAAAATTTTGAGTTTGAAAGCCGAACTTAGCAGCGAAGGGGAGTACTTTGTCAGAGCCTAGCTCGTCATAAAGGCGCACTGCCGGAACGTTGCGGGATTCTTTTAACGCGAAGCGCAAAGTAATCGGACCGAGAAAATTATTTTCGTAATTGTTAGGCCGATAGTCGCCCCGAGTAATTGGTGCGTCATTTATTATGCTTGACGGCGAATAGCCGTGCTCTAAAGCCGCGCCATAAAGAAACGGTTTAAAGTTCGATCCAGGCGGACGTGGTGTGGTCACGCGATTAACCTGGCTGCGGCGAAAATCGTAGCCGCCCACTAGTGCTAGGATTTCTCCATTAGATGGAGACATTGAAACTAAGGCACCTTGAATATCTGGAACCTGGCCTAGTTCCCATCCCTCTTCATCACTTTTAACTCGAATCAAATCGCCAACTTCAACTACATCCGAGGCGACAGACGGAGGGGGCCAAGCTTCGTTTCTGCTACGAAATTCATATGCCCAGGTCATTCCTTCCCACGGGACTGTTATCGTTTCGCCGGTCTTAAGGAGTGCATCAAAAGATTGGTTTTGAACATCAGTAACTATAGCTGGAACTTGATTGCCGTAAGTTGGAACAGGCCCAAGATGTGCTAACCAGTCTTCTATTGGTTCATCGGGATCAGGAGGGTAATTTGCATCAGGGCCTCGGTAGCCATGGCGCTTATCGTAATAAGTTTCTAAACCATTGATCACTGATTTGTTGGCAGCTAGTTGCAAGTCGCCATCGATACTGGTCGTGACTTCAAAACCTCGAGTATAAGTCTCTTCACCAAACTGGTCGTAAAGAGTCTGTCGCACCATTTCCGCAATGTATGGAGCAGGTACTGCTATGTTTCGATTACGTCGGTCCGCAGTGACCGGTGCATCGTTGGCAGCATCAAATTCATTTTGTGTAATCATTTTTTCGTTGAGCATATTGCGGAGACGTGTCTCTCTTCTTTCTAGTGCTCGTGATGAATTACTAAATGGATTACAGGCGGATGGGCAGGGCAATAAAGAAATCATCATAGCTGATTCTGCTAGGGTGAGTTCGCTGACATCTTTCCCATAGTAAACAAAAGAAGCAGCGCCTATACCATCGGCTCCAGCACCAAAATAAATTGTATTCAAGTAAAGGGTAAGGATTTCTTCCTTGGAAAGTTCTCTTTGAATCTGCAAGGCAAAAGGAATTTCTTTAAACTTTCTCAGATAAACATTATCGCTATCAAAAGAGAGATTATTTGCCAATTGCATGGTAATCGTGCTTCCACCACCAAGACGTTGACCCGTGATAAATCCATAAAACCCACGAAGAAGACTTTGTAGATCAACACCAGGGTGGGAGTAAAAGCGCACATCTTCGGTAGCTATAAGGGCATTTATCAAAACTTCAGGAATATCTTCGTATTGCACCGGATTTCGACGATTGCCGAGTTCGTCAATCAAGCGATTGTCCGCCGTGTAAATTCTAAGTGGCGTTTCTAGCTGCACATCACGATAGGTTTCTGCAGCAGGAAGCAAAGGAGCTAGGTATAAATAGGCTGCCATAGCAACCATTACACCGCTGGCTATACTAGCAGCTGCTATTAGCCCGGCCCATTTGGAGATTATTTTTAACTTAAGTTTCACAGGTTGCCTGTTTGTACCAAGTAAATTTCGAACATTCTCTAGATACACTCATTAATTGTCGGACTTCTGCCGTAAAGCCTGTAATCACCGGCAAAATTCTCGAAAGGCTAACAACCATTATACACCCGCGGTTAGCGGGGCCCATCTTCGGTGACAATTTGGCCGAAATTTGCTAAATTATTGTAATTCTTAGTATTATTCTCTTCTCGGTGTGTTCTATGAGGAAAATACGACTACCGAAATCAAAACGCCATTGCTTAGAGATGTTCCTTACCTTGGCGACTTGTTTAAGCCTATCTTGGACGAGACTCGTTGAACCGAGCTGCCAATCTTCATTACTATGAAGATTATTGCTGATAACGCAATTAGATCATTTAGATTCTCCTGATTTCATTGTCACTGCGATCTATGATTTGCGGTTACAATTGTTCCCACCTTATTTCTTGCGGAAAGGTCAATGAAATTTCTAGGTAATGTTTTCCTTGTAGGTCCAATGGGAGTTGGAAAAACCACCATAGGGAAAGTTCTCGCAGAACAATTGGATCTGCAGTTCTTTGATTCTGACCGGGAAATTGAAACTGCAACTGGGGCAGATATTCCCTGGATTTTTGACGTTGAGGGAGAGAGCGGATTTCGTAGCAGAGAATCAAGAATGATTGATCAGCTCAGCGGCAAATCAAATATTGTAATGGCAACTGGAGGCGGTGCGGTTCTCGCGGAAGAAAACAGAAAGCACCTTTCAGAGCGCGGTACAGTTGTTTACCTGCAAGCTTCCATCGCCCAACAGGTAGAACGTACAAGTAGGGACAAGAATCGACCGTTATTACAAACGGATGATCCGGAAAAAAAGATTCGTGAATTAATGGAAGTAAGAGAACCTTTATATAAAGAGATTGCGGACATTGTGATCGATACCAACAGACGCAATGCTCGCTCAGTTAGTCAAGAGATAAATAAGATTTTGCAACCTTAGTAAGATTAGTACCACAGAGATTTAATAATGCAAACAGTCAAAGTTGATCTCGGAGATCGGAGCTATCCAATTTTTATTGGAGCAGATCTGCTTAAAGACGATTCTATACTTGCACCTTATTTAGGCA
>DFQD01000106.1:10443-11235 GCA_002377605.1 Gammaproteobacteria bacterium UBA3498 | reverse complement strand
GAATGTAGTTTCTGCTGTTGTGATACCGGCTTCGTGGGCTGCTTGTAATAATGAAGAACTTTGTTCTCGTTCTTGGTATCCAAATCCTAAATCCAAAACAATTTTAGTATTCGGTTCATTTAACAGAGTTAGCAGTAGCTCTCTCTCAAATTCACCTGGAACACGTTTGCGTTCATTGCCGCCCACGCCGAGATTTACGGTAATTAATGTAAATCTTTCGTTGGTATCAATGTTTAATCGAAATTTCTCAGCACTTTCTAAGTTTGATGATGCAGGCCACACTTTGGGATAACAGAAGTCTTCTTTTCCGAGGATATTATCCAGCCATTGATTTGTTAGTTGTGCCATGGAAGCATGCTTGGATGACTCTTGTTTCCCCCTAGAATTGAAAAAGCGATAATTTTGTAATGGAACTAAGGGCAGCACGCCTAGCTGTGTCAAGCGAGAATCTGGATCCAGAATTAAAAACTCTACGGAAGATAAGTTCGCAATTTTCCTTCTAACTTCCGTCAATAATTGCAACCAAACTTGGAACTTCTCTAATAATCCGCCTCGTCTTGCATAGTTAAGTTCATGTACTTGAACATTCGCTTCGCTTGCAAAGATTTGTTTTAATTTTCCATTGCCTATTACAACGACTTCAGCTTCCGGAAAGAACTGCGCCACTCGCTGGCAGATTACTGAGGTAATTGCGACATCCGCACCGATAGTAACCCTTGACAGTATAAGAATTTTTTTTGGCCGAACAATTCCGCTAAGTCTGCGATCGGGAGTTAAGCGAATTGATTCTAT
>DFQD01000106.1:0-10080 GCA_002377605.1 Gammaproteobacteria bacterium UBA3498 | reverse complement strand
AATTTCCCTTCCTTCAGGAATATGACATAGATAATTGACAACTTGGCAGATTAACCGGTTATAGGTTTCGGTTTGGAGTTCTTCGAAATCGTCACAGAGGCGTTCAATCACCGTGCCGAACAGCGTACGGGCAGCGATTTGGTTAAGAGATTCATCTACGAAATGGGTGGCCATTTCGCAAAGTAAATGAATATGTTCGCGGTTGTATTCATCGCTATAGTAATAACGATCTATAAAGCTTGAAGCGACACGCTTTGCTAGTGAATCCAATTGCTGAGAGTCTGCTGATTCTTTTAAATCTTGCCATTGCTCTTGGTAGTAATTTGATTTCAAGCCGGCGCTCCATTTAAGAACGATTGACAGGCTTCGAGCACATCAGAGGGAGTGAGTTCACGCATGCAGGCGTGATGTCCGAGGGGACAGCTTTTCTTATGACAGGGGATGCAAGCTATGTCCTTTTGCATGACGACAGAATGTTCCAGATTACTCTCAGTGTAGATTGGGTTTGTTGGGCCCATTAAAACAATGTGAGGAATATCAAACGCAACTGCATAATGCCTTGGGCCTGTATCGTTTGTAATTAGTAAATTGCAGCGTTTGACCAGTGGTTTTAATTCGGCAAGATCGATTTTGTCTCGCGCGGTATTGATTATATTGACGGAGCTTGCTTCAACTATCGCTGCAGCAATTTCTTCTTCTCCTGGTCCCACCAATAGCAGAAATTTGCAGTTATATTTAGCAGCAAGTAATTCGGTCAGCTTACTAAAATGTTCTGCTGGCCAGCACTTCGAAGAACCAAAACTTGCTCCAGGGTTTAAACCAATAACCAGATCTCCAAGCTGAATACCGTAATTGTGCAACCTAGCATTAGCTTTACCCTGTAGCTGATCAGAAATATAAAGTTTCGGTTTTGGATGCTCCGGAATATCTAATTCTAAAAAGCGGCATAATTCTAGATAGTAATCCTGCATGGGTAGGGGTTTGTATTTTCCACTTTCAACAATAGGTTTTGGGCCCTGGAGAAAAAATTTGCGCAGATTTCTTTTGTAACCGTATATCAATGGAATACCTGCATACTTCAAGGTTAGATAGGAGTGAGTAGTATTTGGCAGAAGTAGTCCCATCTTTGGCTTTGTTTGAGAAAACGTATTACGAATCACCTCGAGTCCTTTAAGATTTTTGTCTTGGCAATCAACGATGAAGTTAAACCACGGGCTGTCTTCCAGAATGCCCTTCGCATAGGGCCGCACCAAAGCAGTTATCGTTGCGTGAGGGAAATTGGTTCGCAAGCATTCAAATACTGGGGTGGCCATGACGATATCGCCAACCCAATTGGGACAGCGAACCACCAGGCTATCAATAGACTGTAGTGCAGGAAGCATGATTATAGAACTTTTTGTTGCGGCTAACTTTGATCGAGAGTGTAGGCGACTGCTTCTTTCTTCTGGCCGGCAGCCATTTGTTCACGCTCCTGCTTAATATAATCAGAGCGTACCCCCATAACGTTTGAATATCGAATAGTATAATGAATCTTATTTTCCGCCATTAATTGCTCAGATAGATCTCGATCATAAGCGACAAGATCTTCATATTCTTGTAGCCAGGTATCTCTATCCATGGCTTCTATTTTTCCTACGAGCTTGCGATAAATTGGAGCACATTCCCAATCAGTCTCAGCATTAACGTACCAGTTGCAGAGTTTGGCTAATTTATCCAGAAATAAATCGTGATCTTCACCGAAATTTAAGCAGGACCCATCGAAGTAATTGCCTTTGCCTTCCATCTTCGATTCGTCGATCAGTGGTTTGGCGATTTCATACCCAGCGGTGCCTTTAAAAGGGAAGAACAAGGCCCAGCGGAAGCGGCCCATTTTAACTTTGGCGCAGAGACGAATGGTTTCCATGATCTCTTCGCGAGATTCGTATGGAAGGCCGAACATGATGAACGCTGAACTATGGAGGTCATAAGCGTGAGCAGAGTAGAAAGAATGCTCAATCTGCTCATTCTTCATGTAGCGTTTTAGTACTTCCCGTCGCACGCGAGGAGAACCAGACTCTAAACCGAACTTAACGATAATACAGCCAGCTTCTTTTAGTGCTTTTGCAGCTCTCTCATCGAAACAATTTACATGACCGTTTACTACGAAAGGTACACCGACATTATGTTCCTTATAGGCTTTACAAAACTCAACAACGTAATCGGTGTTCAAAGTAAATAAGTCATCGTCAAAGATGAAAGTATTAATCTCTGGATTTTCTTTTAGCAGTTTTTTCAAATCATCCATCATCACATCAACTGGAAAGTGGCGTAAAAAGTCTTTTACACTTTTCGCTGCGCCGTCTTCGATGTATTGATCAACGATCTCGATATTAAAACAGTAAGTACATTTATATGGGCAGCCACGAGAAGTGAGTATGCCCATCCAGCCCCGGGTTTCTTCCATGACTGCCTGCATATCGAATACGTCGTAGTCTAGTGGCGGAAGTTTGTCCAGGTCTGGAAATGGAGCCACAGGATTTGAAACTGGCACGCCCCCCATCCAGGATCTGAAGTTAGCTAAGGTGTGAGGAGTTTCTCCTTTTTCTAAGGAGTCCATAAGTTCTAATAACGCCCAGTCACCTTCGCCGACGCAAACATAGTCGAACATCTTAGACTTATGCACCTCATCGGGAACCATGGTGCAATGCACGCCACCAATTACCTGAACTAATTCCGGCATTACTTTGCGAATATCTTTGCTCTTTTCTTCCACCCACTCCATTTGCTGAGACATCACGGAGAAGCCTAGTAAGCCAGGCTTGGTCTCACGGATGTATTCGATGATTTCTTCGCTTGATGGTACTGGTTTGTATTTTTCTGAGACATGCATCAAATCGAGTTCATGATCATTGGCATGGAGCACGCCGGCGAGAGAGGCAATGCCATGATTCGTACCCAAAGGGGCATCAATCTGGGGATAAATCATCAGTATCTTCATAAGTATAGTGGAGGCTTGTCCAAGTTCTTGTTTTTATAGGTATAGTTGTCTAGGGAGCCCAGTTTACCATCGAAAAGCCTGCGTCGATAAGTAAATTAGCCCCCGCTCTATAACATCGGACTAGATGGGAAAATTCTTGACCGCATGCGCAGAAGTAGTAGCCCATGGCCAATAGGATCTGTGGAGAACCTAAGCCACTATCATGTAGTGTTTGTAGTTAATGGTTTCTGTGATTGTTCTCTGTGGGTTGCAGCATTGACAATCATGTCCGCTGTCACTGGCACGCGATTAAAGATATGACCATTCAAAGCATCGGATATGGCACAGAGTAATGCAGCTGATGCACACCCTTGTATGGGTTCTCCTATACCTTTTACTCCAACCGGATTTTGTGGGTCTGGAATATCGGTAGCGGCCCAGTCCATTGGCGAGGGCACATCCAGGTAAGTCGGCAACTTGGAATTATGAATGCCAGTAGCAGAAGGCAATCCGTTTTGAGGATCGTAAGCATGACGTTCAAAGCCTGCCATGCCGAAACCCATAACTGCTGCACTCTTTATCTGGATTTCCAATCCTCGGGGATGCAGCACGGTACCGCAATCTGCGACTCCCAAGTAATCTAGGATTTCGTATTTGCCAGTTTCCAGATCTAATTCAATCTGAATAAATCCTGCTGCTAACGCTGCGACAGTTCCTTCTTTCTCCAAATTGTCGCGAGCTACACCAATAAGACCAGTGCCTGCTAATCCAGCAACTGAACGGCTGGTCATGGCATTAATGTCCTCTGGAGCGTTCTCACCGGAGTATTTGCCGCCTAACTCTATCGCGCGGGTAGCTGCATCAGCATAGGTAATGAATACTGATGGATCTTCTGTGCGGAACACGCGTTCCCCGCCGATATTATAATCCGTTGGTGAGCCGCCTAAATCGATAGCAGCTATTTCTAACAGCTTTTCAAGTGCATCTATTGCCGCTACATAGTTTGTGCGTGTCATGGTAAATGAAGTGTTAGAACCAAACTGCCCAAAGTTCCAAGGAAGATGTTTACGGCTATCACCTCGTTGGATAACACAGTTATTCCAGTCGCATTTCAGCACTTCTGCTGCAACACGGGAGGTACCGGTGTGAGAATAAGTTCCAAGATTTCCAATGCCGGTATGAATATGCAACTTGCCATCTGGGGTGATGCGTACCAAGCCATCGAAGCCATTGCTGCCAGCGGAGTGATAGGCTTGACCGACTCCGACTCCGATAACTTTGTTGCCATTGCGTTGACCGCTTTGAGCACGTTTCGCTTCCCAGTTAAACTGATCAGCACCAATTGCCAATGCATCAGCAAGGTGAGAGCTGGTTAATGTGCTGGAACTCGCGCCATACGTATCTTCACTTAATGGTGCGTTTACCTGGCGAATGGTTAAGGGGTCTAGTCCTAACTCTCTAGCTGCTTTATCTAATAGGGGCTCTATGGCGGAGTGAATTTGATTCTGTCCTGGACCTCGCTGAGGCCCTTTTAATGGCGTATTAGTGAAAACGGGAATTCCTCGAAATCGCATGGCTTCTGGTTGATAAACAAGAGACACCGCATCCCCAGCAGAGAGCCAATCAGAAAATCCGGAGTTTGCACCGTTGTCTTGAACCACATAAAGATCAATGGCAGTTATGCGACCATCATTTCGAAATCCCATCTTAGCGCGGCCCTGGAACCCATGGCGGGCTGAGCCAATGTAATACTCTTCTTCGCGACTGACGCGCATCATTACCGGTCGTCCAGTAAGGCGCGACATATGTGCCGGTATGGACATAGCAGGGTAGGCACCACCTTTTGAGCCGAATCCGCCGCCGCAGTATTCTGCTACGAATACCAAATCTGCCGGATCAATTCCGATATAAGCTGCAATTGCCGGTACGGGGAAACTCTGGCTTTGGCTGGACCCGTAAAGAAAACATTTTCCGTTTTCCCAATAGGCCATCGCTGAGCGCGGTTCCATGGAATTATGGGAAAAACTCGCGGTTACGAAACTTTCGTCCAATATATAATCCGCTGCAGTAAAGCCTGCCTCCAAATCACCAACAGTCCATTCCCGAGCGGGTTCACCTTGAGGAAGTTCACTATTAGTGAGTGAAGCAAATTCATCATCGCTCCAATGTATAGAGCGAAAATCATCTTGCATCGTGGAATTACCCACGTTGCCTTGTGTTCGGGCATGAGGCCCACCAGGTCGTAAACTGGTAAGTGGGTCTACCACGAAAGGCAATGGTTCGAAGTCGAAATTAATCGCTTCAATGGCATCTTCCGCCGTGCGCTCATCTACAGCAGCTACAGCCAGGATTGGATCGCCAACATATGCTGGTTCGTTGGTGAGTATAGGATTGCCGAGATTTGGCATTTGTGGCACATCATCTGCGGTTAAGATCGCCACTACGCCTTCCATTTGTAAGGCGGCTGAAACATCCAAGCGGACAATCCGAGCGTGGGGAATTGGACTGGTGAGTAGTCTGGCGTAGAGCATGCCATCGACATTAAAGTCCTCGGCATATTTGGCCTTGCCAGTTACCTTGCCGTGAACATCAGGTGGGGTGAAGTCTTTGCCAATCAGTGAATATGCCATTGCCAAGCCTCGCTTTTTTTGTCTGGGCATAGCATATGCAAGGTCCCACTGAAGTGCAATGGAGTTGACTCGGCTTTATATAGCGCAAGGCCCGCGTTATCTAGAAGATATTGTCTAAGCCATAGACGATTGCAGCCAGAGCTGTGGCCCAGAGTAAACAAGCCAGGCTATCGAGGATGGAAAATTTAACTTTTTCGAAATCGGTGATGCCGAGTAAGGCAGGGATAATGCTGCGGATTGCGGGGATGAAGCGCCCAATAAAAACTGCAAAAGGTCCGTAGTAACGAATCAATTTTTCCGCGCGCTCGAATGATGCTTTTCGTTTTTCGACAACGCCGATGTGATGAAAATGCGGGCCGACCCAACGCCCAACATAGAATCCAACATGATCACCGGCAACAGCACCAAAAAATGCAAGTAGAGCAATCACTGGAAGGCTTGCTAATTGTTGATCAATAACTATTGATGAGACTGCTACAAGAAAAACTCCGGACACAAATAATCCAATTCCAATACAAGCCTCTGCGAAAGCAAATAGAGGAACAAACAGAATTGCATAACGCAGATTCGCTTCAACCCAACTGAAAAAGAATAAATCAACATTATTTTCCATTTCAAATCACTTTGCGTCTAGCATAAAAAACCCGATTACGACCTGCATCTTGTAGTTTAAGATGCGGCCACAGATCGGGTTTTAGATCTATTTTAATTAACTATTCTCTGGCTTCATTTATTGCAACAATCACGGAAGCATTTCCCATATTGCGAACCAGGAAAGTAGAACCAGGTTTGCGCCACTCCCATTCACCAGCTGCACTGAGTTCACGCGTTAAACCATCTTCCCTGGTAACATGCACGATGCCTTGGCTTCGCTGCACGATTACCGTGTGATTGTTATGAGTTTGTAGATTGGTTTGCTCGCCTGGTCCCAGTTCTATTTGGTGGGAACGGAACCAAGGGTTTAATAAGTCGGGGTCTTTTGTCATTCCAGTAGGTGAATCACCAAAACCTTCAACCCCATCACCACCATTAACAAAGGCAATGATGCGCAATAATCCTGGGCCTTCGTTTGAAACTTTGTGGGTTAATGGTTCCGAATAGTATTCAGGTATCGATCTAACCGGTGCCGCTGAAGGGCCGCCCCCAGTTCGAATAGTAGTGAGCAAGATTGGCTGATCATGGACATGAGCGAAAGAGATATCCCCTGGATTTACTTGTACATCCAATAAATACATGTTGCCTTCATTGTGAACAGTACGATGACGGGGCTCATCCAGCAGATGTACGACCTTTTCGTCGGAAAAGTCTGTTTGTTGTGCTGTTGCCATCGACCAGTTTGCAAAAACTAAAACACCAGTGACAGCAACAATAAGTAATAACTCAAATACTTTTATTCTTTGATGAACTTCAATTTTATTCATGTGATGCTCCTTTAGTTTACTCATCTGATGATTCTGGCAATGCAAACACTAGCAATTCATCATCGTTGTCACGCCCCCCTCCAGCGACAGCGATATACTGTTTGCCTTCATGTTGATAACTCATGATTGGCCCATGAAGTCGTTGACCTACGATGACCTCACCTTCTTTCGCGCCTGTTTCCTTGTTAAATGCTACTAATATAGAACCAGTTTCTTCTGGTCCTATTTCATCTTTCGAAGCAAGGTAGGAAATAACTAAGGATTTAGTAACTAGTACTCCGCCTTCGGCGACCACGTCATTAAAGGCAGAACCCAAATCTCCCAGATTTAGATGGGCGATAGCAGGATGTTCGGTTGGTCCTTTGCCCAATGGAATTTGCCACACGTGATCTCCGGTGTTTAAGTCGATAGCAGTGATTCGACGATATGGTGGCTTTAACAAAGGCAATCCTTGTGGGCCGCCACTCCGATCATAGCGAATCACATAGGGCCAATCGGACGTACCTTCTGGCGGAGGCACTAACGCCATGCCAGTTGGTCTGGTGACAGATGGTATGTAAATTATCTGTGTTTCTGGATCCATAGAGGCGCCAGGGAAATTCGCACCACCACCGGCGCCCGGAACAACGTAGGTCGAAGATTTGCCTTCATGTCCCTGTACGATTGGCGGAGTGAAGATATCTCCAAGAACGAAGTTACTAGCAATCTCTAAAGCTTCTTCTCTTAATTCTGGTGTGAAGTCGATCAAGTCGTCTCGCGTTGCACCGATTTGTTCAAACGGAGCGGGACGGGTTGGAATCGGTTGAGTTGGATGGGCTCTTTCGCCAGGAATTGTTGATGGAGGTACTGGCACTTCTTCGATGGGCCAAACAGGTTCACCGGTAACTCGGTCGAATACATAGGTGAATCCGGTTTTAGAAACCTGTGCAATGGCTTTAATTGGTTCGCCATCTACCACGATATCTACCAGATTTGGAGCGGAAGCTATGTCGTAGTCCCAAAGACCATGATGCACAGTTTGAAAATGCCAAATCCGTTCACCGGTTTCAGCGTTTAGCGCAACAATGCTTTCGGCATAGAGATTCTCTCCTAAACGATAACCACCCCAGTAATCGTTAGTTGGTGTTGAAGTAGGCATGTATACCATGCCAAGTTCATCGTCGGCGGACATATAGGTCCAAACATTAGTATTCCCGGCTATTGCCCATGAACCGTTTTCCCAGGTTTCGTTAAACTCCTCACCTGGCTGAGGAATAGTGTTAAAACGCCACTTGAATTCACCAGTTCGAGTATCGTACGCGCGAACATGTCCCGGTGGACTGCGATTGTTCATACTGTAATCGAAAATTTTTGACCCAACTATTACTGAATTGCCTACAGCAATTGGTGGCGCGCCGTGGGTAATATTATTCATCTCAAACTCGAGCCGACCTAAATTCTGTTTTAGGTCGATGAATCCGTTGTCGCCAAATTCTGGGTCCGGTTCTCCAGTTTGCAAATCTATGGAAACTAATTGCTTGCCTATGGTTGCCAGAAAAATTCTTTCCACTTCACCATCGCTCCAGTATTCGATCCCACGAGTTTGCACTGGAGAAAAATTTGGCGGACCCAAGCGATAACTTTCGGGATCAAACACCCAAAGCTCTTTACCTGTTGAGGGATTGAGTGAAACTACTTGGCCGTGGTTGGTGTTGGTATAGATCAGCCCATTGATATAAAGAGGTGTAGCCCGATAATCGCCAGTAGGATAGAGAAGGTCTTCAGGGATCCGCAGATCTGCAGATTGCCAACGCCAGGCAACTTCAAGTTGCTCAAAGTTATTGCCATTTATCTGATCAAAGGGCGCATATTTGGAAGAGAAATGATCGCCACCATGGTGATGCCACTGGGCACTATCTTGTCCGTTTTCTAGTTCCGAAACCTGTTCACTACAACTAACTAGTATTCCAAGGCCTAAAATAAATATAAGAAATCTTTTTTTTCTTTTCATAGCTTGTCCTGTTCATCTACAGGTTCTTTTTAACCAACTTCAAATAAACTCTTTATTGCAATACGTTGTCATCTAGAAACGAAAAAATCGAACCGTAAATTCTTAACATTTCATCGGTCGGAAACCCGCCGTGTAATCCATTTGGTACTGTAACCAATTGATTAACTATTTCTGCTTGATCCAGGCCTCTATGCAATTGCACGGCATGATCGTAAGGTACGATTGGATCGGCATCGCCATGAATAGTAATAATAGGTGGCAGATCAGAACGAATGTATTTTAGTGGAGATACTCTATCGGCAATTTCATAAATATTTGGTTGCGAGCCCAGCCAACGAACCGCATAGCTTTTTTCATTTACACCGCTCAACAAATCGCCAACGTCTGTAATGCCGTACCAGTTTACGATAGCTGCAACGTCTGGAGTTTCGCTGCCTAGACATTGCCTATCTAATCCAGCTTCCGAAGGGATCATTCCAGTAGTAAGAGCTAGATGTCCGCCGGCTGAGTTACCTGAAACCACAAGTTTCTCAGGGTCAAAACCATATTGTTCAGCATTGCGAACAACCCAACGTAATGCGCATAAACTATCTTCAACTGCTGCAGGAGCTAATGAGACATTTCCTAAGCGGTATTGCACATTAACAGCCGCCCAGCCCTGTTCCAAATACGGTAAGAGGCGAAGAACATTGGCTTCTTTATTGCCGCCGACCCAGCCGCCGCCGTGATAATAAATGAAGGTTGGAGCAGGACCTTCTCCATTACGGGATTGATAGACATCGATTTTTAGTTCAACGCCGTTGGCCTGGCGATAAGTGATATCTGGAATTACGCGAAAATCGTTTTGAACCGTAGAGGCCCAGGCTGCAGCATTGGAGAGTTGTGCGTTAGCGCTGAATGTGCAGTAAAAACCGAATATGAAAACTGAAAACAAACCAACTAACTTAGGCATAGGTCAGGCTCTTTTTGTTGTTATTGAGACCCCTAGAGATTTGAACTCATGCGGGCACGAGGCCTAAGTGTATCGCATCAAAAAGAGACTTGGCAGTTCTATGAAAATAGCTGGTGGCCGATCAGTAAGTT
>DFQD01000119.1 GCA_002377605.1 Gammaproteobacteria bacterium UBA3498 | reverse complement strand
TTATGAACATGATGGCAAACAACGCATCGTTATCCAGACTCCAGGGCAATTGGTAGCTTACAGTCTTCCCGAAGATTAGTAGGCTTTAAACTACATTTAAACGGCATTGGACTAACTCTTTGCTTGCGAAAAAGAGTTGTTCAATCCCACTAAGTTATCTTTAATTTGATCAAATATTAACCACTATGCCTGACTTACCTATTAGCCGATTCCCTATCCCAGATATTAATGAATTACCTGATGATTTAAGAGAGCGAATTCTCGAAGTACAGGAAAAAGCTGGGTTTATTCCGAATATTTTTCTGGCTTTAGCTCATCGACCGGATGAATTTCGGGCATTTTTTACCTACCACGACGCTTTAATGGAAAGGGATTCTGGGCTAAGTAAAGCGGAACGAGAAATGATTGTTGTCGCTACGTCGGGGCTTAATCAATGCATTTACTGCGTAGTGGCCCATGGTGCAATTCTTCGAATTCGAGAGAAAAATCGATTAATCGCTGATCAAGTTGCCACAAATTATCAAAAATCTGACATTAGCGATCGCCAGAAGGCCATTCTGGAATTTGCAGTTAAAGTTTCACAAAAGTCCCATGAGGTTGGTGAAAATGATATTAAAGCACTTCTAGCTCAAGGGTTTAGCGAAGACGACGTGTGGGATATTGGTTCAATTGCAGCCCTCTTCGCCTTGTCCAACAGAATAGCCAATATGGCGGGTATTCGACCCAATAATGAGTTTTACAACATGGGCAGAGTTGAGAAATCGTAATAATCGATAACCAACAGCTGCATTCCTGCGGTCTTTTCCAAAATTTTCGAGAACAGCCGCGAGCTGCTATATTGTTAATGTTAAATTTAAAACTAATGGTGAAACTTAAATCCTAATATGCGCGACTGAACCACTATTTGCGCAACATGCTTAACCAAGAACCCAACCAATTAGAGGGTTGGCTTTCGAACAAATTGGTATACCTAAATAACTCTTAACTTAACTTAACTAAACCTAACCTTCACACTCTTTTTCGTTGAAGCGCAGTATACAGAGTTCGCCTATGACGAGTGTTTCACATTTTCAAATTCTTGCATTAAATAATGCACAAACTTCAGAGAATCGCATTCATAGCGACGATATCGCCGCAAAATACGGATTTGAAGGGGCCTTAGTAAGCGGCGCGAATGTTTTTGGCTATCTCAGTCAGCCATTAGTTCGCCATTACAGGGAAAGTTGGTTGTCTTCCGGAATTGTGGATGTAATTTTTCTAAAACCAGCATATCAAGAAAATTTGCTAACGATTAAGACTGAAGAGCTTAGCTCCGAATATAGTCAACGTAATCATTTAACTAGTGCTTATAACGAAAAAGATGTATTGATAGCCAAATTGGAATCCTGGCTTCCAAGACAACTTCCTCCTATTAATGAATTGGCAGACCTTTACAAAGAGCCTGCAGAAGTAGAACGCAAAAAGATTCACTGGGACCTGATTTCAATTAATCAAGCTTGGCCAAGCTATCGATGGAATCCAACTGAAGCAGATAATCAAGAGCGGGTTAGAGCTCAAAGGGATCAAGCAGAGCTGTATCAAGGTTCTAAAGGATTCATTCACCCCTATTATCTATTGGAAGCTTGTAATAAAGCATTGATGCGACAATTTATTTTACCTGCCTGGATTCATACCGGCAGCCGGCTCGTGATGAGAAAACCCTTACAAGCCGGGCAAGAAATTGAAGTGCGAGTTGCTCCAACAGAAAAGTGGAAACGAAAGGGTCATCAGTTCATCAAACTCTATGTTGCAATGTTGACCCAAGGTGAAGTGGCAATTGAAGTAGAGCACACTGCCATTTTTCATATAGCTTCTTAGTAAATTTAGTTGAAGCTGCGTAAGTAAAACTGTGTGCCGCAGATTTCAAACTGATCGTCGGCGCGATCGCAACCCAGTCTTTTGGCCCTTGAAAGAATTCCATCCTTGTTGCGAACCGTTATTGTTAGGCCATTGAGACAGGGATATTCTGTTTCCAATTTTTGCTTGAAATAAAGGCTCGAATTAGCAAGGTTGATTGTATATTCCGGATCGTCAACAGATGATCCCAATATGTTGCCCCAGAGCCTAGTTAACGCAACCGGATCAGTAGCCAGCAGTTCTACTTCGGTTAACTGAATAGGGTTGTCTTCATTTGAAAATTGCCGCCAACTGCGGCCACCAGCTGGATACCAACAACCTTGATAATCAACCTCTTCATCAAATTCAAGATCGAGAAACGCCGCTTCCATATCTCCTGGGTGTAATTGGCAAAAACTCCAACCATCTCGTCTCTCTTCATGTGCAATTCTCACTCTTGCCGCAATTGCTCGCGCTTTAATGGCTTGCTGTGTTTCTTCTGAATCAACTTGAGTAATGATCATGTACCCACCATTTCTACCCAACCGATTCAGGTACCGACTGGCAGCCGTGTTCTCTTCGATTGGAGCTATTACTTCAAGAAAATCGGTTCCAATTGGAAGCAAGGCATTTTCTAACCCATATTGTTGAACTACAGGATCACGGTGGCAGACTTGCAGACCAAGAACATCTCTCAACTGCTCAACTATGGGCCCCAGCTCCCAAGCTACCAGACAAACCTGTCGCAGATGAACAGTCACTGATCAATTACGCAGGGCGCTTCCTAACCAACATCTTCTGCTCTCCTTCCAGAACTAGTTCTCGACGCTGATTATGCACAGTAGTACGCAAGGTAATAACTCCCGTAGTGTTTTTAGGGGCCAGGTCTATTATTTCAAGTGCCGGGTAGACTGTATCGCCGCGATAGACAGGTTTTAAAAACTTGGCGCTGTGCTCAATTAATCCAATCAAGCTATCTTCCAATACATGAGGCAGCATTCCGGCACCCGGTGCAACTTGAGCAGCTACCTGCAACCCATGAGCGAGTAATTCCGGATGACCACGGCGTTTGCAATATTCGATGTCGTAGTGAATTGGATGGTTGTCTAGTGACACAGCCTGAAATGCCACAAAGTTCCCATCTCCCAAGGTGCGAGAAGGGCTAAGAAAGCGCTGACCAACCTCTAGATCTTCGAAGTAACTGGATTCGCATAGCGTGTGTTTCTCAGGATCAAAATTTGGGTCAATATCATCTGCCATCCAGACAATCCTTCTTTGTATAAATGAGGTTTAGAGTTTTATTTAACTTTTAAGGCTTCCATTTTGCTCGCAGGCTATCACGGTCCACTTCGATACCCCCCAATATAACTCGCTCGATATTGCGAGTATTGCGTATGTCATCTAATGGATTATTACTTAGTACAATCAGGTCTGCACTCTTGCCCAGCTTTATACTACCGCGGTTCTCCATACCCAGATGTTTAGCAGCATTGCTAGTGCTAGCAATAAGAGCCTGCATTGGAGACATGCCTAAACGGACGTAAATCTCCATCTCTCGGTGACCGGTATAACCAAAGGGATGATTTGGTACAGCCCCGGCATCGGTTCCCAATACTATGTCTACACCCGCAGTCAGTAGCCCATTTAAGCTAGCACGTAATTCCATTTCTGCCATTGGATTCTGATTCACAATTGTCTGTCTATTCCCATTACCGGTTGTAAGTTGAGCCATGACAGAGTCCGAGAAGATTTGACTGAGAAACTCATCTTCTCCAATAGCCTCTCCCCTTAATTCATTGAGCCCCCAATTTGGCACAATGAATGAATTCGCAACACTAGCTTGAGCGGCAATGTCTGCACCGAGATCTTCGCCAATTCGACCGTGCAAAAATCCGTGAGCGCCTGCCGCTATAAGATCAGGCATATCACTAGCAAACTGTTGATGTACGAAAACTTTTAACCCATGTTTATTAGCTTCACCGATTACGGCACGATAAAGGTCAGGCGCGAGTTTGACCTGACTTCCACCACGATCATCCACCCAGATTTTGATAAACCCAATTCCTTTTTCCGCCGCTATTCTTACTTGCTCTTTTGCCTGATCTGGATTCTCGAGGCCATACAGGATTATTTCACCTGAGCTCTCTTCGACTACCAATGCGTGACCAAGAAACAAGTCGTTTGGACCTTGGCCAGGTGGTGCCATTCCTGCTGCAAATAGCAGTTGTGCTCCCACGAACTCGCCATTCATTCTTGAAACTTCTACTTCATTTACGATACTTGGCGCATCACTTCCGGCAGAAAACACGGCACTGAACCCGTAGTAAGCGTATTGTTCCAAATTATCGATTAAGTTTTCGCGGCCGTAATTTTGTGAACCCCAGCTACTCCTACCTTGATAACCGAGATGAGAATGGCCATCAATTAAAGCAGGAATAATTGTTTTGTCACTTGCATCGACAACTATAGTTCCAGCTTGCGCTGCAAATGTTTGGCTTGAAACCTCGGTAATAGTCCCGTTTTCAATAAATAGAGATCCATTTTCTATTATTCCACCATCACCAATAACAATTCGTGCGTTTTGAAATAAAACTCTATCCTCTCTGTCGATCATCTGCGCCAACAGGATGCTTGAAGGCTGCGCCGCAAATACACAAAGGAAGATTACTTTGATTAGTCCAGAATAATTTGCGCCCACAGATCTCCCCTTTATTCAGTAGTAGCTGAATTCAGAATGGCTGGTAAAGTTTAAATCAAATTTACTAACATCCGGAAAAATTAGCCATCTCTCTGGATATCTCAGCTTCATATACAAGGCTCAATTTTCACCCTCTAAATACCTTTTTCTCCCTCAGACTGGTAATCTTGTAATCTATTAGAAAGCCGGAAATAGGCAATAGAGGCAAGCGTGCTCGAGCAAATAAGCACACAATCTCCTGTCCCCAGGGACGTAGCATTAGCTCTCGCGGAAGTCGAAGATACCGCCGCGCTGGCAGCAATTGCGTGCCAAATGCGCGATGCCAATCACCATGATGTCATTACTTATTCAAAAAAGGTGTTCATTCCTCTAACTCATTTGTGCCGGGATGTTTGCCACTATTGTACTTTCGCAAAAACCCCTAGACGTATTGTTAGCCCTTATATGTCGGTAGATGAAGTTCTCGACCTTTGCCGAGAGGGTGCCGCCCTAGGTTGCCAAGAAGCACTTTTTACTCTCGGTGAAAAACCAGAACTTCGTTATAAAGCCGCAAGGGAATCTTTGGCAAAAATGGGATTTACCTCAACGCTCGAATATGTCGCCTATGTCGCAGAGCGAGTATTAAAAGAAACCGGTATGCTGCCACACATAAATGCCGGCAATATGACTGCTGAAGAAATTAATTTCTTGCGTAAGGTTTCTGCCTCAATGGGCATCATGTTGGAATCTACTTCAACTCGGCTCTGCGAAAAAGGAATGCCTCACTACGGCTCTCCGGACAAAATTCCAGAAGTTCGACTAGAAACTATGGTACTGGCAGGTAAACAAAGAGTGCCGTTTACTACAGGTATCTTAATCGGCATTGGCGAAACCAGGCTAGAACGGGTTGAATCCTTATTAGACATCAGAGATGTGCACGAAAAATACGGCCATATCCAAGAAATCATAGTACAAAATTTTCGCGCTAAACCAGATACGCTGATGCATTCCGCTCCAGAGCCAGATCTGAATGAATTGCTTTGGACTATTGCCGTCGCCCGGTTAATTTTTGGTCCAGAAATGAACATTCAGGCGCCACCAAATTTAAGTCCCGGTGTGCTCCCCCAATTAGTGCATGCCGGAATTGATGACTGGGGTGGGGTTTCACCATTGACGCCAGATCATGTAAATCCTGAAGCACCATGGCCTCATTTAGATAACTTAGCACGAGAAACTGAAGCCGCAGGAAAATTCCTCGAACAGCGTCTTACGATTTATCCTAGCTATGTGAAAAATTACAAGCATTGGCTGGCTGATGAAACTATTGCCGCAGTACTTCGCCAGGCTGACGCAAGCGGATTCGCAAAAAGAGATAGCTGGAAACCCGGTGAACGTGCAGTTATTCCAGAATTAGAAAGGCAGCAAATTCTCAACGACTCTAATTCGCTCCATGTTTCAGAGAAAGTTAAATACATAGTCGAGAAAAAGTTAAGCGGCAAAGAATTAAGCCTCGATGAAGTAACTTGTCTTTTTGAATGCCGCGGTTCCGATTTCACTTATCTTACCCACATCGCAAATGAACTACGTGAGAAATGTAACGGCCGTACCGTTAGCTATGTAGTTAATCGGAACATTAACTACACCAATGTTTGCTATTTCAAATGTCAGTTTTGCGCATTCTCGAAAGGAAAGTTAAGTGAAAATCTGCGCGGTCGTCCCTATGACATAAGCGCTGAGGAAATTGCCCGTCGCTGTCAGGAAGCTTGGGATCGCGGTGCAACGGAAGTTTGCATGCAAGGCGGAATCCATCCCGATTACACTGGCCAAACTTATTTGGACATTGTGGCAACCGTAAAAGCAGCTGTCCCCAATTTACATATCCATGCGTTCTCGCCTTTGGAAGTCTGGCAAGGAGCAGAAACCCTGGGAATTACGCTCGAGGAGTTCCTAAAGGCATTAAAAGAAGCCGGTCTTTCAACCCTCCCGGGAACTGCTGCAGAAATTCTCCATGATGATGTTCGGCAGTTGATCTGCCCAGACAAAATAAATACTGCGCAATGGTTGCAAGTAATGGAAGCTGCTCACAACACTGGCTTCAATACCACCGCAACAGTAATGTATGGCCACGTTGAATCCACAGAACATTGGGCTGCGCATTTACTCGCGATTCGCGACCTTCAATCCCGTACCGGCGGCTTTACTGAATTTGTACCTCTGCCTTATGTACACATGGAAGCACCAATGTATCTAAAGGGTAAATCCCGAGCCGGACCAAGTTTTCGTGAAGCCATCCTAATGCATTCAATAGCCCGTATCGTATTCCATGGTTTAATCGATAACATTCAGACATCTTGGGTAAAGATGGGGCAAGAAGGTGTGCTGGCTTGTTTGAATGCCGGCGCCAATGATATCGGCGGGACATTGATGAATGAAAGTATTACTCGAGCAGCTGGGGCCGATCACGGCCAGGAATGGTCGCCCGCCGCAATGGAGAAAGCATTGCGGGAAATGGAGCGAACCCCACGCATGCGCACCACTTCTTATGAAGACGCTCCTGTCGCTCGCAAGGAAATCGCACTTAATGCGCCTGAGTTGCAACAAATTGAAAATACGGCAGCAAATAAACTGCAACGCAACAAGAAATTGGATAATCTTGTGCAGGTGGGATAACGCAGCACCGACCAAATTCTTTCGACAATACGCCTAAACATTATCTCGATTCGAACCGAAATCATCAAAATTCGGAAAATCAGCTAACGCCTACGGCCTTTAGATTGGGAATGCTGCGGTCAAAAAAGTAACATAGGTGGAAGATAACAGATGAAGATTGCAGTAACCGGAGCTAATAGCAGCGTAGGCCAAAATCTTTTAGAACGACTTAAGACGAAGGGAGACATAGACGTTGTAGCTGGTGTGCGTAACGAGAAAGCTTTCGCTTTTTTACCACAATCAGAATCGATTAAACCGCAGATAATCGCTTACGATGATTTGAAGTCATTACAAGCTGCGATGACAGATGCAGACTGTGTCATCCATCTTGCTGGAATACTGATCGAGACTAAGCACTCAAACTATGCTTCTGCCAATGTTGCTGCCACTGCAGCAGTAGTTGAAGCAGCACAAATGTGTGACGTAAAGCATCTGGTCTTTATTAGTGTAGTCGGTGCTGATACCGATTCTAAAAATGCTTATTTCAGATCAAAGGGATCTGCCGAAAATCTTATTGCTTATTCTGGGATTCCTGCCAGCATACTACGCACACCTATTTTGTTTGGGCCAGGCGCCGCTGGTGCTAATGCCATCCTAGGCATGGCTAATGCCGGACAAACTAAGGTACTTGGAGGTGGTTATTACTGCATGCGCCCGTTAGATATCGATGACTTGAGTACGGCCATAGTAAAAATCATTGAGAGTCCACCCAGTGGCGTCATTACTCATGAACTGGTTGGCCCAGAAAGCACGCCTTATCGCGAAATCATCGCAAAAACTGCTGAACTAATGGGTAAGACAGTGGAGGTAGGCAAAGTGCCAATTCTTCTAGCAAAAATCGGCGCAGCCATTAGCAGTACTCTTAAAGGAGGCGGCATAACACCGACAGTAATAGATGTAATCACCATGGACGAAGTTGTAGAAACTAACGCCGATGCAGCGATTGGCATTACACTTACTTCACTTGAAGAAACTCTAAAAAAAGTAATCAATGCGGGTAACTAATGAGAGATCAAATCGAAAGCGAAAAAACAATTGAAACTTCAACAGAAGAAAAAAATGACAGCGTTTTAACTCAACGAAAACCCAATCCAATCGGCCGCGTTATCTTCCTAATCTTAACTGCGGTCTGTTTTGCCTATCTCTATTACCGTCTAAATGGTGCAGCAATGCGAGAAGGATTGTCTCTGACAGCTTATATGACTCAGGTCTTTGCTAACGTAGCTTGGGGCCCATGGTTAGCTTTAATGATGGGCTATTCCCTATTCTATTTCGCTATTGATACTTTGGTAGTAACCCGTGCTCTTAACTGGTTTTTGGCTGACATTAAATACAAAGACATTCTTCCTATTCGTGCTAGCGCTTACATTATTTCAATTTTTAATGAACAAATTGGTAAAGGCGCCATGGCCTATTACCTAAATAAGCGTGACCAAATCCCTGGCTGGGAAGTTGGTTCAGTAATGCTATTCATAATGTTTTGTGAAATCTTTTATTTATTAGTTTGGGCTTCAATCGGGTTTGTATTTAGCAGTGAAGGTTTGCCAGACGCGTTCAGTTTGATGCCGGTAATGGCTGGTGGCGCTGCAATCTTTTTTGTAATTTGGATGCTTTATTTTCAGGGGAAAATTCTACCCAACAATACTTTCAGACAGAAACGTATTCTTGATTCATTTAAGCAAGCCCAACTTAAACATTATTTAATGTTTTTGTTGTTACGATCGCCTGCACTATTGTTGGCGATTGTTGTATACACTACCGCGCTTAACTTATTCGGTGTCGAAGCATCTTTCTTGCAGTTATTACCTTATCTACCTGTAATCTTTTTTGCTGCTGCGGTACCCACTCCTATGCGGGCTGCAGCGATTACATTTTGGGTGATTTTGTTCCCTGAGAATGAAGGTCAAATGGCTGCCTTTGGTTTTGTTCAACACAACTTCTTCATCCTATTTAATGCCATCATTGGTCTGCTGTTCTGGCGTAGAGCTCAGCGCGAACTATTTAACTAACCATGGCTAATTTGTTGACGGCTATTCGCCTAATTCTGGTTATTCCGGTTACTTGGGGCTTGGCCGATTCATCCATTATTCCAGGGCAGGTACTTCTGCTACTAATTTTTGTAGCGATTGCCACGGATTATCTTGACGGTATCGTGGCTAGGGCAAACCAAACTGCGTCCGAAAAAGGACAGTTGTTTGATCATGGAACTGACTTTCTCTTTGTCACATCTGGCCTCGCCGGTTGTGCCTACGCCGGACTAATTAATCCGGCGCTACCAGCGGTAATCGTGATCGCCTTCGCCCAATATGTCTTGGATTCCTACTATCTGCATCAACAGAGAGACCTTAAGATGAGCTTTCTCGGGCGCTGGAACGGTATTTTCTATTTTGCTCCGTTAATGATTATTGCGTGTTCAAGATTGGGCCTGGGGCAGGATGTGAGTGATGTTCTGGAGTATGTCACCGCTCTAGTGGCCTGGATTCTTCTCGCGTCCACAATCCTATCAATATTCGATCGCGCTATAGCCCCGAAGAACAGACCAGAACCATAAGTTAAAACGGCTATTTTTGTATTACACGGTGTACACACATAGTTCTTAGATTGATCTCTTGATTAAGGCTTAAGGAACTTAATGGTATTTGCGGAGGTTGGACACTCAAAATTTTTCTGCTGTCTTAATTTTCTTGATAACGCACCACTTCACTAGGCGCATAACCAATTCGGTGGGCCATGGTAAATAACCGCTGCTCCGGAGATAGCCTCAGTGGCTCTAAATACAATTGCCAGGTATCGTTGAGCTCCTGCTCACCAGTTAGTATCTGATAGCCGATATTGGCGCCTGGGGTGGCACTAGATACGTAAACCATTCCACTCAGGTGAGAAACGAGCGGAGCAAGCGTAGTTGGCTGAATACCTCCTGGCCAAAATTCTTCAATCAAATCCACCTCTGGAATAAGCCCTTTGTCATCAATGTCATCCAACCAGACATCCATCTCAGCGCTTAACTCAGCTAATTTCCCCTGAAAGCTCGGATCCATTGCGAGGTTATTTAATTCATGAGGATCATTTTCAGTATCGAATAATTCTTCCGGTGGTTTTTGCGCTCTGAACCATTGCGCCTGAGCCTCATTTAGCTGGCCGGCGTCTCGTAAGCGCAAAAGCTCCTGCATGATTGCCATCTGCTCACGATAAGGCAATTCAAGGTAGTAGGATCGATCTATATTGTAATTACGTAAATATTTATAACGGGAATCACGAACCGCACGAATGGTATCGTATTGAGCATCAAGTCGATCCGCAGCAGCATGGATGTAGCTTCTTTCAGGTGAATTTACAAAATCACCGAGAAAAGCGCGCCCATCAACATAGTCTGGTGGCTTAATACCTCCGAGAGACAAGGCAGTTGACTTAAAATCAACAAAGCTAATTAATTGATCATCCACTTCCCCTGCTCGCCACCCATCTGGAAAACGAATAATCATCGGCAGATTTATACCAGAGTCATAAAGTAAGCGTTTTTGTCTGGGAAGTGGTCCGCCATGGTCGCTATAAAAGAACACTACGGTGTTATCTAATAACTCATCTTCTTCTAATTGCTGTAATATTTCCCCTACCTGTCGATCCATGGCAACTATATTGCTATAAACTTGACGAATATCTCTAAGCGCAACCTCAGTGTCAGGCAAATACGGCGGTACCGGCACTTCCAGATCTTCTGCAACTAACAGTGGATTTTCCTGTTGCACCCACACCTGAGACTCATGGGTAATCCCCAAATTAAAAACTGAGAAAAAAGGTTGACCTGGCGCTCTATTTCGCCAATGAGCAGTACCACTACTTTCATCCCATGCCGTTATAGGCTTACGGAACTGATAATCTTCTTTGGCATTGTTAGAAGCATAATAGCCCGCTTCGCGAAAGTACTGACTGTGCATTTTTACTAGCGGTGGCGGCACGGCTTCATAAGCAGTTAGTTGTCCAGGAAATGGTGCTACCGAGCTAGGTCGCATAGTTCGCATATGTTGCGCACCTATTCGATTCTGATAGTTGCCAAGAGCAATTGTTGCGCGACTTGGCGCACACACCCCAGAGGTCGAGAACACATTGGAGTATCGGACTCCTTCAGCTGCCAAACGAGTTAGATTTGGCGTTTCAACTGTAAAGTCTCCGAATGGTGGGATTATTGGGCTTAAATCTTCAGCCACTATCCAAAGAATGTTAGGTCGATTGGGTATTTCCGGGCCAGAATCCACAATCACAATCTCGTCAGCACACGAGCCAAGCAATAAGAACAAACAAGTAAAACAGGAGATTCTTATTATTCTCATGGATTATGGTCTCTATAATAAAAATGTTTTAATAGATCCATTAGCTATCTTATGAAAATTAGATTCTCCAGCATAGCATTCTGTAATCTATTTGGCGTCATCGTTATTGCGCTCCCCGGATTCGCTATTGCGCAAGAAACTGAAATCTTTTCATTGATTAATGAGCGACTCAGTTACATGGAAGATGTTGCGCTTTACAAAGACCAAAACAATCTTCCAGTAGAAGACCTGGAAAGAGAAAAAATAGTTATAGACAACGCAGTGGCCGCTGCAACCGAAATAGGTCTAATTGGCTCATCGATCGAGTCTTTCTTTAACGTACAAATAAAAGTAGCAAAAGCAATTCAATATCGAAGTATTGCCAACTGGATTAGCGAGCCAACAAACAGAAAAGCCTCTGATTTAGTTTCAGATATCAGACCTGCTCTTACGAGCCTGGGGGACGACATAGTAAACGGATTGTTAGAATATTTGGTTACAAGAGGTCCAATCCAAGAAAGCCAGCGTGGAAGTTTTCATCTTTCAATATCAATTCAGAATGTTAGCACAGCCGATAAAGACCTTTTATTTGATAGTTTGCTCCGAGTCCGCCCCCAATGAGTAAAGAGAGTTTCTAATCCAAATAGGATTCATTTATGGCTCCGCC
>DFQD01000187.1 GCA_002377605.1 Gammaproteobacteria bacterium UBA3498 | reverse complement strand
CACCAATAGTAGAGCTGAAACTGACCTTCTTCCCGGCGCAGGTGATGAACGTAAATTGGTGCGAACAACTATTGGTATGTTGGTGCCTCATCGAAATCCTTTTGGCCTGGAAAGTCCAATTGCTTATGAAAACAAAGCAAACCCAAACAACTTGAGGTTTAAGCGCACCTACGACGCTTACTCCCTAGCTCCAGAATATGACTTCGAATATTTAATTGGGCGAGAAACCGGTCGTGATGAGTGGTCCGATGAACTATTACAGGAATATCTAACTATCCCAGACGATGACCGCTACCAAGCTCTAGCTGAAGAGCTTATTGGAAATTTACGCCCTGAATATATTGACGATCCTTTCGCCAAGGCTTGGGCAATCAAATCTTATTTAGATGAGAACGGCATCTACAGCCTTAAAAACGAACACGCCTATGAAACTGATCCAGCAGCCTCGTTCCTGTTTGGCGATCTAACAGGTTATTGCATGCATTTCTCGTTCGCCGCCACCTATATGTTTCGCAGCATAGGTATTCCTGCAAGAGTCGGAATCGGTTATTCAGTGCCTGCAGCAAACAGAGCTGGCGGATCAGCGTTATTAGTACAGGCAATACATGGGCATGCCTGGCCTGAAGTTTATTTCAAAGACATAGGCTGGGTAATTATCGATCCTGCACCACAGCAAACCCTGGTAGATATGACTACTGATCCACAAAATGATTTACAACAATTATTAGGGGATATGTTACGTGACGATGCTTCTTTCCAAGACTTCTTGGAATCTCAACAGACATCTTTTATTCAATTACAGACGCTTCTGAATATTTTTTATGCCATTATCGCTCTGACTGTTCTCGTCGCTTATCTAATTAAAGCTTATAGACTCTGGATCCCATCCTTTGCAATAGATGAATCTCGATATCGTTTGAGCTACCGAGCAATGCTCGATCGCTTATCCGCAGTAGGGCTTTATCGCAGCTTTGGTGAGAGTCGCGAAAAATTCGCCGAAAGATTAAACACTTCGATACCTTCACTTAAACCAATGACAAATACACATCTTTCATTAGCTCTCGGCGGCAATGTGCCGAGTACAGGTCAAGTGCAAAAATGGAATGAACTAGATCAAGCGGTGCGGAAGGAAATCAATGCAAGCACTGTTACATGGCGCAAAGTAATTGCGTTTTTTAATCCATTCTCGTGGCTACTAACCAAGTAGCTTTTCTATCGAATCTAATTTTTAGTTCGGAGTATTAAATGAACGCAGACAATGTTGCCGAAGTAGATGAATTGCCAACTGCAATGTCTGATAGGTCCAATGGTGCGATGAAAGAAGCACTGGAAGTTCTTTCTACGCTGCAAGCCACAGTCAAGAAAAAAGTGCTGGGCAGGGATGATGTCATTGAATTGGCAATTATTGCGCTTATCGCTGACGGACATATTTTATTGGAAGATTTTCCTGGCTCAGGTAAAACAACCCTTGCCAAAGCGCTGGGAGAAGCTATTGTCAGCGGCAGCAGTATTATTGATGAATCCATCGTTCCTTTTAGAAGAATTCAGTTCACTCCTGATTTACTGCCTTCCGATGTCACAGGTGTGCCGGTATTCGATAGCAATAGTAATGCCTTTTATTTTCGCCACGGCCCATTGTTTGCCCATGTTGTATTAGCAGACGAAATAAATCGAACATCTCCTAAAGTACAGTCAGCCATGCTTGAAGCCATGGGCGAGAAGCAAGTAACGGTAGACAATGTAACTTACGCTCTAGACGATTTATTTTTTGTTATAGCAACTCAGAATCCGTTGGATCTAGTCGGTACCTACCCGCTTCCATCACCTCAACTGGATCGTTTTCTATTTAAGATAACCATGAATCACATTGATCGTGAATCCGAACTGAATGTATTAGATACATATAGAGAAAGAAGAGATTTAACAAGCCAGTTGCAAACCGTGACGCGAGACCAGGTACTTCGAGCAAGAAAGACCATTGAAACCGAAGTTGCTATCAATCTAGCAATAAAAACTGCGCTGGTGGACATTTCTCGAAATCTAAGAGAAGACGACAGAGTTTTACAAGGCAATTCAACTAGAAGTATGGTGTTACTTCTACCCGCCCTGCAGGTGTCTGCCGCATTGCGAGGCAGAGATTATGTATCCGCTGAAGATATTGAATTACTGCTTTTGCGCGTATTGGGCCATAGAATTGAACTGGCTCCCGGTGTATCCGATATCGACAAAGTTCTATCAGACAATATGCGTGCTCCCATGGACCAGCTAGCGAAGAGCACTATTAGTTAATGCGAGGATTTGCACTACAATCTTTTTCTCATAACAAGCCGCTAGCGGCTTTATTACTGCTACTTGCGCCATTTTATTTAAACGCTCAAGATAACTTGCCACTTGATATAGATGCTTTTGAAATCTCGGAAGCAAGTCTCCCTCTCTGTTTCGGATTTAGTGATGTGACTAATCCCAATGCATTAGCAATATGCGATGCATTGGACTTAGATGAGAATGTAAAAGCCCGTGAACTTAGCGAGCAATGGATAAAACAAGAACCAGATTCGCCTGCTGCACAATTTGCATTTGCAGAGGTCCTTTTTAATGTAGAAGGGAATATGCCTCGCGCGCTGTTCCATCTGAATCTAGCAGAAGAACTAACAAACTATAATACACTGGAAGAAGCTTTTAATTCCGGGAACGTTCAGTGGCATTACTTAACATTAAGTCAGTTATCTTACGTTCATCAGTTAATGGGAGACCAGTTAAAGTCTCTGAACTATCTCGACAAGATTTCCCAAATCTATGGTCAGGACATGGAATCCTTTCGTGGTTGGCCGCTGATAAAACTTAAACAATATGATGCGGCGCGAGCGTCTGCTATTCGAGTACTGGAGAGCAGTGAGAATGAACGTGAGCGAGCACGAGCCTGGAATACACTCTGTGCAGTAGATCTAGCTAGTTTGGCACCCATTGAGTCAACCTCTGCCTGTGACCGTGCCATTGATGAAGATGAAAATATAGCGGACAGTGCTAACGATTATGACACGGTTTATCTAACTAATGCTTCTGAAGTATCTCTGAGCCTTTTGAAGATGGATGAAGCAGAAGAATATCTCGATCGGGCAACACGCTATTTGAATCCGCAGAGTGTTGCCGATCCCTGGATCTACAAACTATTCCTCACCTTAAATCAAGGACGTTTTGATGACGCCCG
>DFQD01000015.1 GCA_002377605.1 Gammaproteobacteria bacterium UBA3498 | reverse complement strand
TCTGAACTTGCGGAATTTGCTAAAGGAAGAATTCTGCCTTCGTGCACAGTCCCCCAGATTGCGATATCTCCAATGTCTTGGGGTGTTGTTTCCAAAGGGTTCTCCGATAATACTGTAAAGTTAGCGAGTTTCCCCGGCTCGATTGAACCCACTTCTTCTTCCATTCTCAGAGAATAGGCAGCGTCTAGAGTAACAGCTCGCAAAGCGCGAACTGGACTTATTCGCTGGCTTGGAGCTGGCCGGTTGCCATTGACTGTAATTCGGTTAATGGCATCAGACATTAATCTAAGTGGCTGTCCCGAGGCCATAGGGGTATCCGCGTGCAGAGAGAATGGTATGTCCGCTCGCACCAAGTCGCCCAGTCGCACCATTTCGTGAGATCGTTCTGGTCCAATTCCTACCTCGCTGTAACGATCGGCCAGTACGATAGGATAAAACGGATTGGCACTGACAATTGCACCTAATTCTTTAAGGCGACTGACTTGATCTGGCCGCGAAAATCCGAAGTGCACAATGACGGTACGATGATCCTGGCGAGGATTACGATTCATGCTGGTTTCAAGGTTCTTTAAAACCATGTCCAGCCCAGCGTCACCATTTTGATGCACATGGATCTGGTAGCCAGCATCCCAATATATTTGGAATGCTGATTCAAATATTTCGGGGTCCATGAGCCACTCGCCATGATGACCATCTAGATAACCCTCGCTCATCTGCATTAGCTGGCTAAACATTGCTCCATCAGCAAAGAGTTTCACTTGTTTGGGAATAAATTGGGTCATGCCTTGCGCTGTCGCATACATTTTTTCAGTTTCGGAAATTACCTCTCTGGGTGAGTTGTAATTTATGAATGATCTTCCGTCCGCGATGTAGTACATGCGAAATGGCGTATTTTCATCACCAAGCACTTGATTCTGAGCTGCTATAAGGGCGGGAGAAACTATCCCGCCGGGCTCGGCTACGAGAGTAGTTCCAGCTGCATGCCAATACTTTTCCAGCTGTTCTAGTGCGGGCAGATACCTCTCGGGGTGAAAAAGGTCTGCGAAAACTCGAGGGACAATAAGGCTCTGGCCTTGTTCCCAGAAGTGTCCTTCTGCGAGATTGGTCTGGTTTTGAACTGATTCCGGTGCACTGTCTATAAGAGATTGATCAATGCCAAAAAATTCAAGTGCAGCTGAATTATGAATCTGTTCATGAATTGATCTTTGTAACACTACAATTGGAATAGTATTGCTAATCGCATCTAGGTCGGCACGGGATAATTCGCCATGAAATAGCTGGTGATAGCCCCAAGTGTAGAATACTTGATTCGAATCTGCGTGTTGCTGCACTAATGCTCGCAAGCGCTGCCGGTATTCGGATGCATCTGCAGCACGACTGATGGTTTTGTCAGGCAAAGCCCAATCTTCAATGGATAGAATGTTAGCAATAAACAGCAGGCTTGCCAGCCAGGCATGCTCATGCTGATTAATTAGCCCCGGGATAATCACAAGATTATTAAAACGAGAATTAATTGTTAAGCTTCGGCCAGCTAGAGTTTGCCGAATTTCATTCAATGTGCCAGTAGCAATGATTCGATCACCCTCTACTGCTATGGCTTCAACTAGCGGTCGATCTTCATCTAGAGTAATGATTTCTCGAGCCGTGTATACAACGATATCACCTGGCTCCTGCGCAATTGTAGAGTTAGCAAAAACAATTAGAGTTATGCAAAAGTAAACAAGTGCCATTAATAACGAGTTTGTCAGATTTGACATGAGTCTGTCTTGTGGTCGTTTGAGAGAGAATGAAACGTATATCCGAATTCGAGCTTTGTCCAGTCTTATAATAAGTCGTTCTTTAAACGAAAAATACTTTGATACCGATAGCAGCAGTAATTAACCAAATAGATACGACCAAATCTACAATAATCTTGTTATGGCATATCCTTATTAATGAGGAAATAGCGATTGAGACTGCTATGAAGACAGAAACGCCAAGAAGCCCGTAAGCAACGTAAATCATTACTTAACCCCTAGCATCCCAATAAATGGATTACATAGATTAACCAGTTTAAGGGTATTTATACAAAACTGGTGTTGCGCTTGTAAGAAATAAAATTGAATCGGCCGAATTAACGTACTCGAAGGAAGCCTAAAGATAAATGATGTAGAATTTAAATATTAACTAGTTAAAAATATAAAAAAGAGATTTCAAAAGTTGAGTGTTTACTTGTCAAGATTAAAAGTTCTGGGTTTTAAGATCGTTGGAATAATCAGTATTTCAATTTTTGTCCTTGAGGCTTTAGCTCAATCTGTGTCCCCTATCTGGTCGGGCATCTATACAGATGGTCAGGCGGACTTTGGTGAATCAGTCTACCGAGATGAATGTGTTGAATGTCATCGGGAAGATCTGACTGGACAAGATATGTCGCCTTCGCTAGTCGGTATCGGTTTTACTTTCAAATGGGAAGGAAGAAATCTGCAAGAACTTTATGCTTCCATGCGTTATGGAATGCCGCAAAGTGCACCCGGTAGCTTAAGCAATAGCCAGTATGCTGCGCTAACTGCTTATTTGCTTGCTAAAAACGGCTTTCCAGCAGGGGAGTCCGAACTAAGCTCGGATGAAGATGAGTTAGCGAAGATTTCAATTACTAGCAACCCTCAGTAACCCTTCTTTATTAGAGCCTGCTCAACTTATTTCCAATTGTTATTTTTGAACCCTCATTACAAAATCTTTAACGTTACGGTAATGCAAATACAAATAAGTTATTAGCAAAGGTTGGTCTGTATTCTGGCGTAATACTCAGAAAGCTTGCAGTTGTCGCCGCGCTACCGGTGGATACAGCGACATATTGTTTATCTTCGGTGCTATAAGTGATGGGGTATCCCGTCACCGGAGAGCCAAGGTTAACCTCCCACAATACTTCACCCGTTTCTTGGTCATATGCTTTAAATCTGCCATTAGTGTCTCCACCGAAAAGTAGTCCACCACCAGTCGCAATTAAGGAGCCAGTAGCAGCACGTTGTTCGTACTTCCATGCGGTTCGGCCGGTTTCGGCAGAGATCGCATACACTGTTCCTAAATTGCTTTCACCTTCAGCAATTTCATGGCGCACACTCATGGCATAGATTCGATGTGATGCACTTGCATCGTCTGTAATTAGAGTTGGCATGCACATGTTACGTAACGGATAGTACATAGTGTTAGTTTTTGGACTATATGCTCCGGCTTCCCAATCTTTCCCTCCATGCATGTTCGGACAAACTGTGGCGAATTCACCCATCTCTCTGAAAGTTAAAGAAGGGTTAATCGTAACTCCGCCTGATGCGCCGTCGATGTTATCGATGACATTCTGAAAAACAGTTTCTCTTGCCCATAAAAACTCACCAGTCTCTCTGTCCAGTGTATAAACTAAACCTGTCTTTCCAGGTATCCCCGTCATTACCTTGCGCTCTTCGCCGGAGGTAATATTGGGGTTAATCCAGGAAACAAAGTTGGGGTCTGGTGACACTGCAGTATTTACTAACAAGCGTTCAAAGGGGTGATCTAGGTCCCAATTATCATTGAGATGCTGGTAGTACCAATTGATTTCACCAGTGTCTCCGTCAAGTGCAAGTGTTGAATTATGATAAAGATGCTGATTTTCTACCCCGCCTAATAAGAATTTTGGCGCTGGGGATGTTACAGAGGTCCCGATAAAGAGCGTATTAAGTTCTGGGTCATAGCTGGGTGGCATCCAGGCACCGACATGTTTGCGCTCTTCGAAAGGCACATCCCCCCAGGTTTCATCTCCCGGTTCTCCTGGTGCAGGAATTGTCCGCCGTCGCCAAAGTTCAGCACCTGTTTCAGCATCGTGGGCAGTAATTACGCAAGCATCGGGGCCAGCGATAGGACGACAGCTTCTACCACTGAAAACTTTTCCATTTCCAATAATTGGTCCGGCACCCTGAATTGCTGGATGAGTGTTGTAATCTAAAACCATTGTTTCCCAAACTTGCTCACCTGTTGCAGCGTTGAGAGCAAACAGGTGGTCGTCAACTGAGGTGTCAATGATCAGATTTCGCCAGATAGCTATATTTCTATTGTTGGTAGAAAGATAGCCAAGATTTTCTCGAGCTGCTTCAGGAACTTCACGACGGTGTTCCCAAATTAAGTCTCCTGTCGCAGCATTTAGTGCTTGAATCACATCGTTAGGATTAGGCATAAACAATATGCCATTGTAGGCAAGTGGAGTGCCAGTTTGGCTGCCCTCTGTTAAAGCCCGAGTCCAAACCATCCTTAGATTGGTGACATTTGATTTGTCAATTTGGTCTAAAGGGCTGTAGCCCCAGCCGTTTTGGGTTCTGCGCCACATCAACCAATCCTCTTCATTAGGATTGCTTAGCATATCGTCTGTGACGTGCGGAAAAGATACTTCTTCTATCGAGCCTAATTGTGCCAGAACTGGCGAAAAAATAAGGAAGGAACCGCAAAGTAAGACGAGGTTTATTATTCTTTCCATAGCTGCACTCTGTTTTGAGGATAATGAATTGATACGCTCGGACTAGTCCAGGTCGTCGCTAAGATCCCCCTTTAAGTCCCCGATTAAACTGCGATTCAGATAAAGACCAAAAGCGTATCTATTGTTGATTCTAAGTATCTAACTCAGGAATAACTTCCGCAACCCCCTTAGAAGGGGAGGTGATGAGTGATAAGGATCACGGCAATTGCTATTAATCTCGTCAATGTTAACCTGCGGTAAGGCCACCGTCGGCCAAGTAAACTCCGCCATTGCAGAAGCTTGATTCATCCGAAGCAAGAAACAAGGCAAATTGTGCGATTTCCTCATTTGTACCGTATCTCTTCATAGGTATTAGATCGGTTACGAAATCACGAATTGCTTCTGGCTCATTAGAATTCATTTGTTCATGCAGAGAATTCATCATTCGATTGTCAATGGGTCCCGGAGCGAGCGCGTTGAAGCGTACACCTTGAGACGCAAACTCCAAGCAAGCGGTTTTCATCATTCCACAAACTGCATGTTTACTAGCAGAATATGGACACAAGCCAGCGAAACCCACTACTCCACCACCTGACGAAATTGCAACAAATGAACCAGATCCCTGTGCAGCCATTACTGGGGTCGCATACTTCATGAGTAACCAGACGCCTGTGACATTTACTTCTAATACCTCGTTAAACTGTTCAGTTGTATATTGGGTTAGGGGTTTGGATAGCCCTTCAGTACCGCCAATGGCAAGAACAGCGTCAAGTGTCCCAAATTTTTTCATGGAGGTTTCTATAGCAAGAGCTATAGCAGCTTCGTTTCTAGATTCCGCTTCTAGAAATAAAATGTTGTTTTCTACGCCTAACTCTGTTTTGAGTGAATCAAGCTTCACTTTATCTCTACCAATAAGTGTCAAATTCGCACCATTGGCGTGGAATAATTTGGCGGTAGTTTTCCCGATAGACCCGGTTGCTCCGGTAATCAACACGTTTTTGGCATGGAGTCTCGTTGTCATAGTTGTGGCCCACTGATTTCCTGGTAGAAGAGCATTTTAGAAACGCTTGGTGTCATTCAGCAAAAATTTGAAATCTATCTAAGACTAATTAGTAGTCGTCAAAATATCCTTCGATAGGAATCATCAGGTGGGCATATTGATTTCCCTGCCACATTGCGTAAGGCTCACCATTATTGAAATCTGAAGGGAATGAATCCAGAGATGATGGGTTCTGAGGCATCAACATAATGTGAGGCCCGGATTCTATCCAGTTCCCCGGGGTAGCATCTTCCTCGTTAAAAACAAAAGGCTGGGTGTTGTCTTCGCCCATGTCTCCGTGTGCCATCCAGATATAGGCATCTCTGGAGAGGTTCGGTGTTTCTCCACCCACGTATGCCTGAACCCAAGCCATGCTGACTTCGTCGGCACATAAAGGCATAGCTTCATGAGGAGTGCTCCAACCGGCCTCTGGCATATTTCTTGGATTTGCGGATAAGCAAGTCCAGCCATTATTCCCTTGTCTAATTACAGAATT
>DFQD01000130.1 GCA_002377605.1 Gammaproteobacteria bacterium UBA3498 | reverse complement strand
GTTGAAGTAATTTAGACCAGTTCCCGTAGCTTTATCGGCGCTGATCCAGTTCTCCATTATCATACAACCGGACTCCATTTTCTCAATGCTGCTCTCACCTACTTTGGTTGCACCGGTAATGTCAAAAATTTCCCATTCGCCTACCCAGAAATCAAATTCATTAAACCCGGCAAGAGAATCGCAACCGATTTCTTGTGAGTAAACGCTCTTGTTAAGAAGTATGGCTATCGAAAATAAAAGAAACAGTCTGTCTTTTTCCATCTGAAAGCTCACGATTTTTAAGAAAAATTAGTTCAAATAATCAAAATATTACAGTGATTTCGTCACTTACCATATTCAATATTAATAAGTATTTGCAATGCTATGAGGGACTTGGCAACCTTACAGGTATTGATGGAATAAGATTGAGGATTAAAAATGAAAAACTACCTAAAATTGACAGTATGCTTTTTTACGTGCGGCTTAATTTCTGCAAATATCGTAGGAGCTGAACTTGAGCAAGTGGGAACCTTTGATTTCCCTACTTCTGCTTCTGAAGAAGCTCAAAAACATTTCGACCTAGGAGTCGGATACCTACATAGTTTTGGTTGGAAACAGGCGCGAGATGAGTTCCGTAAAGCACAAGAAATCGAGCCCGATTTTGCTTTAGCTTACTGGGGTGAAGCATTTACCTACAATCATCCTCTAATTCCTGTTCTGCAAGACCCTGATTCCCCTAAAGAAACGCTTAACCGTCTGGGTGCAACCTCAGAGGAAAGATTATCAAAAGCGCCTACTCAGAGAGAAAAAGGCTTTGTAAGAGCCGCAGAGGCATTCGCTTTTACAGAAGGCTCATTGGGAGACAAAAGATTAGCTTGGATGTACGCAATGCAAGACCTTTACGAGGATTTTCCGGAGGATAGGGAAGTTGCTGCTTTCACTGCTGTTTCCATGCTTAGCGGGGCTACAGTGTCGCGAGATGACAGGGTACTTAACAATTTCCTTACCGAGTCCGGCACAGAAATAAGTATGCAGGCCGGCGCCATAGCAATGGACCTATTCAGGGAGAATCCAAATCATCCTGGCGCAGCTCATTACATAATTCACTCGTTTGATCATCCAACTTATGCGCCCCTAGCCCTGACCGCCGCCGAGAAATACGCAAGCATCGCGCCCGCTGTATCGCATGCTCGACACATGCCTACCCACATTTTCATTCAACATGGCATGTGGGACAAAGTTGCCGAATGGAACGATTCAGCGTTTCAGGCTGGCTGGGACCTGTGGGAACCAGGTGATGCCGCTGGAGATCAAAATCATTCATCTGACTGGGGTCAATATGGCGATATTCAGCTAGGAGATTTTGAACGCTCAGAAATGTGGATTGATAGAGCAGGCGATGTTCTTGCAAACAATCCTGGCGACCCACGTTCGACGGGAACTCTCAAAACTATGAAAGCACGTCATATCATCGAAACTGAGCAATGGCAAACCTATGAATTGACTGACTCGTTGAGTACTGACGAACTGCTAGCTCTAGGCCTTAGCGCTGCTAATCTCGGAGACCTTAATCTGGCTCAATCTGTCACCGACAGACTAGAAACTCTTGCTTCGCAAAGCCCAGGCAATATAACTCTTAATTTGATAAGCATGGAAGTTTCAGCTTTAACCATGTTCAAGAAAGGCCAGGAAGAAGAAGCTATTGAGCTTTTAATGGATGCCATATCCATTGCAGAAAGCCAATCACCCCCTCGAGGAGCGGCGAGTCCCTTAAAGCCAGTTCATGAACTCGCGGGCGATCTGCTGCTAACAATGGGTAGCCATGATAAAGCTGCCGCACTTTATGAAGCCTCATTGGGGCGCATGGCAAATCGACCGCGTGCACTTTTGGGAGCGGCGAGAAGTTATGCCGGCATGGATGATGATTATAATGCCCGACAGAGGTATCAGGCTTTCTATTCCCTCTGGAAGGATAATGATATTCCGGAAATAGATGAAACTGAAAGATACCTAGGTCTTTAATCAGAACGGAATCTCGATGCCGCAAAAAATTTATGACAAGGTCGCGAATAATGGATTAATTAGTCGACGCTATTTGCTAGGTATCGGGGCTACAGGTATTGGAGCGGTGGCTTCCAGCACAGTGCTGGGAGCCGATGCCGTAATCAACTTTGAAATACCGAGTTGGTCTCGCACTCCAGGCCCCGGCGCAAGTGCTTATGGAGCTCCCTCCAGGCATGCGCAACATTTTCAGCGCACATATAGAACGCCAAACGCCACCTACCCAGGCGGCGGTTCCTCACGCTCTCCTTTACAACATCTTCAGGGTTCGATCACGCCCAACAGCTTGCATTTCGAAAGGCACCACGCGGGCATACCGGACATTGACCCTTCGGGTCACCATTTAGTGATTAATGGGCTGGTTCGCCAAGCTCTTGTCTTTAACTATGAAGATCTACTTAAGTATGAAATGGTTAGCCGCGTGTATTTTCTGGAATGCGCCGGAAATAGTGGAGGCTTGCTTCGTGGCGGAAATGAGGAGGGCACTGCACAAAGCCTTCATGGCCTAGTCTCGTGTGCTGAATGGACCGGCATTCCGTTATCAGCGTTGTTAGATGAGGCTGGTGTATTACCAGAAGCAAAATGGATCGCAGCAGTGGGTGCCGATGCAGCTAGCATGGGGCGCTCTGTACCGATTGATAAGGCCCTAGACGATGTAATGATCGCGCTGTTTCAAAATGGCGAACCAGTTATGCCGGGACAAGGTTTTCCGATGCGCCTATTCGTGCCAGGCTGGGAAGGCAATATCAGCGTTAAATGGTTAACTCAAATCAAACTAACTCGAGATGCGGCGCAATTTAGAGATGAAACCAGTAAGTACTCAGACACTCTG
>DFQD01000200.1 GCA_002377605.1 Gammaproteobacteria bacterium UBA3498 | reverse complement strand
GGAATAAAAAGTTTGATGGTAGAAGGTGGGGCGACGGTTATCACTGCTTTTGTTCAAGCGCGTTTGGTTGATGCGATCATTCTAACTGTGGCGCCCAAACTTGTTGGTGGGTATAAGGCGATTAATAATTTACAAGGTGCTGATAGTAAGGAGCAATTCAATATAGAACCGATAAATTTTGCGCAAGCAGGCGAAGATCTTGTCGTCTGGGGCGAATTGCAATACGGTGGTTAATCAAATGGACTCTCGTCAACTCTGGTTCACTAACCCTTTTGAAATCGAAATTCGCGAACAGCAACTCGATGCTCCAAGTTCCCATCATTTGCTGATAAGAAATCTATATTCGGCGGTAAGTGCTGGTACCGAGTTGTTGGTCTTCCGTGGACAACTTCCAGAAAATATGGCTCTTGATGCAAACCTGACAGCCTTGGCAAATGAAGACATTGCTTACCCACTACGCTATGGCTATGCATGTGTCGGAGAAATAGAACAGGTAGGAAGTGATATAGACGATTCATTAATCGGGGAAATAGTTTTTTCGTTCCAACCACATGGAAGTCACTTTAGCTGTGCATTAAATGAAGTGATTCCTGTTCCTAGTGGTATAGATCCTAAGGCGGCGGTATTTCTGGCGAATATGGAAACTGCTGTCAATCTTTTGCATGATGGTAATCCTAGAATAGGGAGTCGAGTAGTTGTTATAGGGCAGGGCATAGTTGGCCTGATAGTTTCTAGCTTATTAGCAAAACATCCTCTTTCTGGGGTCTTTGCGCTTGATTCAATTGATACGCGGCGCATTTGGGCGAAGAACTCTGGTGTTGATGAAGTATTTTCGCCGCAGTCTGAAGCTGAGCTTGCAGAGCTAAAAGAAAGATTACAGTTGAGCGATGATCACGGCGGGGCCGATGTTGTCTATGAGCTCAGCGGCAATCCAGATGCGCTAAACGTTGCTATAGAGCTTTGTGGGTATTCTGGACGAATAGTAGTTGGAAGTTGGTATGGCGCGAAAAGTAGTAAAATAAATTTAGGTGGTCATTTTCATCGTAATCGGATTGAAATAATCAGCAGCCAGGTAAGCTCTATTGCTCCAGACCTGAGTGGACGCTGGGATAAGCAACGCCGCTTCGAGGTCGCATGGGAGATGATTAAAAGGTGTCAGCCAGAACAATTTATTACCCATTGCCTACCGTTTGATTCTGCGAAAGAGGCTTATGAATTACTGGATAATTCACCGCAGGAAGCTTTACAGGTAGTATTTGAATATGAGATTTAATTTCTTAAGAAGCATAGAGTTTTAGGGAATTCAGTATGTACACAGTTGCAGTAAAAAAAGACCTAATTGCTCAGCACTACCTTATCGGTGGCGACTGGGGTGCGGAGAATGATCCTCATTCACATCATTACGTAATTGAAGTCAGGCTTGAAGCAGCGGAACTCGATGACCATGGTTATCTTGTGGATATTGTGAAGATTGAAACTGAACTTGATTCAATTATTGACTATTTTGGCGACAGTATGCTCAATGACCTTTTGGAGTTTGAAGGACTAAATCCAAGCATCGAACATTTCAGTCGTATTGTTTGTGAAAAACTGTTGGTCGCCATTACTCCTCCTGGCTCAGGTCGTTTTACTGTCAAGATTTGGGAAAATGAATCTTGCTGGGCTGCTTATGGAAAAGATTACTAAAGATTACACCATCAACTTTTTGCTGCTTCGTTTTCGAGATCCGGGCGTTGCAAACCCGGTAACATAACAGCGCCCGTAACTAGTATCGCTGCATCTCTTAAGCGCATCAGCGTGATCAATGCAGCTGCCGACGAAAGAGGCAGGGCTTGTGACTGGAAAGCCCAAAATAGTGCAGCTTCCACGGTTCCGATTCCTCCGGGGAAAGGAAGTAGGAATGCTAGTCTCACAATCACGAAGAGAAAAATGAAAGTGGTAACGTCAATTGGAACACTAACGAATTGCAATAGAAGCCAAAATTCTAGGATCATAACTATCCAAGACAACAATGAAACTAAAAGCGCAATTAAGAGAGCACACCGTTTTTCAGTTACAACTCGCTTTAACAATTCTTGAAATTGAGCCAATTCGGAGTGTAATTCACTAAGTTTTTTGTGTTGCTGCCACGGGCTTGTAAGGCGTTTTAGAAAGTTTCGAATTAGTATGGGCTTACGTAAAACTATCCAGGCAATTAATGACATAAGCAGCATTAGGCTGATTAACATGGCAGCGACTACTCGCCAATCTATTAAAGAGATCGTAGTAGAAGATAATAAAACTAGCACTGCTAGTAAGAGTACAGCGAAGTTCACCCAGAATTCGTAAAAACGATCTAAACCTACAGTTAATAAAGCAGCGTGCGCGGGCACGTAATATCTCTTCCATAGCCAATAAGTTTGAAAAGGTTCAGCGCCAAGTTGGGGGCCAGGTGTAACAAAATTTATAAGTTGGCCAGCCTGTCTCACACGCAATAAGCTAAAAAAATTAGTAGATGTACCAATAGCTTTGGTTAGAGATTTCCAACGGGATGTAAGTAATACAATTATGATGACGTTGATAAAGATCCAGACAATCCAATTAGTAAGATTAAGCTTTGAAAGGGATGCGCCTAAACTGACAAGAGGAAGCCTGCTGATAACCAAGGCTGCTAAACCGATGGCGCATAGCCAAATTAAGATTTGGATAGTGCTAGTTGATTGTTTCAAGCGCCGTCATACCGATTAAGCCAATGATCGTCTCCCTGCCATAAGCTGAAACGACCGCTTCCCAAGAGCAAAGACCAGACGACGCAACAAAATAAAATGTAATCAACAGGCAGCATTTCATTGCTGTTGTAGTACCACCCCAGTAACCCAACCAGCAATAAGGCGAAGTATCTTCCTGCAATCCCTAGCAGAATTGTAATCGAAGTTAATACAAATCCTGCTGTAGCTATAGAACTAAACCATTGGATTCCGCTGTTACTCATTGGTGGAAATCCACTTGTAGCTATTGATACCGACAAAAAAATAACTATTAAAATTCTCAGAGAAGGTTGAAAAATGGTCTGGCTAAAATCAGTTAACCAACGGAACCCGCGATCTACATGTCCAGCACTTCTATTGATGCGACCACTTACTATTAGCCAATCAACAATGAAACCGATAAGTGCTGGTAGCATAAATGCGAATCCACCTATGAGCGTCAATGGCGGATTGTAAACTGGCCACAGTGCTACAACTAGATAGCCCATTTGAAAACCTGCCCAAACTCTCCTGTGCATTGCTGAAGGCAGAGGATGAACCGGTAGCTCATTTTTGTTTCGCCAGATTATCCCTCCATGGTAGGCATAGTAAGCTAGGCCCATGCACAGAAAGCTCCAATGGGTTTGGCCATAACTGACTGCCAATACTGAAGCAACAGCAAGCCCCATAGCGTCGGCCACAGTATCAAGTTCTGTACCTAGTAGACTTATTTGTCCAGTGCGTCGAGCAACGAAACCATCTACTCGGTCTAGTACTGTGCCGAAAAAATAAATCATGCCAGGTAGCCAGGAAAGTAATGGTCCTTCGGGCCATGGTTGAAAAAGAAAACCACCAGTCGCAGCGATCAATAAAGCGCGTAATAAAGTGAGCCGATTTCCCCAACCCAAATTTTCATAAAGCGGTGAACCTTTGTTGAGCCGATTCATCTCAAGTCGCTTGTTGGACTGGTATGCAATAAAAATCCAGAGCAGGAGAGCTTGAATAAACCACGCTGCTGCTCTTTGCCACTGCCAATTGAGTATCAAGAAAAAACTAATAACCCCAAGCAAGACT
>DFQD01000097.1 GCA_002377605.1 Gammaproteobacteria bacterium UBA3498 | reverse complement strand
CCAAGGTTTGTTATCTGAATTGCGTATTTCGCGTCGGATTCACAACCGATATTTGCAGCTAGTAATCCAGTCTCTTCATCAGTTGCTTCGATTACCACAGCTCCGCAAGCATCACCAAAAAGAACAGCGACATCGCGACGGCTCCAATTCATGTAATGTGAGATAAATTCTCCACCTATCACCAGTACTTTTTTATGCGCCCCAGTTCGAATTAGGTTTGTGCCAATGTGTAGGCCATAAAGGAAACCAGTGCAAGCTGAATTAATATCGATAGCCGCTGCGTTTCTTGCGCCTATTGCGTCGGCTATTAAGGAAGCTGTGTTAGGGCAGAAGCTGTCGTTAGTGAGACTTCCTAAAAGAATCAAATCCAGCTCGTCTGGATCCAGATCTGCAGCGGCCAGAGCATGACCAGCGGCGACTATTGCCATATCAGAAAAATTGCAATGACAAATTCGTCGTTCCCGAATTCCAGTCCGTGTGGTAATCCATTCATCAGACGTGTCCATGAAAGTGGTCAGGTCCTCGTTACTGAGTACAGCAGGCGGTACACATTTACCCCAGCCAGTAATCTCTGCATGCTGCATTCAATCTCTCCAATTTACGGACATTTTTCCTGATTACCGAGTTGTTTTTGTTATCGATCACCCGTTACAGAATGTTAGAGCGATTAATATAAGAAAAGACCAATAATTTGTATTATTCGCTTGATGATCTTCCTTGAGAATCTATGACCAAGATCAAAAAGCGACGGTAGTTCCACATTTAACGCAAGAAGAATACTGTATTTTCAGGGTGCTGAATACCCTCGCCATAAGTAGACAGAAATATGAATGAAACATCGAAAGGGGGTGTTTGCCTGCAAAGATGGGATTGGAAAATCTCATTGCTTTGTCTGTGTTTTGTTTCTTTGAGTTCGATAAATACTTATGGAAATTTCAACCATAATCTCTGGAATGAATTATTAAAAGAACATGTGCGTGTAATCGATGGTGGACAAGTCACCCAGGTAAACTATGGGGGAATGCTTGCAGACCATAATCGATTGCGAATTTATCTTGATCAGATCGCTGCAGTTAAGCGCGGTGATTTTGATAACTGGGAAAAATCTGAGCAACTTGCATTCCTAATCAATGCTTATAACGCCTGGACCGTTGAGCTTGTCCTTACTGAATATCCTGACTTGGGGTCCATACGGCAAATAGGCCTGTTTCCTTTTTCAGCCTGGCGCAGAGATATTGTGAATTTGTTCGGTGAACAGGTTTCTTTGGATGATGTGGAGCATGGAATGATTCGTGGTTGGGGAATCTATAATGAACCCAGGATCCATTTTGCTGTGAATTGTGCAGCGATAGGGTGTCCAGCGTTGCGCGCGGAAGCATATTCTGGGCAGATCTTGGAGCAACAGCTAGAAGAAAATACAAAACTATTTATGCAAGACAGAGATCGAAATTATTCCTCAGAAGGAAGGATTTATGTCTCGAGAATTTTTGATTGGTATCGAGAGGATTTTGAACAAGGTTGGTTGGGAGTAAATTCAGTTTCAGAATTCTTGGTCAGATATGCTAACGAATTAGAGTTGACTGAGGATGATTCATCTCAGTTAGAGCTAAACGATATTCGCATTCGTTACCTGCGTTATGATTGGAATTTAAATCGAACAAACTAGAGTCTTCATTTAATATCTTCATATTGGTTTTTTTAAAAATTCGTGTGCTACACTCCTCGGCGGAAGAGTACCATCCCCGGTGGGGTGCCCGGACTTCAAACCCGGTGAAGTCTGTTAATGACAGGCTTGGTGGGTTCGACTCCTGCCTCTTCCGCCAGGCTCCCTTCCAGAATGAATCAAAAAACCCAAGAAAGGCTATTCAAAGATAAGCCTGGTGAAAAATGAAAAAAGTTAGCTTAGACACATGGATTCAATTCACCGGTATGCTAAGTGTATTGGGTGGTTTAATTTTTTTGGCTGTAGAGATAAATCATTCTTCTCGTTTGGCTGAAGTAGCAGCCTATCAATCCCGAATGGAAGAAATACAAGCAGTGCGGAGGGAAATAGCTTTGTCCCCTGATTTGGCTGCTCTGTATGAAAAATTTTACTCTCAAGGAGTTAGCTCGTTAAGTCCTGTTGAGTATCGTCGATTGCGTTCATGGCAAAGTGCAGTCCAGCGTGGGATGCAGTCGCAGTATTTTCAGTATCTGCGGGGATTTCTCGACAGGCAAACTATTGACCAGACTCTAGAGGATTTGGCTAATGGTATATATGCGCAATGGGTAGCATTAGATTTGGTAAAAGAAATACAACCGCAGGAGTGGATGTCTGAAATTGATGATCGGTTAAATAAAGAGAGGAATAGCCGGTGAAAAGAGTTAGCGTAGATGTATTGGTTCAGTTAATCGGCCTCTTGGGTGTTTTGGGCGGGTTGATCTTTGTCGGCATGGAGATGCGGCAATCTCAACAGATAGCTCTTGCTACGCAACAACAAGCAAGGAGTGAAGTACTTATCGATATGATTAATACTTTTTCAGAAGGGTCAGAAAAATTTCACACTACCATAGAGGCTTTCGGGGAAGACATTTATCTAGAAGAGGATATTTTGTCATCAAATAGCGTATATCAGTTCTGGTTACTATATGAAAATGATTTTTTGCAATACCAACTTGGCTTTATGGATGAGGAAATTTGGCAAGCCAAAGTGACTGCTATGCGGAGGACTTACAATGCCTGCCAGTTTAGATCGGAAACCAGCTTGATCCTTAATTTCGTGACTGCTGAACTTTCAAACTTCATCATAGAAACAACTGAAGACGGATGTGCTAAGTGAAAACTGCCACTAGCAAGTCATGTTCGTAGGACTGTTAGGGCGCCTATTTTCTGAATACGGCAAGGGCAGGTGAATTGTTATCGATCAACTTTGTTTATTCTGACCCCTTTTTTAGTGAGACCACAGATGAACTACCACAAAAACCCACAACGCCGGCAAGTAAAAGCCACGCTCTTCGCAGTCATAACCATCATCCTGACAAGTATGATGACAACAACCCTGACTGCCCAGGAACCAAACCAGCCTGACGGTTTCACTGCAGACCAGGCATCACGAGGGGGCGAAGTTTACGAGCGCGAATGCGCGGCCTGTCACCGCTCCGATTTTCAGGGCAGCTTTGAGGCGCCACAATTAGCCGGGCCAAATTTCCTCAACAATTGGGCTGAGCTGAGTCCAGCTGAACTGTTCGACCGCATCAAGGCGTCGATGCCCACTGACCAACCGGGAAGACTCAGTGATCAGGCCTATGTCGACATCGTGGCATATCTGCTTGGAGCCAATGGTGTTAGCGCCAGTGGCATAGAACTTAGCACTACAGCGGCGACTTCGATTGATACATTGATAGCAAGGCGAACGATAGCAAGCACGGCCCGCGACCCTGAGGAAAGAGCACAGCTTCGAACACCACAGGGACAATCACAAAATGCGCCGGCTGGGCTCAGGATTTCCGGCACGGTACCGAATTTCACCCCGGTCACTGATGCAATGCTGCGGTCTCCGTCTCCTGATGATTGGCTGATGATCCGGGGCAACTATCAGGCTTGGAGCTACAGTTCCCTTGATGCGATTAACCGGGATAACGTACAGGATCTCGAGCTTGCCTGGATCTGGTCTATGACGGAAGGCGGATGGAATGCGCCGTCACCGCTTGTGCATAACGGCATCATCTATCTGACCAATTACGGCAATATAGTGCAGGCACTGGATGCTCGCACCGGTGATCTGATCTGGGAGCATGAATTCGGCATTGAGTCCCAGGGCTATTCTGGCATGAGTCGCAATCTTGCCATTTACG
>DFQD01000030.1 GCA_002377605.1 Gammaproteobacteria bacterium UBA3498 | reverse complement strand
CTAGTTTCATTGACAGATGCTAGCGACGCCGCTAATTTTAAAGACTGGTAGCAGAGAAATACTTGTGAACGAATTAGAGAATCACAGCCTTCCCAAACGCGTGCGGGGTTATTCGCGAGTCTTCTGGAAAGAAAACCGGCAATTCTTCGCGTTATTGTTCTGCATAGTTTTCTTCAAGAGCGCTATCGCAGATCTGAGCTCAATTCAAGGTGCATCCATGCTGCCCACACTTTTGGATGGCGACAAAGTTTGGGTTAACAAACTTGCCTACGACGTGAAGATTCCTTTTACCGAAATTTCTCTCGCTGAAGTTTCCAATCCAAAACGCGGTGATATAGTTATCATCGATTCAAAAGTTGCAGATAAGCGTTTGGTAAAACGCATCGTTGGCATTCCAGGAGACACCATCTACATGCAAAACAACACGCTCATTATAAATGGCGTTGCAGCAGATTATGAAGTCCTCTCTCAAGAAGGAAGTTCGATCATTATTGAAGAGCGCCTGCCAGAAAAAACTCATCAGGCCAGACTGTCCAGAGGGTTTGTAAATCGGCGCGGCCGCAGCTATGGTCCAAGTGTTGTTCCCGACGATCAATATTTTGTGCTTGGAGACAATCGCGATAATAGTGCAGACAGCAGAACCTATAGCTTTGTGCCTCGAGAAGAAATCATAGGACGTTCTTCTTCAGTCGTATTCTCCCTAGACAGCGATAATAGCTATCTCCCCCGAGGTGAGCGCTTCCTGTCTGGACTCGACTAATTTTCTGCTTTCAGTGATCATTTTTGACAATCACAAATCTGATTCTCTTTGTAGTACATTAGCAATTAGTCGGGTTTGATTATTTGCTGCACGTATTCATGAACCTACACTACTAAAAAAATATTTAAAGAGTAAAAAATATGTTTGCGTTCCATCAAAGACTTGTGCTTTTGAGTAAAACGTTCCTTACGATGATCTTTGTTAGTTCATTTCAGTTTGCAAACTCACAGGATTATAATTGGGCTCCAGACTTTCCTGTTGGTTCTTCAATTATTGAAATATCTGCACAAGATCAGAACGGGGCAGTTCAAACCTTTAAAGACCTTGTTGGAGAAAAGGGCATGCTCTTTATGTTGAGCCGCTCTTTTGACTGGTGACCATTCTGTAAAGATCAACTCGTGCAGTTGGCTAAAATTAGTGATCAGTTTAAAGATGTGGGTGTGAGCATTGCTGCGATGACTTACGATTCTGTGGAAATGTTAAAGTCAGTACAGGAAGATGAAGGAATCGAATTCACTCTCCTAAAAGATACCGACATTAGTCATGTAAACGCCCTGGGAATATTGAATGAAGATTATGAGCCAGGATCCCGTGCTTACGGAGTTCCACACCCAGGTATCTTTATCGTCACGCCGGATGGAGTAATTCGCGCCAAGTTTGCAGAAGAAGGTTTTCGAGCCAGACCGGACTTCGATAACGTGTTGGAAGCGGCGGCGAATCTCTAACTAAAAGATGTATCCGTTGTTAATAAAGCAAGAGGTGACCCTCGCTTTCCGTTTTTTTGTGTCTTCCCAATGAAAACACTCGGGAAGAGACACTGGATGAGTCCGGAGGATAGCTCCTTTTGAGCCCGCTACTCACCTTGTAAATGCTGTCAAAAGGGGGAGCAAATAGGTAGTATTGAACCCTCGATAATTCTCTGATTCGTAGTAAGCATCGTTGGGACAGCAAACCTCTCTCTATCAAAAACATCTTGATGCCGGCGCCAAAATCGTCGACTTTGCCGGTTGGGATATGCCTATCAACTACGGCTCCCTGATCGAAGAACATAAACAGGTTCGCAATACCGCTGGGGTGTTCGACGTTTCCCATATGACTGTTGTAGATATTGGCGGAACAGATGCGGAAAAGTACTTGCGCTATTTACTAGCCAACGATGTCGCCAAACTGGAAGAGGTGGGTCGGGCACTTTACAGCGCAATGCTCAATCATGATGGTAACGTTCTCGACGATTTAATCGTTTATCGCATGAGCTTTGGTTATCGTATAGTGGTCAATTGCGCTACCCGCAGCAAAGATCTGCGCTGGATGATCCAGAATACCGACGGTTACGCTGTATCTATCCAGGAAAGGCCGCGACTAGCAATTCTCGCGGTGCATGGACCGGAATCTATCGACAAGGTTTGCCAAGCTGTTGAAGAAGATCAAGCTAATCAGATTAGATTACTTAAAAATTTTCATGGTGTGGAACTGGACCGCTTTTTCATTGCAAGGACTGGTTACACAGGTGAGAAGGGTGTGGAGGTTATATTACCCGACAGCGATGCCCCTGAGTTGTGGGACAAACTGCTGGCGGCAGGGGTTAAACCTATCGGCATAGGCGCTCGGGATACACTGAGGCTGGAAGCCGGTATGAATCTATATGGTCACGATATGGATGAAACAACCTCACCCCTCGCTGCCAACATGGAAATTACTATCGCTTATGAGCCAGAGGCCCGCGAGTTTATTGGCAAGCCAGCGCTGATAGCTCACAAGCAATTGCGGGACGCTGGCAAATTACCTGAGTTAGTTGGACTGGTCCTGGAGGGTCGTGGCGTCTTAAGAGGAGGTCAAAAATTAGTCACTGATAAGGGTGAAGGAATCATCACCAGTGGCTCTTTTTCTCCTACATTGAAGCATTCAATTGCATTAGCTAGAATCCCAATCAACAGTCAATCCTGCGAAGTTGACCTGCGTGGCACACTGACAACGGTACGAATTGTTAAACCCAATTTCGTGCGTTTCGGTAAGAAGGTATTCGAATAAAAAACACCAAGCAACGCATGCGCAACCTGAGAAAGAATTAATGAGAGGGTCATTGCGTGAGTGATATTCCTGACGATCTAAGATATGCGTCTACCCACGAGTGGATTCGTATAAATAATGATGGCACAGCAAGTGTCGGGATCAGCGACCACGCACAAGATGCCTTAGGCGATATCGTATTCGTCGAGCTTCCAGAACCCGGTTCCACAGTGAATGCAAAAGATGAAGTGGCGGTTGTAGAATCGGTAAAAGCCGCGTCGGATATTTATAGTCCGGTTTCAGGAGAAATAACTGCAGTAAACGAAGCCCTTGTAGATGCTCCAGAAACCGTGAATTCGTCACCCTATGAAAATGGTTGGTTCTTCAAAATAAAAGTCGGCGATGAAAACAAGCTACAAGAACTAATGGATGCAAATACCTATTCCAACCATTGCAACGACGAATAAAGTAAAAACTGACATTGATACTCATAGTTGATCACCGGAATGTTTCAGGCACTCCGGTATTAGTTTTTGTATTACAGCATTAGCAAAGTTGAAAGAATCTATGCAGACGCCCGCGAAAAAATCATCAACGCCCCCCAATTCCGCGCAAAATGATTCAGCGCCTACTCTGGAAACGTTGCAGCACCAAGAAGCATTTATCGATCGTCATATCGGCCCAGGAGATGGGCAAATTGCAGAAATGCTGGCAGCTCTTGGGCTGGAGTCTCTGGAACAACTAATCAAGAAAACAGTCCCGTCTTCAATCCTTTCACAGCGTCCGATTTCGGTCGGTGATCCAATGAACGAAAATGATGCGCTTGCGAAACTGAAAGATATCGCAGGCAAGAATAAACAATCCCGTTCTTTTATAGGGCTCGGCTATTACGACACTCACACCCCCAATGTGATCTTACGCAATGTTCTGGAAAATCCAGGCTGGTATACCGCCTATACACCTTACCAACCGGAAATTTCTCAGGGACGATTGGAATGTTTGCTTAATTTCCAGCAATTAACTCTGGACCTCACTGCGATGGGTCTGGCTAATGCTTCGCTACTGGATGAAGCGACAGCGGCCGCGGAAGCTATGGCACTGGCGAAGCGAGTCAGCAAGAATCGAAATGCCAACAAGTTCTTCGTCCACGAACATTGCTTTCCGCAAACTATTGATGTGAT
>DFQD01000179.1 GCA_002377605.1 Gammaproteobacteria bacterium UBA3498 | reverse complement strand
ATAATGTATTTCGCGCGACTCCTGCGATCGGCTGGATTGCCAGTAGGGCCGGGCAGAGTTTTGGACGCGATAAAAGCAGTAAAGCTCGTCGGTATCGGTTCCCAAGTTGATCTGTATTGGGTTTTGTTTTCTCAATTCGTTAATCGCCATGATCAACGAGAATTATTCGACCAGGCGTTTCATATTTTCTGGCGAAATCCTCGTATCATGGAAAGGGTGATGGGGGCTATGTTGCCGACGGTTCGCATCGAACAAGACGACCTACATGAAATGTCCCGCCGCCTGAGTGAAGCGATGGCTACGGGAAATGAAAACTCGAAGCCGAATCAGGATTCCGAACAAATAGAATTCGATGCAAGTTTTACATTTTCGGATAGCGAGGTCTTACAAGAAAAAGACTTCGAAGATATGACTGCAAAGGAAATCACACTGGCTAAAAAAGCGATTGAGAAACTCCACCTGCCAATAATGAATATTTCAACTCGCAGGTTTCAACGCAGTGAAACCAAGCGGCGAGTTGATATGAGCACTACTCTGCGCGCCGCGCTTCGTGCCCCTGATTCTATACCGCTCAGATTCAAGAAAACAAAACTACGCCATCCTCCTCTTGTCATGCTATGTGATATTTCTGGATCCATGAGCCAGTACAGCAGAATGTTTTTGCATTTCATGCACGCCATTACTAATGATCGAGATCGTGTACATTGCTTCGTGTTTGGTACACGTTTAACGAATATCTCACGTCATCTTAAACATAGAGATGTTGATCTTGCATTGGATAAGTCTTCTGATGCAGTTAAAGACTGGTCTGGCGGCACGCGCATAGGATCCTCCCTGAAAGAATTCAACAATTTCTGGTCACGCCGAGTTTTGGCGCAAGGAGCGGTTTGTATTTTGATTACTGATGGGCTGGACCGAGAAGAAGCCAAAGGATTGGAAAAAGAAATGGATCGCCTATCTAAATCTACTCGACGATTAATCTGGTTAAATCCTTTATTGCGTTATGAGGGATTTGAACCAAAGGCAAAAGGTATAAAAGCCATCTTACCCTACGTTGATGATTTTAGAGCAGTGCATAATCTTCAAAGCCTTATGGACTTGTCTCAGGTGCTTTCCCAGCCCGCAGAAGAGTTTCACTACCCTTTAAGCGCTTAACATGAATGCAGAATTAGAAAGAAAAAACTATTGGGTTGTTGCGGTCTATTTGTTGTTGTTGGCTTTAATCATTCCGTGGTACTGGCCAGCAGATGAAGCGAGAATTTTGTTCGGATTCCCAATCTGGATTCTCGCAAGTCTTGGAGCATTGTTTTTAACTTCCTGTTTCACGGCGTGGTTGTGTATTCGCAATAAAGGAAGAGCAGATTGACTAGCACGCTTCCATTTGGTCCAGGTGCTTGGCTGTTTTTTTCTTTCTACCTGAGTACGTTATTACTACTTGGTTGGTTGGGACGCAGAGCGCGCAAAGAAGATTCTATGCAGGATTTTTATCTCGCTGGGAGAGGATTCGGTTTCTTTGTCTTGTTCCTTACGCTTTATGCTACACAATACAGTGGCAATACTGTATTCGGAGTTACTGGCGCAACCTACAGAATAGGTTTTCCCTGGCTTATAGCAGTACACTACATGCTGGCAATCGTAGTCTTCTTCCAGGTATTTGCCTTCAAACTACAACCACTGGCCCAGAAAAGAGGATACGTTACTCCAGTAGATTTCATCAGAGATAGATTCAGTTCTCGCACCCTGGCAACAATAGCTTCGATCGTAATGATTTTGGCCCTTAGTAATTATCTTTTGGCACAGCTCATGACTATGGGTCGAGCCTTGCAAGGTCTTGCCGGTCCGGCTGGGGATACCGCATATAACTACGGCGTTGTTGGCCTCGCGCTAATCATGGTGGTGTATGGAACCTTGGGTGGATTGCGAGCTATAGCATGGACTGATGTTATTCAAGGTTGTGTGTTGTTTGTCGGGTTCATGGTGTTAATGCTACTAATGCTTTATCAGTTTGGTCCAATCTCTGCTGCTACAGAAGTTATTGCTCAAACTTCTGAGCCCGAAAAAATAGTTAGACCTGATGCTTCCATGCAAAGAGAATGGCTGAGTTATATATTGCTTGTCGGAATAGGAGGTGCGCTTTATCCCCAAGCAATACAGCGCATGTACTCAGCGCAGTCAATTGGCACACTTAAACGAAGTTTCGCAACCATGGCTTTTATGCCATTCTTTTCGGTTTTTATTGCTTTTATTGTTGGAATTTACGCACTGGCTTATGTGCCTGGGCTTGAAGGTGCCGACGCCGATCAGGCTATGTCCAGCATATTGCGCATAATTCAGGAACAGTCGTTTTTTGGCTATGCACTTGTTGTGCTTATCTTCAGTGCAGTATTAGCGGCGTTAATGTCAACAGCAGATTCGGCCATGCTTTCGATTTCGTCCATGTTTATTAAAGACATTTACGCGGTACATTTTCGACCTGGTGCAATGGAATCTGAATTAACTCGGATGGGCAAGCGATGTTCTTGGATTATAGTAGGGGTGCTTACCATGCTTGCAATAATTCTTAAGGAGCAGACTTCGTTAATTGGATTACTGGATCGTAAATTTGATCTGTTAGTACAAATCGCTCCTGCATTTATGGTAGGTATTCGCTGGACGGGCTTGCGCACATATCCAGTTTTAATTGGCTTGGTTGCAGGATTGGCAATTGCTTTGTCGCTTGCCTTCGGACCATTCGATTTTATAGTCGAAGGGAAGGTGTATGGGTTCCATCCAGGGATTTACGGACTTGTTGTTAATTTATCTATCGCAGTATGTGGATCGTTGTGGTT
>DFQD01000182.1 GCA_002377605.1 Gammaproteobacteria bacterium UBA3498 | reverse complement strand
TGCTTCCCCGACAAAATTATCGGATGAAAAATAGCGAACGTCTATTTGTATTGGTTGAACTTCATCCGACAAAAAAGAATTCGCCTCATAAAAAACTGGAATAACTGCATCTGTCCTTTCACTCTGTTCTGTAGAACAACTCTGGAGTATCAAAATTATTCCGATACAATAGCCAAGGTTTGTAAATCGACTCATGAAGCACCCCAACTTGAGAATTTTATTACAAACAGTTTAAAGACTAATCCAATCTTAAGGAACAACTAGCAAATGAAAACTATTGGAATGTTGGGTGGCATGAGTTGGGAGTCAACTATATCGTACTATCGCGAACTAAACGAAGGAGTAAAGAAAGCACTGGGTGGCCTACATTCCGCAAAGATTGTTCTGAATAGCGTCAACTTTGAAGAACTTGAAAAACTGCAACACGCAGATGATTGGGAGACAACCGCTGAGATATTGAAAAAGTCGGCACAATCCATCGAAGATGGCGGCGCTGATTTTCTAATTATCTGCACCAATACAATGCACATAGTTGCACCAGAAATCGAAGCAGCAATAGATATACCAATACTTCACATCGCCGATGCCACAGCACAAAAACTTGTGGAAGATGGTATAACGAAAGTTGGATTACTCGGCACCGGTTTCACCATGGAGAAGAAATTTTATAAAGGCCGGCTTACAGAAAAGTTTGATATCGAAGTTCTTGTGCCTGATGAAGAACAGAGGGCTCTAGTACACAAAGTTATCTACAACGAACTCTGTCTTGGAAAAATTAATGATGAGTCTCGCGCCGCCTATCTAGCAATCATTAATAATTTGCGAGACCGGGGTGCACAAGCCGTCATTCTTGGTTGTACTGAAATAGGCATGCTGGTTTCTCAAAAAGACTCCAATATTCCTCTCTATGATACAACCACTATACATGCCATCCAGGCCGTAAAATATGCGCTCGATGACTGATGGATGAATTGGAGAAAACAATAACAAACGAGTATGCTTGATTTGCCCTGATGAAGTAACGGGCCTCGACTAATCAAGCTTATCAGCCCGAGGAATAACAGTGGAAGAAGAAAAGAGAGCATCAAGCAACGAATTACCGGACTCTTCAACCTCAGATGTTTGGATAAATATTAAGTTGCTTTGGTTGTTAGTTGCAGTATTGCTATGTATAAACCTATTTTATGCATTTTGATTATTCAATAATAAAAATTCTAATGAGGCGCTAAAATGGCCAAACTATCAATGTCCCGACGTCGATTCTTGCAATCAAGTGGCGCCGCAGCACTCTGGCTTCCTACTACTGTGAAAGGCTATACCGCTAACGAAATTCGAGACCTATACGTCGACGGCGAAATGCAGGAAGACGTTTCAAAATGGGAATTAGACACACCTTGTCTTTGTGTCGATCTGGATTTGTTGGAATCGAATATCGCCACCATGGAATCCACTGTCAATCGAAACGGTATTGCCAGTCGACCTCATGCAAAGACTCACAAGACTCCAGTAATTGCCCAAATGCAACTAGATTCTGGTTCCGTTGGAATATGTACTGCAAAAATCAGTGAGGCCGAAGCCATGTATAAAAATGGCATAGATGAGATTCTGATGACTACAACCAATGTCACTCCAACAAAAATCCGAAGGGCTATGAATCTGCGCCAGGAAAATTCCCGCTTTGTCCAAGCAACCGATTCCGCACAAAACGCCAGATTATTATCAGAGGCAGCCTCTGCTATGGGGCTCATCGCTGATGTGGTTGTTGATGTGGATCCCGGAGGTCATCGAACCGGCATAACACCTGGCCAGCCGGCAGTGGAATTAGCTCAACTTATTGATTCATTGCCCTCATTAAACTTGCGCGGATTGCTCTGTTACGATGGTGGCTCACAACATGTAAAGGGGTTCGAACAAAGAAAGAATCAAACTCTGGAAAGGCTTGCAGGCGCTACTGATACTTTTGATCTTTTCAACCAGTCAGGCCTGAGCACTGAAATCTTTAGTGGTGGTGGTACCGGCACATACAACATCGATCACGAGACCAGAGGACTCACTGATGTGCAAGTGGGTAGCTATGTATTTATGGACGCGCAGTATATTGATATCGGCGGCGAAACCGATAGTGATGTGTACTCTGACTTTGCCGCCTCACTAACCATTTTAGCCACTGTTTTAAACGATCAATATGAAGGACGTGTTACGACCGATGCTGGCGCTAAGGCTTGCACTATTAATCGACCTTGGGCTCGAGTTAAAGGTGAAACCGGAATGAGCTACACCTCTGGATCAGACGAATTTGGTACTCTGCGCTATGAAGACAATGCTTCCCGCAGTTACCGGGTTGGCGATAAGTTAGAGCTCATTGTTTCTCACTGTGATCCAGTGGTTAATCTCTACAACCAAATGTACGCCATTCGCAACGATAGAGTAGAAGCTGTTTGGCAAATTGCTGCTCGAGGTATGTCTGCCTGAGGATCGCTTAGATCAACCATGTTATTTTCCTGGTAATTAATTCGTCATTAAAAATTTCAAACAGCATTTAATGCAATCTTTTGGTATACAGCATTTTTGAGTGTCTTATTCCTTCGAATTATCGGCCCGCAGATGCTTGCTTCCCTCTAAGCGATGCCTGCTTTTATCTTAATTAGTTTCAATTTGCATAATAAAGGAAGTACCAACTTCAATTGATGGAAAATTAAAAGCAAAAGAAGCCAACTAAAGATGAAAATAAGAAAAGAAACTGCAGAAGATATTGAAGCAGTTTTTAAGATTAATATATCAGCGTTCCCAAATGAGGAAGAAGCACAACTAGTCAATCGATTACGGGAAACTGTTTCCCCTCTAATCTCTCTGGTCGCCGAAGGTGAACAAGAGATTATTGGCCATATTCTGTTCACTCCTGTGACTCTGGATTCTGATACTAATCTATTCCTTATGGGGCTCGCCCCCATGGCCGTGAATCCGCCAGCGCAGAACAAGGGAATCGGTTCGCAATTGGTCCGGGCCGGACTTGAGGAATGCCGAGCTCTCGGCGCAGTAGGCGCAGTAGTGCTTGGCCATCCAGAATATTATTTGCGCTTTGGATTCTCACCTTCGATGAATTTCGGCATTAAGCCTAAATATGATGTGCCACGAGAGGTTTTTATGGTGTTGGAATTATCGCCTCACGTCTTCGCAGACAAAGAAGGTGTAATCTCCTACCATCCAGCATTCGCAGGCTTATAATTGCTTATTGTGCTTTGAGAAAAGCTGACATAAAGTTCGGAAACACCGGTGTGCAAACAAAGGCAATATACGCATGAAAAAGGAAGTAAAAAGTGATTTTTGAAAACAGCATCCCTGAAGTAATTGTTCCCAATAAAGATTTAACCTCTGTAGTTCTTGCTAGAGTCGATGAATTCGCTGACAAGCCTGCGCTTATAGATGGCCTGAGCGGCAGAACGCTTACTTTTGCCGAATTGAGAACCCAGATTAATCACTTTGCAACTGGCTTACACCAGCGCGGCTTTAAAAAAGGCGACGTGTGTGCGGTGTTTTGTCCGAATTGCCCTGAGTACGCCACTATTTTTCTTGGCGTTGCAGCTGTCGGTGGAATTAATACAACTGTTAACTCTTTGTACTCGACAAGAGATCTGGTTCACCAATTTAATGACTCTGGCGCAAAAATATTGATCACGATTCCACAGTTTATGGATCGCGCATCTCCCGCCGCTGAAGAATGTGGCATTGAAGAAATTATTGTTCTCGGTGAAGCGGAAGGCGCAACCCCTTTCGCAGAGCTACTAAACAATGATGGCAACAAACCAGAAGTCGATATAGATCCCAAGAATGATCTAGTAGCACTCCCGTATTCAAGCGGCACTACAGGTTTAGCTAAAGGTGTGATGCTGACCCATGAAAACCTCACCTCAAACATGGTTTTATCTGAATCAATCAATTCTATAACAGATGAAGATAGCTTAGTCGGAGTACTCCCATTCTTTCATATCTATGGCATGGTATTGATACTGAACCTTGCGGTTTATCGTGGTGTAACTTTGGTAACTATGCCCAGATTCGATCTCGAACAATTTTTGCAGATCGTTCAAGACTATAAAATAACCTGCTTGAATTTAGTGCCGCCTTTAGTGCTGGCTTTGGCAAATCATCCATTAGTAGATAAGTACGATGTTTCCAGTATACGATTAATAAGCTCCGGCGCTGCTCCACTTGGCGCCGAACTAGAAGATGCCTGTGCTAAACGGGTTGATTGCGGCGTTTACCAAGGCTATGGACTTACAGAAGTTGCTGGCGCCTGCCATGTAAACACAATGCCGGTTCCTCCTAATAAGACTGGATCCGTCGGACGAGTGATTCCCAATACTTACTCGAAAATTGTCAATACCGAAACCGGAGAAGAACTGGGTGTTAATGAAAGAGGCGAAGTATTGGTAAAAGGCCAACACGTCATGGTTGGCTATCTTAATAATGAAGAGGCTACTAATCATTGTATTGATGCAGATGGTTGGTTCCACACCGGTGACATTGGTTATGCTGATGAGGATGGTTACTTCTACATAGTCGATCGCCTTAAGGAACTCATCAAATACAAAGCTTATCAGGTTGCACCGGCAGAGCTGGAAGCACTTCTATTAACTCATCCTTGTATTGCTGATGCAGCGGTTATTCCGAGTCCAGACGAAGAAGCCGGTGAAATTCCGAAAGCCTTTGTCGTTTTGAAAGGAGAAATTACTCCGGAAGAGATAATGACCTGGGTGGCAGAGCAAGTTGCTCCTCATAAGAAGATTCGTAAGTTGGATATCGTCGATGAGATTCCTAAATCTGCATCCGGTAAAATTCTTAGACGAGTATTGGTTGAACAGGAAAGAGCTAGCTTGCAGGCATAGGCCTCAGACCCAATTATATTTGAGACTTATATGCCTGATTCGAAATTTGAGTGAATCGATGTTGGGTGCTAAAGCGGAAATCTCTGCTCAAATCGTTTAAAACAAAGAATCACGACTACACTATGCCTGAAAAAAACGTAGGTTTTGTTTCACTCGGCTGCCCGAAAGCTCTGGTAGATTCCGAGCGCATACTCACCCACTTGCGTATGGATGGATACTCCATCGTTCCCAGCTACGAAAAAGCGGATATTGTTATTGTTAACACCTGTGGTTTTATTAACAGTGCCAAAGAAGAATCCTTGCAGGCAATTGGCGAAGCTCTTGATGAAAACGGTAAAGTAATTGTTACTGGATGCTTAGGAAAACAGACAAACCTAATAACAAGCACTCATCCCAAAGTATTAGGAATAACCGGACCCCAGGCTTATGAGGAAGTAGTATCGCAGGTTCATCAACACCTTCCTCCACCTATTGTAGAGCACGACCCATTTAGCGACTTGGTGCCGCCACAAGGAATTAAGTTAACTCCAAGACATTATGCGTACTTGAAAATTTCAGAAGGCTGCAATCATCGTTGTAGTTTTTGCATAATTCCATCCATGCGAGGAGATTTAGTGAGTCGGCCTGTTGGAGACGTATTAAACGAAGCTGAGCGATTGGTTAAATCGGGTGTTAAAGAACTATTAGTGATCTCTCAGGACACCAGCGCTTATGGCGTTGACACCAAATACCAAACCGATTTCTGGCAAGGGCGCCCTGTTAAAGCAAACATGCAAGGACTTTGCGAAGCACTCGGCGAAATGGGAATATGGATTCGGTTACATTATGTCTATCCCTATCCCCACGTAGACAAGATCATTCCATTAATGGCTGAAGAAAAAATACTCCCTTATCTGGACATTCCATTCCAACATGCCAGCCTCGATATTCTTAAAGCCATGCGCAGGCCTGCCGCAAGCGAGAAAACAATAAAAAGAATCGAACAATGGCGAAGTGAAGTACCAGAGCTAACCATTCGTAGTACTTTTATCGTTGGCTTTCCAGGTGAAACAGAAACTGACTTCGAAGAGCTTTTAGAGTTTTTGAGAGAGGCTAAGCTAGATCGTGTTGGTTGTTTTCAATATTCTCCAGTCGATGGAGCGAAGGCCAATGAATTAGCTGCTCAAATTGACGACGAAACAAAAGAAGAACGATGGAATCGCTTTATGGAAGTGCAACAACAAATTTCCACACAGAAACTCGCAGAGAAAGTTGGTAGCACGATCGAGGTCATCATTGACGATACAAATGAAGAGGTTGTCATCGGACGATCTACAGCCGACGCACCAGAAATTGATGGCTTGGTTTACATAGAAACAAACGAAGAAATCGAATCAGGTGAGATTGTTTCGGCAAAAATCACCAAATCAAATGAATATGATTTATTTGCGTCTATTTAGAAAAATAGGCTAGTACTGAGCCAGCCTCAAAGGAAAGAAATACGTAGTACTCAGCTGGATATATTAGTTGGGCAGCACAACCTGATCAATTGCATGAATTACTCCGTTGGTGGTTTCAATATTCGCCACAACCACAATAGCATCACCAACAAAAGTAGCGGACATTGGCAAATCTGGATCACTTGGTTATTACAATAACTAAGTATATTTAGTTAAGTAATCCAATTTAGAGTCTTAGGCGTCAACAACCTGTTGAACCCTAAAACTCTCAAGTGTTCTCACTAATTTCTGGCTACAGGAAAATATTGCACACAACCATAATCACTCCCATGGTGATTATTAATAGCCCTTCCACAACTGTTGCATAAACCGTGTGCTCAGCAAAAAGATTTGCTGCTACCAATAAGAAAAAGAACGTAATACTGATTAACACTATTGATGCTATTGATCCATTTGTGTATGCCAAAGCCACCACCCAGGCAAACAACAAAGTTCCAATAAATTGGGTGACCAAGGCTGGCATCGGTTGTTTTGCATCACCGCCGATTTTTACACCTACACCTTGTGCCCACTTAGTTCCAAACATCTTTGACGAATACCAAAGTCCACTCAACATAAAACTAATAATCGTACTAACACCAACAGCGAGCCAGTTCACATTTGCGAATAGCGCTTCCATTAGTATCTCCTACTAACCTAGCTTAACTAGTAGAGCGGCTGCTATTTCATTCTCTTAACTACTACTTTCAGGACTTAGGCTTTAGATAGATGTTCTGGTGCAGAGGCGGAAAACAGCGTACCCTAATTACTTTTATTACAACCAAATTTATGCACGAACTAGTTGTGCGGGGTATGTAATGAATCTCCAAAAAACAATAATTATCTGTTTGATTGCCGGGTTGTTACCGGCAGGATCGATTATGGCGCAGGATAGCTTTACTGGACTAAAAGCGGAAGCAGTCGTTTCAGTCGATTCTATGCAGAAACTCACCCAGGAAATAGTCGATAGCTTATTTTCTTTCTCAGAGCTCGGCTTCCAGGAGTTTGAAACTCAACGCTACCTTGCAGAATTACTCAAAGAAAATGATTTCGATGTTGAATTGGGCGTTGCTGGTATTCCTTCTTCCTGGTGGGCCTCTTGGGGTAGTGGCGAACCAGTAATTGCGCTAGGTTCTGATGTGGATGGCATTCCTCGATCTTCACAAATGCCAGGGGTTGCTTTCCGTCAACCTATGATCGAAGGTGCACCAGGGCATGGTGAAGGTCACAACTCAGGCCAAGCCGTCAATATCGTTGCCGCACTAGCAGTAAAAGAACTTATGGAACGGGAAAATCTACCTGGCACCATCGTGATTTGGCCTGGCATTGCAGAAGAATTACTGGGCACCAAAGCCTGGTATGCCCGAGATGGTTTATTCGACGGCGTCAACGCTGTTTTATTTACTCACGTATCTAATAACCTAAGCGTGAGTTGGGGACGTGCGAGAGGAACTGGACTAGTTTCCGTCGAATATCTATTCGATGGTGAGGCAGCTCATGGTGCCGGTGACCCATGGGAAGGTCGCAGTGCCTTAGACGCTGTAGAGTTAATGAATATCGCCTGGAATTTTCGCCGCGAACATTTACATCCTTTGCAAAGATCCCATTATGTAATTAGTAATGGTGGCGACCAACCAAATGTTGTTCCTTCTTCCGCCAGCGTCTGGTATTTCATTCGCGAAGTAACCGCCGATGGCATTCGTGAAAATTTTAATACACTGCATCAAATTGCCGAAGGCGCATCACTCATGTCTGACACATCCATGTCTAGGCGAATTATTGGAGCTGCATACCCTCGTCATTTCAATCAACCTATCGCAATTGCTATGGACGAAAATATTCAAAGGGTGGGGCTACCCCAATGGTCTGAAGACGATCAGCAATTTGCTCGCGCATTACAGGAACTGATGGGCTCCAATGATCCTCAAGGATTGGCCACTGAATTATCAGGCATTACACCGGATTTAGAACAGCCCATTTCCGGGGGATCTGATGATATTGGTGATGTATCCTGGAATGTGCCAACTGTCACCTTGCGCTTTCCATCTAACGTGAGAGGGTTACAAGGGCATCATTGGTCCAGCGCCATGGCCATGGCTACGCCAATCGCCCATAAAGGTGCGATAGCGGGAGCAAAAGTAGTTGCCACAACTATGCTGGATTTATTGCAATCAGAAACATTGGTTGAAGATGCTCAGGCATATTTCGATGACATCCAAACTGCCGATGAGGTCTACACACCTTTCATTGGCCCAAATGATCCACCAGCCATCGAAAAAAATGCCGACATCATGGCAGAGTATCGACCATTACTAGAAGAGTTATATTACGACCCAAGCCGTTTCGGCACTTACCTTGAACAATTGGGTATCGATTATCCTCAGCTAGAACCTACTGAAATAAGAAGACAGTAAACTAGCCTGCCAGTACGACTATGTTGAAGATCCTAACGCAAAGTGCACTGTTATTAAGCATCAGCATGCTTATAAATGCACAAGATGAATTGCAAACACCAGTAGATGGTAGCCTGGATGCAAGCAGGCGTCTGCAGGAAATCCGCACCTTAGACAGCGAAGAACCCCGGGAATTAAACGTATTGGTCCCGACTATTGCACCAGAAGAAATCGATCGCGCTGTGCTGAATCGTTTAATGCAAGATATCGCCAACCGCCCTGAACAAACAAAAACTGAACTTTTGATTAATGACTCGCAATTACAAGACATCTTTATCACCATTTCTAATGCTCGAAGTTTTATAAACAACAGTGAAATGGCAAATGTGCGCGCCATGTGCAGTGCCTGGAACAATTCCGAACTAGAGGGCGATCCTCGCTACGAAGAAGCTTTGGAGGCTTATAAATGGCGAGCGCAATTTACCAAGGACTTCATTGCCAAGTACTACCGCATCGTACTTATGGATGTTGAAGCAGTGTTAGAAGCACCTAGCCTGGTTAGACTTACTTCATACATGGAAGATCGCCGCCGGCGCATGGCGGCATCAGGCGTCATGACATGGGGAGCGGTAGTAGAAAATGTCACTAGCGGAAAAGAAGCCGTCGATTTTCATTGTCACAGAAACTGAGTTATTGAGGAGTAGAAAATGGAATCGAATTGTTTCGATGTCTCCATCGAGAACAATATTGCCCACATCGTTTTAAGTCGTCCAGATAAACGCAATAGCATGATTCCGGAATTCTGGGACGACTTGCCGCGGATAGTTAATACGATCGACAAAGAATCTCTCGCGCGAGTAATTGTCATTTCTTCAACCGGGCCACATTTTTCTGCGGGCATGGATACTTCGGTATTCGGCAGTAGTGTTTCTACCAGTGATGATCCTGAAATTCAGGCTAAATTCAATCGTCTTCATGGTGCAAAGTTCTTAGACACTGTGAAGTATCTGCAAGACACATTTACTAGTCTGGATGATTGTCGAATTCCTGTACTAGCAGCAATTCAGGGTGGGGCAATCGGCGGAAGCGTCGACATGATTACAGCTTGCGACATGCGCTACATGACCGAAGATGCGTTCTTAACTATTTTCGAAATAAATATTGGCATGACCGCTGACGTCGGCACTTTTCCACGAAT
>DFQD01000221.1 GCA_002377605.1 Gammaproteobacteria bacterium UBA3498 | reverse complement strand
TGCAGCACTATGGGAACACTTTCCGGAGGCGGCACCGAAATTATTAGTGTGGGTGAAAATTGTTTGATTGGCGCAAACGCTGGAATTGGATTTCCTTTAGCCGATGGTTGCGTTGTAGAAGCAGGACTCTATGTTACCGCAGGTACTAAAATAAATTTGTTTGATGATAATGGCGAATTTATTAAAATCGCCAAGGCGAGAGAGATTAGCGAGATCAAAAACTTGCTATTTCGCCGCAATTCCTTAAGCGGCGCCGTTGAATGCGTACCGATAAAGAATGCCATCGTCCTTAATGAAGAACTCCACGCTCATAATTAGGAATTCATATGTCTGCCACGTTAGATTTGGCAAAACAACTAATCGAAAGAGCTTCGATCACTCCAGACGATAAAGATTGCCAACAGATTCTTTCGGAGCGCTTAACTGCAGCGGGATTTACTTGTAAGCAATATCCTTTTGATGAAGTTTCAAATCTTTGGGCAGAGATTGGAGAAACCGGACCACTTTTCGTTTTTGCCGGGCATACCGACGTGGTTCCACCTGGCCCATTAGAAGAATGGTCTTTCGACCCATTTACGCCCACCGAAGATGGTGAGTTTTTGTATGGGCGAGGTGCCGCGGATATGAAATCCAGTCTCGCTGCCATGATTACCGCTTCGGAAAGTTTTTTAGCAGATAATTCACCAAACTTTCGACTCGGCTTTCTAATCACCAGTGATGAGGAAGGTCAGGCTATAAACGGTACGCGAAAAGTGATTGAGATGTTTAATAGTAAAGAGAAAAAAATAGACTACTGCCTGATTGGTGAACCCAGCAGCACAGAGAGCCTCGGAGACACAATTAAGATTGGCCGCAGAGGTTCGTTAAGCTGTAAATTAAAAATAAAAGGCATCAAAGGTCATATTGCCTATCCACATTTAGCGTCAAATCCCATACATAAAGCTCTACCAGCATTAGCGGAATTAACTTCAATCAAATGGGATAATGGCAACAATGACTTCCCCCCCACCAGTTTTCAGATTTCTAATGTAAATGCGGGTGTGGGCGCAAATAACGTCATCCCCGATGTAATGGAAGTAGATTTTAATCTTCGCTATTCAACAGAACTGAATGCAGGGGCAATTAAAAATCAAGTTCAAGCAATCCTCGACAAGGATGAGATTGAATACGAAATCAAATGGCACCTATCAGGCGAACCCTATCTAACAACTGAGACTGAACTAATCGATATAGTGGCTGAAAGCGTCACTGAAGAGACCGGGGTGACGCCACAGCGATCCACCACTGGCGGAACTTCAGACGGTCGCTTCGTCTCTCCTGCGGGCGCTCAAGTAGTTGAGTTCGGCCCTTGCAATATCACTATCCATAAGTTCAATGAGCGTATTAAAATTGCCGACATAGACAAACTCGCAATGGTTTATGAATCAGTGCTCAATAAAATGCGCCGGTTAGTTAAATAAACGTCAAAACGACTGCTACTACCTTTAAATGTAATATCTGCCAGAGTTTCTGTAATATTCGGAGATGACTTCGCGCGCTTAACTACTACCCTTTCCTGCGCGAGTTCTTTTGCTACTTCGAACATTTTTTCACTTTGGCTATTCTTTCCAATTAAGTTTTGCACGTATGCCATATCCTTCTTGGCCTGCGCAGTCTTAGACTTAGCCGGAAACATGGGATCTAGATAAACGACCTGAAACCTTTCTCCGCCCACTTTTGTATTCAGAAAATTCTCATTACGAATCTTCAAACGAGAAATCAGTTCTTGTTCCTGTCTACCTAATTGCTTGTATCGTTCGATTCCGTCACTGAGTAAGGCATACACAATTGGATTGACTTCTAACGCCTCCACACAACAACCCGCCGCAGTTAACAGGAAACTATCAGTTCCTAGGCCAGCAGTTGCATCGAGCACCGATGGGCGATTAGCTTTTCGCACCCCACAGGCTTTTAAAAGATTTTGATTTAGCAGTGCATCAGCAATTCGCTTGTGCAGTTTACTAAACTCAACGCGTAAAGGACCGGGGGCAGGATTAGTCACAGCTTGCAAAGCTAATCCATTCTCATCAATGAATAGATAAAACTCGATGACATCTCCATCAATTTGTTGATGCTGGCAAAGCTCGAGCTTTAATAATTGTGCAAGGCTATTTTCGACGGTAGTTGGCTCGGAATCACTGTAGGCGATAACGATTTGTGACCGATTCATAGGATGACAGTGAGCATCAAGATCAGAGACGCGAGCCCGATTCTATAAATTACGAAAGGTAGAAAACCCACACGCTCAATAAACTCCATAAAATAGTGAATGCATAGGAATGCTATACATCCGGCAATTAACATGCCATAGCTGATCGGAAGCAGTTGATCAATTGCGGAACCACTATTGACAAGATCTATTGCACGTAGGAGAAAACTTCCGAAAATTATTGGAATTGCTAGAAGAAAAGATATTTTTGCCGAGGCTTGTCGTGAGTACTGACAAAACAATGCGGCTGTCATTGTGATTCCCGACCTAGAGGTCCCAGGAATTAAAGCTAGCACCTGCGCCAAGCCAATAATTAGGCCGTGTTTCCAAGTTAGATCCTGAAAAGAATTTGAGCGCTTCCCAACTCTGTCGGAATACCAAAGTAGAACGGCGAAAAGAGCTATCGTAGTTGCCAGTACCATGCCGGACCTAGCATAAGCCTCAACAAAATCATTACCAATATATCCCGCAATGGCACCTGGGATTGTTGCGATGATTACTATCCAGGCTAATTTGCTGTTTGCAGTAACTTCTCCTTTGGTTATCTGCATCATCCAGGCGTGAATTAGAACGATTGCATCTCGACGAAAGTAAAATAAAACTGCAAATAATGTGCCCAGATGCACAGATACATCAAAGGTTAGACCCTGGTCAGGCCAATCTAATAACAGTGAGGGCAAGATTAAATGGGCGGAAGAAGAAATCGGCAGGAATTCAGTTATGCCCTGTATTAATGCCAACATAGTTATCTGAATAAAACTTAGGTCCATAACGATCCGATTATGAGTGATAGTCCAACTGTTCTTTAACGTAGTTGGGTAGTAAAGTTTCCGCTACCAGAATTTCCCCTTTTTCTAGTTTTTGAAGAGCACTTCCACAGAGATCCTCCATAGCCACCTCGAGTCCTTCCAAACAATCCTTCAGCGTAA
>DFQD01000189.1:35014-42620 GCA_002377605.1 Gammaproteobacteria bacterium UBA3498 | reverse complement strand
CGAGCACACAGAAGTTCTTCTGAGGCTTCGTTGGGCTCACAAGTGAATATTTTCTGACGACTCGGAGTATCACCAGAACTAGTTGCGTCATAGGGACCAGATATTGTCACCTGGAAAATAGCTGGGTTTAATCTTGGATGTCGTATTTCATTGAAGCGAGATTCTAGTGGCTGTCTTTCACTTTCTATTAGGGAATCAGAAAGTTTGGGAAAGGTAACACCTATATCATGCGGGCCAGCAGTCACTGGAATGCGTGCGATAAAGTTTTTATCCACTTCAGAGTGATCGCCACTTTCTGGCGAAATCACCAAGAAGGATTCAACCACTTCACGGTCAACCAGAAGTTCCAATGGTTGTTCTGGCGCATTGCGTAATCCACCAATGTCGTTAACACGATTGCGCGCCAAGCGAATTTTAAAGTCATACTCCCCATCCTGAGGAAAAGTATAAGGAAAAGTGGCACCGCCGCGAGTGCCTATGGGCAATCCTGGGATATGGTCTTCCTGGGTTAAATCCGGTGGCACGCTGATTACTTCGCTTTGAACTGATGCTTGAGCTCCTCCCACTGCTAATCGACCAATCTTTTGCGCCGCAGAAATGTATCGATCTAATAGTGTTGGGGGCAGGTCCCCCACATTAACATTATCAAAGCCGTAACCACTTTCATCTGGAGGCAATAAAGTGCTGCTATCAATTTCAAGAGCTAGCAAATCTCGGATCGCATTTTCATATTCGGTTCTATTTAGTCGTCTTAAGGTTTCAGTACGACCTGGATTCGGGTTAGTCATAGCAAGTGCATCCAAAGAACTTTCCAGCCAATGGACCATAGCTGCACGGTCTTCTTGGGGCGGAGATGGCATCCCAACCGGTGGCATAACTCCGGTGCGCAATTTCCGAATGACTTTTTCTAGAACTTCAGGGTACGCCGCGGCATTAGCAACATCGATGTTATCCAACCTTAGCCCGGCTGTTTCTAATGCCTCGTTATGACAAACAATACAGTACTGGTTAATCGCTGCCTGGGTGTGAGCGGAGGACGGCTCAATCGAAGCTAACTCAACAATATCTGCCCGGCTTTCCAGAGGCACAGCAGAGCTTGGAGCGGCAGGCTCTTCGGAGCCACAGGCCACGAGGGTTAGTGCCAATGCGGCACCAATAATCCTAGAGTTTGGTAGGGTCATATTCCTACTCTCTTATGGGCTTTAAATACTAGCTAAAACAGGGGTTTGCCGCCAGCGATACAGTACCTTAGATACACTTTATTATAGCTTGACTGAATGTCTCAGGAAGTCCAATCTATTGGGGTTGTGATTATAATAATGAAAAGAACGTTCCAGATTGCTCTTGCCTTAGCTTTACTGCAGTCGATTCCGTTTGCAGCCCAAGCCCAAGGCAATTTGATCGACGCACCACTCCCACACAGTAAAGGGCAAAGTATTTCACCTTCGTTTGAAGGTTGGTATCCCAATGCTGACGGCAGCTTCAGTTTGGTGTTCGGTTATTTTAATCGCAACTACGACGAACATCTGACGATTCCCGTTGGAGTGGATAATCAATTTGAGCCAGGATCAACAGATCGAGGCCAACCAGAATTTTTCTATCCGCGCCGGCATACAGGAGTATTTGCTATCGAAGTTCCTGCGGACTTTGGTGATCAATCTCTGATTTGGCGAATCAATTCCGGCGGCGAATCCATAGCGATACCGGGTCACTTGAGGCCGGAATGGGAAATTACTGCGCTGGAAGAAGTTACCAGCGGAAATACTCCTCCGATTGTGCGCTTTAGTGCAAACGGTAAAACTGGACAGGGTCCAATGGGAGTTTATTCACCGACAATTTCAACCGCTGTCGGAGAAAGCACCGAGCTTATGATTTGGTCGGTGGACGATGGAGTAAAGAAATCTCGCTCGGTAGGTACGCCAGCGCGAAACGGATTGGTGCTAGGAAAATATCGCGGGCCCGGTAATGTCGAATTTACAGACGACACACCGAGATTGGACAATGGTAGAGCAACTACACAAGCGACGTTTGATGCACCAGGAGAATATGTTTTACGTGTGTTAGCCTGGGATGATTCTGGTGGGCAGGCATTTATTATGGCCGGTGGCTTTTTTTGTTGCTGGACCAATGGGTATATAAAAGTCTTCGTAGAATAGCTTTTGAATTAACGAAACGATTCGATGGTAGAGGTGAAGATCATGAATATAGAATGGGAAACTCAAATAAGATTTTTTGCTAGCGTTTTGTTATTCAGCGCAGCAGGAGCTACATCCGCTCAGGATGAAATCACTTTCAGTAAAGATGTTGCTCCTATACTGCAGGAAAATTGCCACACCTGCCATCGCCCTGGCCAGATGGCACCAATGGCATTAATGACATATGAACAAGTCAGGCCTTGGGCACCGGTTATCAAGGCACGAGTCGAAGCAAGAGAAATGCCACCCTGGCATTTAGATAAAACCGTTGGAATTCAAGAATACGATAATGATGCTTCTCTAAGCGATGAAGAAATCGCTACCATTGCTGCCTGGGTTGATATGGGCGCTCCTCAAGGAAACCCTGAAGACTTGCCGCCACCAATAGATTGGCCATCGGACGACATTTGGCGTTTAGCCGAAAAATATGGCCGCGAGCCTGATTTGATTGTTCGTTCCACGCCATGGACTCAATCGGCGCAAGGGCAGGATCAATGGTGGACACCAATTATCGAAACTGGCCTTACCGAAGACCGTTGGGTAACTGGCATGGAAGTAAGACCAACTATGGAATCGCGTCCGGTGACTCACCATGCTGTTGTCTATTTGCAACAGGAAGAAGAGCCTGGCGATTTCAATCCTTCTGTTGATGTGCCTGGTAGAGGCAGCTATTTAACAGAATTCGCAGTAGGTAAGATTGGCGATGTTTTCCGTGAAAATACTGGAAAGTTAATGAAGGCCGGTTCAAGGGTCGCCTTCGATAACCACTACCATTCAGTAGGAGAGGAAATTACGGCGCAAACTGAACTCGGAATCTGGTTTCATCAAGAAGGCTTTGTTCCGAAATATCGAGTTTATTCGCAAGCACTTGGTGTAATGCAAGCAATGGATACATTGGATATTCCACCGGGCAAGATCACTACCCATCACGCTTATGTACCTTTGGTCACACAAGCCAGATTAGAAAACTACCAGCCCCATATGCATATCCGTGGTAAAGCAATGTCGATGGAAGCAATACTGCCAAATGGCCAAGTACAAATGTTGAGCCATGTTGATAACTTCAATTTTAACTGGCACGTAAACTATGTGTACTCTGAGGATTCAGCGCCACTGCTACCAGCAGGAACCATTTTGAAAATTACTGCCTGGCATGACAACACTGCGGATAACCCTCACAACCCGGATCCAACACAATGGGTTGGTTGGGGTCAGCGCAGTTACGATGATATGTATCATGCTCACGTGAACATCACATACCTTACTGACGAAGACTATCAACAGATTTCTCATGATCGTCGTCTCAGCGGCGGTGGGAACGATTAAACTTAAAATGAAATTTTAGAGTGAGAAATGATTCCCACATAAAATCTTCTCTCTAAACTCTTGGGACTTGACGTCCTGCTAATACCGTCTCGAACGGGAACAATCTCTGTGTACCTGGTCTCAGGTTTTCGTAGTTGTCTACGAAGGTGAAATTTCCTTGTCTTAGTTCTAATATCGCTATATCTGCTGGAGCACCTACGTTTAGTGTCCCTTTGTCTCGCAAAAATGGAAACACTCTAGAGGGATTTAGAGTAGAAGATGATACAACTGCACTTAATGGCATACCGAAATTCAAAAACTTTGACATGATGTTTGGAAAATCTCTTACACCCGGTGCACTGCGACTAGTGGAAAATCCATCAGTAGAAATAGTGTCCGGCCAAAAACCTGCAGCCATAATCGCATCAAAAGTATCCCAACGCAGATGATCGATACGTCCATTAGCGACATCAAAAAAGATGCCACGGCGACGGGCTTCTAATACCTCAGGAAAAATATTGCCTGTGTCATCAACTATTGCATTGGGCGGCGGTGCGTACATATGTGTAACTATGTCCCCAGGTTTCAATTCCGCCACCAGGTCAGCCATGGGTGAAGCGGACTGTCCCATATGAATCATTAATGGCAGATTAAAATAACTAGCAACTTCCTGGGCTCTGCGTATCACCGTTAGGTCATTAGCTGTAACTCCCTCCGTCATACGTGCTTTAACACCGACAACATAATCAAGATTGCGAGCAATAGCAGCTTTTGCAACTTCAACATTAGCTAATGAAATGTCTGCAGTGTCACCCTCTGGAATTACGCCTCGTCTACCAATATTAAGAAGAATGCCAGCCGGCTGTGGAGCCGATCTTGCCACTGCAACAATTTCGTCGATGTTATCTGCACCGGCCGATCCGGCATCTACCCAACCGGTAACACCATCGGACAAACAAATATGAGGACCTTCAGAATCTTGTGCGTAGTGCGCATGAATATCGAGAATTCCGGGCATCACAATTCTGTCTCGGGCATCTATCTCCCTATCTGCCGAGCTTCCCAGGTTACGCGCGACTGCAGCAATTCGATCTCCAACCACGCCAATATCGGCGATCATATCGAGGTTTAGGGATGGATCAATTACCCGTCCACCTCGAACCACCAAATCAAAGGACTGTGCAAATAGTCTTGTTGATCGCAACAGGACGGCGGCACCTACTGTTGCTTTTACAAACTGTCTGCGTTTCATATTTGCTCCTTGATTCTTAGTTCTTGTTGGCCGAGTTTTTAGGATAGAAGTTAAATACAGCTTAAAGCAATTAGTAATAGATTTCGATTTACTGCACAATAAAAATGCCTAGTGTGGGTTTCTCTGCAAATAAGAGTTGAGAGTAGAAAAAATGATATTCATAAATTTATTCAAGAAAACGAAAATTCGATTGCTAATTGCAATCACTATTTTGACCTTGCTGTTTGCTTGTACTAATGAAGAAAAACAGCACACCGTACTTGATGACTATATGACTACCGAGCTAAGAGCGAGAGTTGAGCAGCTTAAATCTGATTTAGCCAGTGAAGCCACCAATGAATCTTCAATAGTAGAACGAGCGGACCTGCTTGCTGACTGGATAGATGCCTATGCCATGGCCGGCGGTGAAGTAGGCATAGATGCTCCGCGAGTTCGTCTACAAGCAACCCTTGCACCTACTGGTCAGCAAGCTGTAAACCAATCAAGAAACGTTGATCAATTTATTCGTGAATTCATCTTGCGGGATGAAGAAGGATCACTAGGCTTATTAACCAGTGATACTTTAGGACCTTTCGTTGTTAGCTCCATGGCGGAATTACGTCAAACCTGGCGTGTTGGTACCAAGCCAATAGTGACTGGTGGTGGGTTCTGGATAGCTCGGCACTTCAATGCAAACTGGGGAACGTTTCAAACTGAAGATCCCACTGCTGCCGGTTATGTGAGCATCTCGACAGACGATGACGATGCTACGTTTGAGCGCGAAACAATAATGGCCTCCGGACCTCATGGTGGCTTCCGCAGACCACAGCCAGCAATTGCATTTCGCGTAGTTGAAGGTGAATTGGATCGTGGCTCCAGTGTCACCATTACTTACGGTGATCGCAGTCAGGGTGGCTCAGGAATAATGACGCCCACTTTCGAAAGCGAACGTATGCCTCTACCACTTTATGTTGATTTAGATGGTTCGAGTGAATGGCGCTCTCTACCAATTACTCCATTTGAAATCGTCGGCGGTGAGACAACAGGTGTACATGGATTTGCGCCGAGTGTTGTTGAACCTGGAGAATCTTTTGAACTTTCAGTACGCGCACAAGATCAATACTTTAATCGTGCCACCGGTGACATTCCAGCTTTTGAAGTTTTGTTGAACAATGAAATTGTTGCAACAACAAATGCTGGTACTAGTGCCATAACTGTTCTGGATTTAGCTTTAAATGAGCCAGGCGTGTATTGGATTTCTATTCGCAGCGCAGATGGATCAATTACTGGCGAAGGCAACCCCATCCTAGTGCAAGAAAATCCGGAGTTTCGTATTTATTGGGGTGATACGCACGGTCATAGCGGTTATTCCGAAGGCATCGGAACGGTAGATTATTTTATGCGCTTCGCGCGAGATGATGCGCGATTAGATTATGTCACCCATTCCGAACATGACGTGTGGCTCGACGCTGGTGAGTGGGATTTAATTCGCCGCACCAGTGCAGAGTACGATGAACCAGGAAAATTTATTCCTTATTTGGGTTGGGAATGGACTAGGCATACCCGCTTCGGTGGTCACCACAACGTGTTGTTTCGAACCATCGAAGATCAGATACCAGTATCTGCAATGGAATTTCCTGTACTTTCTTCATTATATGCAGAGTTACACGAGCGTCATGACCCCAATAATATTGTCGTTATTCCCCACGCGCACAACCCAGGTGATTTTCGACAATCAGATCCGCAGTTAGAACCAATAATAGAAATTATGTCCATGCATGGATCCTTTCAATGGTTTATGGAAGCTTATCTTTCCCACGGCCATGAAGTCGGTGTAGTAGCGGCATCGGACGACCACTTGTCGCGGCCAGGTTATTCAGCACCCCACCGCAATTCATTGGCACAGCGCGGCGGTTTGGGTGCAGTTTTGGCACCAGAGCGATCACGCGATGCGATTTTCAATGGGATGAAAGCGAAACAAACTTACGCCACAACTGGCGATCGCATCATTCTGGATTTTGACGTTAATGGGACTAGAATGGGTCAACGTGCTGACTATTCAGATTCTCGAGTAGTCAGTGGTCGCGCCATTGGCACTGCACCAATTAAATCCATTCAACTTTTAAAAAACAATAAAGTGATTTGGGAAGAAGAATATCTACTGGAAAACTCAGCCAGCACTGAACAACAACTGCTAATTAGTTTTACTTCAGACCCAGCCCCATATTTCAACGGAGACGCACCAAGGGGCTGGCGTCACTGGGCTGGAGACTTAAACGTAACTAATGCAACAGTTATCGAAGCTAAGTCCATGGATTTTTTCAACCCATTTACTCAAGCGATCGTGGTTGACAACAATATAATTAATTTTCGTACAAATACCCGTGGCGACACGAGCTCGATCTTGTTAACGCTTACAGGTGTAAATGAAAACACAATGATAAGTTTTGATTTAGACGAAACTACAGAAACCGGGTCTGCGCCACCCTTCTATCGACCTCATGCAACTATAGCTGCAACTCAAACAGATATTGCGCTTTCCGAGTTAGAAGAAGGAAAAATAACCAGAACACTAGCAGGACCTGATTATCCAGAAGATGCAATTACCATAAGAAGAGTAATCACCGAAGGTACGAAAGACATTAGTTTCTCTTTCGACGATCCTAGTTTTCCAGATCAAGGTGATTATTACTATTTTAAAGTAGAACAGGCTAACGATGCGATTGCCTGGTCCAGCCCAATCTGGATAGGAGGCTTTCCTTCTCGCTAAGCTCTAAATAAAGGGCAACAAAAATAACTATTTTTTAATCGCTTGTTATAGGGTTGCTAGTACTTATCCTCATCGCGGTATCTGGCGCTGCAAACCTTGGGCTTG
>DFQD01000189.1:4838-34695 GCA_002377605.1 Gammaproteobacteria bacterium UBA3498 | reverse complement strand
GCTTGGGCAGTGCAGTTGACCTGGTTTTTCAACAATACTAGGGGTAGCGTCCTTGTAGTAGCGGTTGCACACGGTGCCGGTAATGCATGGATTGGTGGCTATTTCGATATCAGTGGTAATGCAGGAATAGTTGGTAACGTTGTTCTCGCTTTTTTGATGGTAGCCTTTTCATTGGCACTAGTAGCTATTGTAGGAGGAACACATTTGTCACGAAGATTCGTACGAGATAATTTGCACTAAGTACAATTCGCAACATGAACTAAAAAGCCCCAATGGATAACCATTGGGGCTTTTTAGTTTTAATGACTTTTATTCTGGTTTTTTGAATACCAGGAAAAATCTATCAGTCATGTTTGGAATCTCACCGACTTCTTTAGTGAGATCATCACTTTCCTGGAAGAACATGTCTGATACTCGATCAAGTACAAAGCCGGCCTGCTGTACTTGATAGATCACAGCAACCGGATCTTCTCTTCTGCCAAGAACACGGTTCTCTCCCTGCATATGACGACGAGTATGATCGATGATTACATATTCAGCCCCGGGCTTTAATGCGTCGTAAACTGCAGCATTAATGCGTGCATTATCTTCTGCGTTGAAGTTGTGGTACTCGCGAATATATAGAAACTTATCTGCGGTACCTGGAGGCAAGCCGAAGTTTAATTCACCGGGCTCATAGCGACCTTCCGCGCGATTAAAACTTAATTCCATTGGAATTGGATGTACCATTCCCATTTCCGGCATTTCGATCCAATCACCCCAGCGATCAAAAGTTCCTTGACTGTCGATTGCCATTAGATGTCCATTATCTCTCAACAAGGGCCCTAATATTTTCGTGTAATACGCTTGACCTGCAGGAATGAATTCAATGATAGTCATGTCATCTTTAATACCCATAAACTCAATCGCATTAACTGGGTCTCTATCATCATCTCGCGCCAGCTCCGCATCAGTGCGGTGATCCATTGCCATAATCCCCTGCACCTTTTGCTGTACCGAAGACAATTGGGCGCTGGCTAACAATGGTGCAGCTAGTAAAACTATCGCAAGAAAAAAGTTAGTAATTTTCATCGTAATCCTTCTCATTAAAGTTACTTTGGTTTGCTTGTTATCCTAAAAATAAGTTAATCAACTAAGACGTAAAAAGTCTAGTGGTTGCGTATTACTAATTGAAGTCTTTTAGTCCAAATCGCTTGTATCATGGCGCTCTGGCACCTGGAATTCTTCTGGCCCCCAGGTCCGATTAACCCGTCGACCCCTAATAACTGCTGGACGTTGTTCCACTTCTCTGGCCCAACGCGCAACATTTTTATATGACTCGACATCGAGAAATTCCTGAGCCTGATAAAGAGTCCGAATGACCAGAGGTCCATACCAGCTGTAAATCGAGATATCAGAAATATTGTATTCGTCACCACACATGAACAGTCGATTAGCGAGATTCTGATCCAATACATCGAGTTGCCGTTTTACTTCCATCGTATAGCGATTTATTGGATATTCGTATCGCTCTGGCGCATATACATAAAAATGACCAAACCCGCCCCCAAGAAAAGGTGCCGCACCCATTTGCCACATCAGCCAAGAAAAACACTCCGCTCGTGCGGAAGGGTCTGTCGGAATAAGTTCATTAAATTTTTCTGCGAGATAAACCAGTATGGCGCCTGATTCGAAGACGCGAGTATGGGGATCAGTACTAACGTCTAGTAGCGCAGGAATTTTTGAGTTTGGATTAATAGAAACAAAGTCACTACCAAACTGTTCCCCCTCATTAATCTTGATAAGCCAGGCATCATACTCAGCGCCTTCATGTCCTAAGGCTAAAAGCTCTTCGAGCATTACTGTTACTTTCACACCGTTCGGAGTTCCCAACGAATACAATTGCAGAGGGTGTTTCCCGATTGGAAGTTCTTTTTCTTCCTGAGCACCCGCGGTAGGGCGATTTATTTTTTCAAACCTTCCGCCACTTGGCTCATCCCATTTCCAAACTTTCGGAGGCACAAATTCTGTCATTGCAGTCTTCCTTCTTTGTATCCTTTAATAGGTTTAGTTTTTAGATTGATGGATGGTATTGGTGCCAATCATGGGCTTGCTCATAAGCATGACCGAGTCGACAAAGATTCAATTCCGAAAAATTCGATCCTAATAATTGCAGCGCATAAGGTCGATTATCTTCTGAGAATCCGCAAGGAACAATTAGCCCCGGTGTTCCAGCTAGATCTGCCGGTATAGTGAATTGACCTTGAAAATGTTTGATCACATCTTTCATCGCTGCCGCATCACCATACTGCGCTTCTTTATCCGCTTCAAAAACAAAACCACCCGCTGGGCAAATTACTCCATCTGCTTTTTCTAGCTCCGCTTTAAACTGGTCTGAATATTCTGCGCGCCTGTTCATCGCTTCTTGGTAATCACCTTCCGACGTAGATAAGCCGAGTTCTAAAACTCCCTTTAGGTAAGCGCCATATTCACCTGCTCGTTCTGGAAAAGTATTAGCATGAGCTTTTGCTGCTTCGTATCCACAAATTGGTAACCAAAGATTCCGAAGTTCAGCGGGATCTGAAGGGGGCATAGATACTTCGACAATATTAGCGCCCAAGTCTATAAAGGATTCGATTGCGCTTTCAATTGCGGAAATTAATCCGGGATCTGTTCCTTCTTTTAGGTAAGACTCATCAACACCGATTTTTAGTCCAGCGATATCTCCATTAAGTTGATTAACAATTTGAGGGGCGTTGCTGCCGATAGAAGTTACATCCTTTTCATCATGACCGGCGATCACTTCAAACATGATCGCCGCATCATTCACCGATCGTGCCATTGGGCCCACGTGATCTAGTGTGCCGGCAAGTTCCATGACACCAAAACGAGAGACTCTGCCATAACTCGGTTTCAGCCCAACGATTCCATTTGCCATGGATGGGTAGCGAATTGAGCCGCCAGTATCAGTTCCTAAGGAGCCGAAACACAAACCCGCTGCCGTAGCTACGCCGGAACCAGATGATGAAACGCCAGCCCAAAGTTTTGATCCCCATGGATTGATAGGAATATCGAAATCTGGGTTATATCCGGACAATGCGCCTTCAGTTAGATTGAGTTTTCCGAGTAAAACGGATCCAGCATCTCTCAGTTTTTGCACTACCGTTGCATCAAAATCCGGAACGAAGTTTTTTCGTACCTTAAGGCCGCCTACTGTAGGTATTCCATTGGTATTGCAAAGGTCTTTTACCGCTATTGGAATACCATGGAGAGGTCCACGATAGTTGCCAGCTGTAATTTCACGCTCTGCTTTAACCGCTGCTTCCATCGCATGATCCGCACAAATCGTTGCGTAGCTTTTTAGATTTGCATCTAGGGCTTCGATACGGTTTAGCATGAAATCAGTAAGTTCGACCGGCGAAATCTCTTTACTTTGGAGTAAATCGGCAACTTTGCTAATACTGGCGAAGTGAATCGAATCGATCATTAAATAAGAATCCAGAAATGCAAAAGGCAGTGTCATTAAAAACAACACTGCCTCTCTTTTTGTGGTAGATATTTTATCTGCGTGCTTTCTATCGTCCTTGTTCGAATTTTCCCTTTTACTATTTCTTTTATCTTCCTATGGGTCCCAACAGCTAAACGTTATTAACGACAGCTGCCATTGCATCCAGCACTTCTTTTACGACTACGCGAGAAGACGCGACGTTCATTCGCATGTGGTTTGCGCCACCCTCTCCATAACTAAATCCCGGATTCAGATACACACCTGAGTTTTGCACCATCCAATCTTGAAAGTAGTGTTCAGGGCTAGCTTTGCCATGTGACTCATAAAGCTCTTTGGCACCAACTGATTCCATTGTCTTAGTGAAATCAAGAAATGTCATGAAGGTACCTTCGTTACGAGTATAACCAACAGTTGGCATGTACTGCTTAACATAGCTCTCGATATACGAATGAGTATCATCCATGTAAGCATTTGCTTCATCAAACCATTCACCACCGTGGTTGTATGCTGCTTCGTTAGCAACAACACCTAAAGTGCTGAGTTCAGCTCTGTGATATTTATTAACACGGCCAAGAGTGATTGGGCTCTTAGAGTAGTAGTAAGCATTCTTCATTCCAGCCAGATTGAAAGTTTTACTAATAGCGTTAAATGAAACACTATTGTTAACTACTGCTTCATCCGACAGGCTCGCAAATGGTGTGTATTTATGACCAGAACGAATTACATCAGAATGAATCTCATCAGACAGAACAACAATATTGTGGTCAAGACAAAGGCGACCAACTCGAAGTAATTCTTCTTCAGTCCAGACATTACCAGTTGGGTTCTGTGGATTACACACAATCATGGCACGAACATCTGGAGTCATCTTGGCTTCAAGATCTTCCCAGTTAATTTCATAGCGGCCATTAGCATAAAGCATTTGGCTGTCGATGATTTCGACATTTGCTGCTCTGGCCATTCCATAGAATCCAGAATAGGCAGGTGTTGATAAAAGTAATTTGCTTCCTCTTGGAACATAAGCGCGCATTGCTGCAATCATGCCTGGATAAACGCCATCAGAGATGACTACGTTTGATGGATCAAGGTCGACGCCATGACGCTCTCCGTTCCAGCGGATAATTCCGTCCCGTAAGCCATCAGTTGAAGCTAAATAGCCCCAGTTGTGATGCTTGATACGCTCCTGTAATGCTTCAGTAATGCAAGGGGCACACTCGAAATCCATTGAAGCGACACCCATCCCATATTTAAATTCACCGTCAGGATAATTTCTGGGCGGTGCATCCCAACGGGCGCAATTAGTTCCCACACGGTTATAGATTGTGTCGAAATCGAACTTACCGTTAGAGAGCTTAGGTATATCGAGTGAAGATGATTCTTGGGCGGATGCGGGAGTGCTAGCCACTGTAGCAACAGTTCCCGCTGCTCCTGCTAGAGCAGTCATTCCCGCACCTTTCATAAAGCTGCGGCGATCGATTCCCTTGGATGATTGCTGATTTCCGGACATCTTTTCCCCCTTTTTATCTCTTTTGTCTGTTTGGGCCTAGGGCCTCGGTTTTTGGGGCTTCTAAGTATTTTTTAACACTCAAGCTTCTTAGGAGAATATTCCTATTAGGTCAAATGCGCAAAAGAATTCTGCAGAAATTAGATCAGAAATGGCCAAAATTGACCAAATCTGAGTGCTTATTCGGTTTTGTGATTAGTTGGCTGGGTTTGCAGGCAGACGATAATCCAGAGGTGGCGGACGATCTCCCAACAATGGCTCGTAAACCCAACCTGAAGGCAGCCTGTTTTGATGTTCATTCTTGGCATTCTTAACCAAGGCATCATTGGTCATTAAGTCCACAGCTGTCATTGCTAAAGTTTTGGCAGCGACAATCATTCCCTTATTTCCAATTGATGTGCCACCTGCCGCCACTGCTTGCCAGGAATGAGAAGAAGTACCTGGCACCCAAGTTGCTGCTCGCATACCGCCAGTGGCGACCGCCCAACTTACATCGGCGACATCGGTAGAGCCACCACCACCACGTTCATTTACTATCATTGGTCGAATAATTGCCGCCGCTTCTACCGGAGGAGCATTGGGAGGCAATGCTGAACGCAAGGTCTCAGCAAATTGTCTTTCTTCGGTGCTATATTCGACGCCACCCACTCTTGTAAGATTGGAATAAATGGCTTCCTGTAGAGAAATATTAGGCAGTACGTTATAGATACCGTGGATTACTTCAAACTCCATTTCGGTATCCGTGCCCAACGCAGCACCCTCTGCAGTTTGTACCACCCGATCAAAAATCTCATTCACCTGGGCCGGATCAGGATGGCGTACGTAATAATAAACTTCAGAAAAATCTGGCACCACATTAGGTGCTGCTCCACCGGAAGTAATTACATAGTGAATGCGAGTTTCCATAGGTACATGTTCTCGCATCAGATTCACCATATGATTCATGGCCTCAACACCGTCCAGTGCCGAACGGCCGCGGTGGGGCGCACCAGCGGCATGTGCGGATAATCCAGTAAACCTGAACTTCGCCGATTTGTTTGCGAGTGAACTGCGGGCATCAGCTGAATTTGAATCGCTAGGATGCCAATGCAAAACTACGTCTACATCATCGAATAGCCCATCTCTCACCATATAGACTTTACCTGCTCCGCCCTCTTCGGCAGGCGTTCCATAAAGACGAATTTCGCCAATCTGTCCGGTTTCCTGCATCCACATTTTTGTTGCTATGGCGGCGGCAACCGACCCTGTCCCAAATAAGTGATGGCCACAGGCATGGCCCGCTGCTTTATGATCAATAGCATCTCTTAAAGGATTTCTGTCCTGAGTAATACCAGGAAGAGCGTCGTACTCAGCCAAAATCCCAACGATAGGACCACCAGTGCCTGCGCTCCAGCTTGCGACAAACGCCGTAGGGATTCCTGCAACACCAGTTGTCATTTCAAAACCTGCATTCGAAAGTTGTTGCTGTAACAGGTTTGAACTTTGAGTTTCTAGATAACCAACTTCGGCCCAGTCCCATATTTGTTGGGCAACTTCACCATACAAAGTGGCATTGTCATCGATGTACTGCATTACTGTCGCTTTATCATCTTGTGCATAAACACCCATTTCAGAAATAAATGCGACGGCTATGATCATGCCTATTCGTTTAAAGAAACTCATGACACTCAACCTCATATTCTAAACAACTTAGTATTCTTATTGGCTTGGAATAAAAAAGGGACTGAGTAGAAACCCAGTCCCTTTTGTTTTATGTTTTTTACTTCAGTCTCGGTTTATCCCAATACTTTTGCAAAAACTTCCATCGCAATCTTCATTTCTTCTCTGCTTCCGAGAGAAATACGGCAATGTGATTGCTCAAGAGGTGGAAAGTCACGTCCCACCAAAACATTGTCCTCCAGACAGGCTTCTCTAAACTGCGCCGCTGGCATTCCAATGTTCACGAAGATATGGTTCGTATTGGAATCTGGTACTTCGTGTCCGCGGCTGCGGAAGAAGCCGATTACTTCATCTCGGATAGCTGCATTTTCCTCAGCTTCCCATGCGATGTGTTCTTTATCTTCCAATGCAGTTAATGCTGCTACCGCACCAAGCATATTTACATCACCCATACCCCAGGCTCTGCGAATCTTCGCTAGGGTTTCTTCCTGAGCAAGAGCGTAACCAATGCGCATGCCGGCAAGACCGTGTGCTTTAGAGAACGAACGAGTTATAAACACTTTGTCGAATTCCAGGGCCAGTGGTAAAGCAGTTTCCATTGCGCCTGGACGCGTATAGTTAATATAAGCTTCATCGATATGAACATAAGTGTCTGGGTTTTCACGCATCACTCTGCGGACGAACGCTTCAATCGCATCTGGTCCATGCACTGTACCGGTTGGATTGTTTGGATTACACAGATACAACAAACCAGCCCCATCACCATTGTTTGCCAAAGAATCTAAATCAACTCCTAGATCGCTTCCAAGAGGCAATTCGATTGTGGCTGCGTTAATTGTTCGTGCTGTACTCAAACTAGTTGAGTAAGTAGGCATCGGAGTGACGAATGTTTTATCAGCGCTACAGAAAGCCCGAACCGATCCTTGCAGTAAGGGAGTTGAACCCGTGGCCAGCTGTACATTGTCAGTACTGATATTGTAGTAATCAGCAATGCCTCGATGTAGCTCATTCACGTGATCAGGGGAGTAACCACGCCCTACCCGCTTGGTAGTATGGGTATGCATGGCGTCCATAGTTTTCGGTCCAGGACCGCGGGCACTCTCATTCTGATTCAATTGAATAATGCCGTTATCGTAGACGCCGTTTGCGTGGTTAGCACGGGTCTGGGCGTGGGCTTTACGAGTAAAAACTGATGTTCCAGAAATAGCACCAACGGCAGCGCCCAGGGCGATGGTTCCAAATCCACGTCGGGTAGTTTTCATAGGTCCTCCCGTAGCCTGTACAGGCTGGTTGCGTAATTAATTCTTTTATTTATAGGAGTCCTGACATTTGATTCCAGAATCCTACGTACAATAGCAGCATCATAGCCTCAGCATCGGGCCGAATTCAATCAATTGCGGTGTCAAAGCACTATTTCTTCGAGCTAGCATGGCTAGAATAAGCAAATTTCCAGCTTAGTTTGAATCCAGGTGTTCCAGCAATGATTTCAAGATTGCATTGCTGTGTGAGGTAATCAGCCAATGACCACCTGCCAGTTCCAGTTTGACATAGGGCCCATTCATGTACTTTTCCTGACCCTCAACCGCAGCTCTTCCGGCGGAAGGATCATTATTGCCCCATACAAATAAGGTAGGCACTTCAATATAGGGATCTGATTCCGAACCACTATCCAGACTCGCTCCCATTTGCCGGTACCAATTCAATGTCGCCGTGAGCGCACCAGGTTCAGAAAATACCGCACGATACTCTTCTTTCTGCGAAGGCCGCATATCAGCGAATATCGACGTTAATGCCGCAAGATTATTAAAGGTTAACAAGGTCTCCGGTACCCAAGGCATTGTGAATAAGAGAAAGTAACTACTGCGTGATTGTTGGTCAGGATCTGAAGCAAGAGCTGCACTAAAGGCAGCGGGGTGAGCGATAGAAATTCCAGTCCAGGACAAGATTCTTTCTGGGTATTCCATCACAGTTGCCCAACCAACCGCCGAACCCCAATCATGCCCGATGAGATGAAATCTATCCGCGCCAACTGCGTCTGCTACTGCGATTACATCGCTCACTAATTCTGGAACTTGATATGCAGACGAATCTAAAGGTCTTGCCCCGGGGCTATAGCCTCTTTGATCGAAAGCCACAACGCGATAACCAGCACTCGCGATTGGGCTTATTATTGGTTCCCACATTGCTGAAGTTGTTGGAAAACCATGAAGAAAAATTACAGTTTCCTGCTCGAGACTATTATTTCGATTGTTTGCAATGCGCGCACGAAACTCGAAACCGTTAGCCTCGATTTTTACGAGCCCTGTAGCCTCACCAGTTGAGTATGTATTTGAGTAGAGTGGAAGTTGTTCAGTGCTTCGAGTGTGATTGAAATCTCTATCTAAAGATAAAGAAGAACCTACAGCACCAATAAGTAATATTCCAAGCACAAAGGATACGATACCTATACCAATTAATTTCAGTATCTTTTTAATCAAAAAGAAATCCAAGACAAGACAAGATGCCTGCATTCTAGAATCAATTTCGGTGCGCGGCTACAGGAGTTTGTTTGGGGCAAGGCGGAGCAGAAAATGGGAAGGATTTAGTCATGGCTAAACGCTGCAGAAACAGCGTTTATTACAGCTCCGCGGGCGCCCTGGGTAATAAAAGTCCCATGGGCGGATAAAAGACTGTTGAATTCTAACTGCAGCAGGCGCTGAAATTCAGACTTTAAACTTCCTCCTTCCGGCGTCATCAACTTTAACCAGATTGGACCAACAATCGTTCCTTTAGGAAATCCGATTCGTGGCATGACTATCCTTGCCAGCCAGTTGTTATAGCTATAGTCACCATAATGTTGGATGGCATCGCAGGTAAAAAGAATTCCACTATCACGCTTCAGAAGTAACGCGCATTCCGGTTGGGTAGTTCCTTGAAATTGAAAAAACTCGCAATCGTGAACAGGAGTTAATCCACCCATGCCTATTTCAATATCCAAAACAGGCTCGATATAGGTCGTACCCCCGGGCTGGCTCCAGAATTGTGCTTTAAAGTTGTCTACATAGTAAGGATCATCTATTCCATGAAAGGCTCCTAACCTGATTATATTTTTAAGCTCTCCCATATCCTTTAATTTTTCTTCTGTCTTTTTTTTAAGACGAATGGGGTTAATAAGAGTTAGTTCATGATCTTCTCGAATAATTCCCATGTTACGGGTAATGCGCATTAAAGGGTTTATTTTAATACTGCCCCGGACCATGAAGGCATCCGTGCCAATTTTTTCTATATCTCCGTGGGGATAAATCATTTTTGTTACTTATTCCTTAAGCTGTGGCCTGCTCTTCTAAGCCTAATTCCTTAATACTGATCTCACGCATCTTAAACTTTTGCACTTTGCCAGTTACTGTCATTGGAAAGTCTTCACCGAACCGAATGTACCGAGGTACTTTGTAGTGGGCGATCTTTCCTTTGCAATAATCTTTTACATCATCTTCTGACATTTCGGCACTTACGACTAAACTAACCCAGGCGATAATTTCCTCTCCATACTTTGGATCGGGCACGCCAGTTACTTGGACTGCTTCGATATTGTCATGAGTCATCAAGTACTCTTCGATCTCACGTGGATAAACATTTTCACCACCGCGGACAATCATGTCTTTGATTCTACCAACAATGTTTACATAACCATCTTCGTCCATGATTGCCGTATCGCCTGTATGCATCCAGCCGTTTGAGTCGATCGCAGTAGCAGTTGCTTCAGGGTTTTCCCAATAGCCCAGCATAATAGAATAACCTCGTGTGCAGAGCTCTCCCATTTCGCCTACAGGGCATATGCTGCCGGTTTCAGGATCAGTTATTTTCACTTCTACGTGTGGATGTACGCGGCCGACAGTACTTACTCTTTTATCTAAGGGAGAATCTACACGTGTTTGAAAACTTACCGGACTGGTTTCAGTCATGCCATACGCAATCTCAACTTCGGTCATGTGCATTAATTCGCTCACTTGCTTCATAGTTTCAATGGGGCATGGAGCGCCTGCCATAATGCCAGTGCGCAATGTTGATAGTTTGTAATCAGAAAAGTTTGGTAATGCCAATTCAGCTATAAACATAGTTGGCACACCGAACAGCGCCGTTGCTCTTTCTGCTTGCACGGCTTGCAAGACTGCTTCCGGATCAAATCCTTCGCTCGGATAAATTGCGCAAGCACCGTGACTTAAACAACCAAGATTTCCCATAACCATGCCAAAACAGTGATAAAGCGGAACGGGAATTACTAGACGATCCTCTTCGGTAAAGTTCATCGTCGATGCAACAAAGTAGCCATTATTTAGAATATTGTGATGACTCAGTGTCGCACCTTTGGGGAATCCGGTAGTGCCACTCGTGTATTGAATGTTAATAGCATCATCCATATCTTGATTCGACTGACGTACACTTAGTTCTTCGTCGCTCTTATTGGAAGCTAGTCCAAGGAAATCAGTCCAATCGTAGATACCGGTAAGATCTGATGATGTCACCGAGATTACTACTTTTAAGTTTGGAAACTGTTCGCTGTTCAATGCACCTGCAGAACATTCCGCTAAATCAGGACATAACTCAGAAATCATTCCTTCGTAATCGGAAGTCTTAAATTGATTTTGCATAACTAGCCCTTTGCAACCGGACTGTTCTAATACGTAAGCAAGCTCATGAACACGATAGGCAGGATTAATAGTTACCAAAATAATGCCAGCCTTTGCCGTGGCGTACTGCGTTGTTAACCATTGAACATTATTCGGTGACCAGATTCCTACTCGATCCCCTTTTTCAAAACCAGCTGCAATAAACGCCTTGGCTAATTTGTTAACTCGGTCTGCCAATTCGGCATAAGTAAGACGTACATCCTGGTGGATTGAAACTACCGCTTCCCGATCACCATGTTGGGCAACTATTTGATCAAAGAGTTTCGGGATGGGAGCCCCTAATAAAGGTTTGTCTGCCGGACCACTGGCATAGCTGACTGACGACATGGTTGTTCCTTACTAATAATTTGTATTGGTGATGTTCCAACTTGGGGGTAATAATTTAAAAGATATCCGAAGTTAGGGAAACCGCTTTCTGCTGGTGTTTTCGAACAATTGGTAGGAAAAACTCTTCCATAATAATATCTTTACGTTAACGTAAACGTAATATAAGCTCAGGATTGATTTTGCGCAATTTCAAGAACCTCAATATGACCGAAGCCTACAGCATTTCTGAGCTATCCCAGGAATTTGATATCACGCCTCGAACTATTCGCTTTTATGAAGAAAAGGGCCTCCTCTTTCCAGGTCGGAAAGGCAGAACTCGCGTGTTTTCTGCATCTGACAGAGTCAGATTGAAACTTATCCTTCGGGGAAAAAAGATTGGTTTTTCTCTTGATGAAAGCCGAGACATCATCGAGATGTACGAACCAGAAACTGATAACACAAGACAACTCGAAAATTTGCTACTCAAAATTCAGGAAAAACGGCTTCTCCTAGAACAACGGAAGAAAGAAATAAACACCATGCTAAAAGATATAAAAAAGACTGAGTCGATATGTCTCAGTGCATTGGATGACCAGTAAGGGAGCTGGCAATTCTTGGTGTCGCAACAGTCTGATTGGAAGAGAATTATTTAGGTAGTTAGCTTAGTCATGGACTAAGAAAAGTTAGAGGGTTTCCCATGCCGGTAATTGAAACTAAGATAAATAAGGAAAGTAACTCATTCGCGAGCAATGAAACTGCAATGCAATTGCAGATAAATGACTTGAAAAAAAAGCTCAAGATAATAGAAGCTGGTGGTCCTAAAGCAGCTAAAGAGAAACACATAGCTAGAGGAAAGTTACTTCCAAGAGATCGCATTAAGTCGCTAATAGATACAAGCACTGAGTTTCTGGAATTTTCACAACTCGCGGCTTATAACGTTTACGGTGAAGATGTTCCGGCGGCAGGGATACTGACTGGCATTGGCAAAGTATGGGGAATTGATTGCGTCATTATCGTCAACGACGCAACGGTCAAAGGCGGCACCTACTACCCTATAAGTGTAAAGAAACATTTGCGCGCCCAGGACATCGCAGCGCAAAACAACTTACCCTGTATCTATCTCGTTGATTCCGGTGGTGCCAACTTACCTCGACAAGATCAGGTGTTCCCAGACAAAAATCACTTTGGTCGGATCTTCTTTAACCAGGCTAAAATGTCGGCTCAAGGCATTCCTCAAATTGCAGTAGTAATGGGATCGTGCACTGCTGGGGGCGCCTATGTTCCGGCAATGTCAGATGAATGTGTAATGGTGCGCGAGCAAGCCACTATATTTTTAGCTGGCCCACCCTTAGTTAAAGCTGCGACCGGTGAAGTTGTTGATGCGGAAGAGCTGGGAGGAGCCGAAGTACACTGCCGCAAGTCAGGTGTGTCAGACTACTATGCAGAAAACGATGAACATGCATTGGAAATAACTCGCAACATTCTCAGTCATTTAAATCGAGAGCCACTAAGTAACACTGCGGCAAATGTAGAAGAACCAAAGTACGACATTGAAGAACTCAATGGTGTCGTGCCTGAAAATCCTTCCATGTCTTATGATGCAAGAGAAATTATCGCGCGCGTCGTCGATGGCTCAAAATTCGATGAATTCAAAGCGCTGTATGGTAAGACTCTGGTTTGCGGTTTTGCTCACATTGATGGTCATCCAATTGGTATCGTTGCTAATAACGGAATATTGTTTAGCGAATCTGCAACTAAAGGCGCGCACTTTATTGAACTTTGCTCCCAAAGAAAAATTCCGCTTCTGTTTTTGCAAAATATTGTTGGCTTTATGGTCGGCAAGGCCTTCGAAGAAGGTGGCATCGCTAAGCATGGGGCGAAGATGGTAATGGCTGTTGCTTGCGCCAAAGTGCCAAAGTTTACCATCATTGTTGGTGGTTCATTTGGTGCTGGTAATTACGGCATGTGCGGAAGAGCCTATGATCCTCGCTTCATGTTCATGTGGCCAAACGCCCGTATATCTGTCATGGGTGGGGAGCAGGCCGCAGGAGTACTTGCCACAATTAAGCGTGACCAAATGGAAAAGAAAAACCGAGAATGGTCAAAGGAACAAGAAACAGAGTTTCGAAAACCAATCCTGGAAACTTATCAAACCCAGGGGCATCCATACTACGCATCCGCACGCCTGTGGGATGATGGTGTTATCGAACCAGCACAAACCAGAAGCATTATTGCCCGCTGCATGGAAATTACACGCAACGCACCAATCGAGGACACGAAGTTCGGCGTCTTTAGGATGTAGTTAAAGTAGCCAGAAAATTTAGTCTGCTACGTGCAGCGCTTTGTCTGACTGAATTTTTCTCGAGGATGTTCCTACTGCAAATATTGTTTAGGGATTAGTTGCTGGTATTACTGCTTAAGGAAGAGAAAGCGTTACAATTTTCGCATCTGCGCCACCGCCACAACTAATAGCGATATATTGTCTCCCATCTACCATGTATGTCATTGGTGCGCCTTGGGGGATTGCTGGTAATTCGATTTCTGCAATCGTTTCTCCAGTGGCTTTGTCCATGGCCCGAAGGATAGGAACTCCATCGGTAATAGCTTGAAAAAGAAGCGTTTTTGTTACCAACAAGGGTGCAATGTTGACCACGCCTACAGGGCCAGGATCGGGAATTCCCATGTCGATAATCTGTTGTCGAATTCCTTCGGCATTTGCCCGCACCCACTCGTATTCACCGGTGTTTAAATTAATCGCGCTTATACGCCCGTAAGGTGGTTTGGTTATAGGTAAACCACGTGGCCCATTTACATTCCGAATTCCGCCTCGCATGTACGCAAACTCTGTTTCCGTGGAATTGTTTGCAACTAATTGAATAACGATTGGGCTTGTGACTGATGGTATGTAGTACATGGAAGTTTCTGGGTCGAAAGCTGCTCCGGTCCATTCAGCCCCACCTGTCCAGCCAGGAAGAGTTATCGTTCCCTTAAGCGATGGCGGCGTATACAGTCCACCGTATTCAAATTCACTAATTATCTCTAACGCTTCCTGTCTTAATTCAGGCGTAAAGTCGATTAAGGTTTTGTCTGAAATACCTTGCTGATCGAATGGAGCCGGTTTAGTTGGAAATGGCTGCGTTTGTGCGGCCCGTTCACCCGGTACAGAACTAACAGGTACAGGTTGTTCAACGATAGGCCAAACTGGTTCGCCAGTAATACGATCGAATACATAAATGAATGCTTGCTTCGTAACCATCGCAACAGCTTTGATATCTCTGCCATCAACCGTGATGTCAACCAAGGTTGGTGCCGCTGGCGGATCGTAATCCCATAATTCATGATGCACGATTTGATAGTGCCAGACCCGCTCACCAGTTTCGGTGTCGACTGCCACCAAACTGGTTCCAAACAGATTGTCGCCAAGGCGCTGTCCACCATAAAAATCATTACCTGGATTACCAACCGGCAGATAGGCATAGCCTAATTCCGGGTCCACCGAAATCATCGTCCAGATATTAGTGGCGCCGGTTACTTCCCAAGAGTCATCTAACCAGGTGTCATTACCCAATTCACCTGGTTGTGGAATGGTGTGGAAAATCCATTTCTGTTCACCAGTATTGAGATCGAAACCGCGAACATGCCCGGGTGGCAAGTCAGTCAGTTTCTCCGGCACCATGTCAAACATTGGCTGATCATAAACAACAGAACCGATGATCACTGTATTACCCACAATTGGTACAGCAGCAGAGTGAGCAATCATGGATCTATCTACTTCTCTACCAAGCCCAAGAGTTAAGTCAGCCTTTCCACCAATCCCGAAACTTAAATCAGGTTCTCCGGTTTCTGCATCGATGGACCAGAGAAATGCATTAGCAGTGGTCATTATAATGCGCGGTTCAGTGCCATCTGCAGTTGGCTTTTCCCAAAAAGTAACCCCGCGATGATTGAAACCATTGTTAGCAGGTCGACCATGTTCCCAAGTAAAAGTGTTAAAGGTCCATTTCTGTTGCCCGGTTTGCGCATCTATTGCAGCGACGAATCCCAATGGAGTGCTTACGTAAATGGTGCCGCTGCGACTTATTGGTGTTGCCTTAAATCCTGAAGGGACATACTGGGGTCGTTCTGCTACTGCTTGGTTGTCGACAGATTCCCAAATCCAATTCACTTCTAAATCCGCAACATTTTCCCTATTAATCTGATCTAAGGGTGCGTACTTGGTATGACCTAGATCATTGCCATAGTGCATCCAATCATAGTTTTGTGATTGTGCAGTGTTTACAACTAGCGCTGTGGAAAAAATTGCAAATAGCTGACTGAGTTTGCCCATAACGGCTCCTCTTTTATTTTCTTGTGCGCTCGATATAGATGGGCAATGCTTGGCTAGTCGACACCGAAGCCAAGACCACCACCTCGAAATGGCCCCGGACCACCATAGTTAAGAACACCGAGTGCGTGTGAATTATCGTTAACCTGGTTAATTATTTCTTGCAGAGTTAGACAGTGCTTTTTACGAATATGAGAGCCGGTGCGGACATCCTCGAAACAGAAGACACTGTCGCCCAAAGGTACAGTTGAGTTATAGGCAATCAACTCTTCTTCAGTCATTTTTCTATACAAAACGTTTTCTGATGACTGGCAAGAAGCTAGTATCAAAGCAGCAAATAGTAGTGTCAGAGAAGTTTTCATGGTCACCCTCTGAAGGCGCCATTCCTGGGCCCCTTTACAGACATATACGACAACTTTAGCAAAATTGTTGAATGTCCGTAACAGAAAATACCCTATTCTGGCAGACGGCCTTTTTCCTGGGATCGCTTGTAGGCCATCCGCTCGTTAAGGTTAGCCAGGTACCGCCGACAATTGGGTTTGTAGCGATCGCTTAAACCAAGACGATCGCCAAACTGTAGGGCGTAACCAACCACGATATCTGCAATAGTAAATCGATCCGAAACCAAGAAATCCTTTCCTTCCAAAGCAGCCTCTACTGAACGAATGCGAGAGTGAAACCAAATTGCATAATCTTCAGCAACTTGCGGAACGCGACGCTCTTCAGGTTCCAACTTGGTATAACGAAAATTAATTGCTAAAGGAAACGTAAATGTCGCATCCGATCGATACAGCCAATTCAGATACTCTCCATACTCAGGTTCGCCTGGCATGACACGCAATTCGGTAGGGCTATATTTTTCAACTAGGTACTGACAGATGGCGGTCGATTCTGTCATGACAAGATTGTCATCGATGAAAGTCGGCACAGTGCCAATGGGATTAATATCTAAATAGCCGTCATAAGCAAAGCGCGGCGGAAAAGGCATAACAGTGAGCTCGTAATCCACACCGAGTTCTTCTAGTGTCCATAAAGGACGGACCGATCTTGCATTAGAGCAATGGTAGAGTTTCATTTTCTATTCCGTTTATCGATTTTTAACGACCTTTCCAATTAGGCAACCGCTTCTCAGCGAATGCCTTCGGCCCTTCTATAAAGTCTTCGCTTTCTGTCATCTTTTTTACCGCAGCGTATTCGTTACGCATGTCTTTCATTGATTCTTCCAGTGAAGCGAAATCCAGCGAACGGTAGACTGCGTCTTTACTTGCACGTATCGATAGCGGTGAACACGAGAGGATTTCGTTTGCAACTTCAATTGCTCGATCCAAAACCTGCTCATGGGGCACGATTTCATTTACAAATCCTAAATTCAGACCTTCCTCAGCAAGAACATGGCGACCAGTAAGAATCATTCCCAAGGCACGCTTGCTACCTATGATTCGCGGCAAGCGGTTGAGGCCTCCAGCCAATGCTGCCAGACCAACTTTAGGTTCAGGTAATGCGAACACTGCTTTCTCGGACGCAATAATTAGATCGCAAGCCAATGCAATTTCAAATCCACCCCCCATGGCGACACCATTCACCGCAGCTATTACAGGTTTGATCAGATCAAAGCGGCTAGTGAGTCCAGCGAAACCCAAAGGCATAGGTGGTCGCACATTCCCTTCTGCCTGCCAACGCAAATCATTACCGGCACTAAAGGCTCTGCCTTCGCCAGTAATTATTGCTACCCAAAGCTCGTCATCTGCAGCGTATTCGTCGAATACTTGAGCAAGCTCTAAATTAGCAGCGGGATGCAGTGCATTAAGCCTTTCTGGACGGTTAATGGTGACTATTAGTATGCGGTCTCGTTTTTCAACTTTGCAAAATTCAGTCATGTTCTTTCCTATTTCCCTTATTATTTCTTGTTAACCTAGTGCTCAATCTAGCGAAAACGCTTTTTTCGAAGACCGAGTAGCATAGCAGTTCGGGAAAAATTGAACAGAATGAAAGCAGGAGTTTTTAACAAACTGGGGATCATCTATACTCTGAGTCCTTTTTGCACTACCAGTCCGAATAACAAAAATAGATGCCTGAAAACCGACCCTTGCTTGCCGGAATAAAAGTTCTTGAAATCACTACTATGGTCTTCGGACCGGCTGCTGGTGTAGTACTTAGCGATTTTGGCGCTGACATAATTAAAATAGAACCACCTGGAACGGGTGATCTGAATCGTAATTGGCACAAAATCGCGGGGCTTCCTATTTCAGAAATTCCTTATGCATTTCAAATGACTAATCGGAATAAGAAGAGTGTAGTGCTCGATCTTAAAACCGAAGAAGGACTTGATGCAGTTTGTAGACTAGCCTCCGACGCCGATGTGCTTATTACTAACTATCGTATCGATGCCATCAATAGACTCAAAATCGACTACGACTCAATGCGAGAGATCAATCCGAAACTAGTCTACGCACTGGCGACTGGTTATGGCGAGAAAGGAGAAGAAATAGATAAGCCGGGCTATGACACCGTATGTTACTGGACTCGCTCAGGAATAGAATCGCATCTTTTCCCCTATGAAGGATGGCTAAGCACTTTTCCATTCGGAGCTGGGGATCATCCAAGCGCTATGAGTTTGTTCGGAGCTATCATGTCTGGTTTGTATCAGCGGGAACAAACCGGGAAAGGCTGCAAGGTTTCAACCTCACTCCTCGCTAATGGTACCTGGGCTAACTCAGTAATGATCCAAGCTGGTTTAGCTGGTGCAAAGTACAGAGATAAAAGGCCTCGCGATCACGCCTATAATTTTATTTCACTAAATTATCGAACCAAGGACAAAGAACTAATCAAATTAACTTTAGTTAATTCCACAAGAGATTGGGCTCCATTCTGCAATTCAATAGGACGTCCGGAGTTTATTGACGACAATAAATTCAGCACGCATGAAAAGCGTGTGGAAAACATGACTTTGTTAATAAGGGAAATAAGTGATTGTTTCGCCGAACATAATGCAGATTACTGGCTCCAAAGGCTGACTGAGTATGATATTCCCCACTCTAAAGTTTTTACCTATGATGAAGCGGTAAACGATAAACAGAAATCAGATAACGACATTATTATCCCTTTAGAACATCCAGAATACGGTTCTATTCGAACCGTAAACAGCCCATTTGAAGTCAGTGGTTTCGAAAAGCGCAAACCAACAGCAGCACCGACTCTTGGTGAGCATACGGAAGAAATACTAAGAGACCTTGGTTACTCTGAAGAAGAAATTGCGAATTATCTAGATTTCTAAATCACTCGATTAAAGAATACTTTTGAATTCTTCGCCCTTCCTGTTCGGCGATATAAACATTTCCTCTAGAGTCGACGCCAATCCCATGAGGTAGAGTAAACTGCCCTCGGTAACGTCCGGGCCCATCGCCAAATCGTGAAACTACTCTACCACTTTCTCTCTCCAGCACATCAATCATGACACTATTCTGATTGATAACGTACATATAGCGTTGTTCAGTGTCTGGAGAAAACGCCAATACTACCGCGGACCCGCGATTTCCGCCGGCGCGACCTTGGGTGGGAGATAGAGGAGTGAAGGAAACAAAAATATTTTGTATAAAGTTGCCTTGCTGATCGAAAACCTGAATGCGGTCGGCCTGACGATCACACACATACACTAATCCGTCATTAGATAATCGTAAACAGTGTGGCAAAGGAGTGATTTCTCGGTCAGAAGCTGTACGAAAAAGTTGCCATTGCCGCAAAAATTCACCTTCCTTGTTTAGTACTGCAATACGTGCATTACCGCCAGGAAGTTCTCCATCAGCGACATAGATGTCACCATTAATTTTGTTTACGTCTACCGCAGAAGGTAAAAAGAATTGTGCATTGTCAGAATTTAAGGGCTCGCCTTCTCTCGTACCGTCTGAGGAATCGAAGCGACCAGTTTCACCAATTTGCATAAGGAGTTCGCCGCCATCATTCGAATACTTTTGAATGTATCCAGTACCTGCAGCAACAACCCAAATGCTGCCATCAGTTTCTACATGGCAGTCGTGGAGACGCGGTCCAATTAACTCCGGATCTCCCCATCCTCGGACTACTACTCCATTTGCATCCAGTTCAATTATTGGCGGTGCTAGTTTCGCGCCATCCAGGTCCGCCTCAACTACATTCTGTCTATTTAACAAGAAAACATGATCACGGGAATCAATACACATGCCGCCAATTCCGCCGGTAAGCCAGTTGTCACCCATTGGAATCTGAGGCCATTCCAGATCGATATCGAACTGTGGCGTTTGACCTGAAACTGGCATACCTACATATAAAGAAGAAAGAAAGGCGATCACTGAGAATCGAACTGATTTCATGGGGAGTCCCTTTGTTCTTATTTTCAATCCACTATACAAATATTTCAGTCTAAAACACAGGGGGGGTGAGCACTGATAAAAGGCATGAGAGTAGTTCTCTAGGACAAGCTACAATAGTTGTTAGAAGTTATTTCGCAGCCTTAACTATTCCTGAATTTGAAGCTCCAACTTACAACATTCAATTTACGCCATGCAATACACTTAACACCGAATATCTCTCCAAAAATTGTGCTGAATATGCGAGTAGAGATTTGCTAAATACATTCGTTACTCAAAACGCTAAGGTCGCAGAAGAGGTCTTTTCACCTCTACACTTGGCCATTAATAACTAAGTCAACCCAAACCTTGGTCGAAGTTTTGTACCAATGATACTCCCGGCGAAAGCTGCTGCAAACCAAACCCAGCCATGCATGCTTGTAGAACTTATACCGCTGAAGTAAGCGCCAATGTTGCAACCAAATGCTATGCGCGCGCCATATCCCAACATTAAACCACCGATGATTGCGGCCATGATGTGACCGTTTGGCATTTTTGGTGAAGGAGAAAATTTTCGTGCCAGGGCAGCGGCAACTAATGCGCCAAGCATGATGCCGAAATTCATTATTGAAGTGATGTCATTAAATACGCTCTGATCTAAAGAAGCAGCTTGTCCGGCTCGATCCCAGTAAGGCCAAAGTGAAACATCGAGGCCAGTGAGGCCGGCGATCTTTGCACCCCAAAGTGCAAAAGCGGAAGTAACACCCCAGGGGCGACCAGCTAATACTAGAGTTGCAACTTGTACCAAGACTAAAGCGAGTGCACCAGCGACAAGTGGCCAAGGTCCTCGGAGAACAGAGAAATTCGAACGCGGTTCTGCTACTACTTCTCCGTACTTTTTCTTTTCATAAAGAATTGTCGCATACCAGACAGCAGCAAAAAGAACAAGACTACCAATCATACCACCCAGCAATCCGAAACTTTGTGTTAGTGCAATTGGCGGGACACTTGGTACGTCTTGCCAAAGATGCCATTGCCAAGTACCGAGCAGAGACCCCACAATAAACGCTGCAAGAGTTATCATCATACGAGTGTTACCACCACCGGCAGTGAATAATGTACCTGATGCGCAACCACCACCTAGTTGCATACCCAGACCGAACATAAAGGCACCACAAACAACAGCCAGATTTAGCGGAGCAACACTTCCTCTTACATTGACTCCAAATAATTCACCTTGAGCTATAAGAGGTGTAAAAATGAGGACAGTGACCGCAAGCATTAGCATTTGAGCCCTTAAGCCTGCACCTCTCCCGGTATTAGCAACCTCACGCCATGCAGATGTAAATCCAAATGCTGCATGGTACAAAATTACTCCTGCGCCTAAGCCTACTATGAACAATGCCCCTTGGCGCCAGCCATAGTTGATTTCTAGAAACAGAAAAAGAAGTAAGCTAATGATCACTCCCACTCCGAGAGTTCGTCTATTCCGAGTTAGAACTGAGAGATCGATGTCAGGACTGGGGGTAGTGATGTCGGAGCTCATGGGTATTCCCTGTTTGTTATTTTCGTTATGGAACTAGTATACGGAGAATCTCATAAGGTAAAAATTGTAGAGCTGGAATTAGCAGCAATTAGTTGAACATGAAATCGGCCGAAACGCCCACTAATCGAGCCAATTCCCTCAAAGTGCGATACACTCAGGAACCCTGATAAAGAGATGCGAAAAATCACGCCCTGGTGATCCTTAAAGGAGAAGAATAATGCGCTTTATCTCCCCAATTGCTCCAATCCTGGCTCTAATTACGCCGCTGGCCTTCGGGCAAATACCCCCAGAAGAAATATACGTAGAAACCATGCCAGATCGCGGTGAAAACTGGTTTATAGGTAAAACAGGTAGCGGTGGCTACATATTCGATGCCTCAACCGGCGAGATGCAAGGTATGCTTTCTTTGTCCCGTTATACCCCTGCTGTGACACACTACTGGCCGCGACGTGAATTTTATGCGGCCGAGTCGTATTTATCTCGGGGAGTTTATGGTGATCGAACCGATATCGTTGCAGTTTACGATTATGAAAATCTAAGCCCTATTGCGGAAATTGAGATCCCAAACCATATGGCGCGACTGGAAGTCCGAAGTCATCTGGGTTTGTTGAACAATGGTCGTCACCTCGCGCTAGTGAATATGAATCCAGGGCATTCAGTATCGATTGTAGACCTAGAGGACCGAGTTTTTGTTTATGAAGCATCAACGCCGGGTTGCGCTGTGCTTATGCCCATCGCTCAAAATGATTTCATGCAGGTGTGCGGTGATGGAACAATTCAGCTTATTCAATTAGACATTAGTGGATTCGAAGAAAATCGAGTACGCAGCGATATCTTCTTTAATGTAATCGACGATGCTGTCTTTGATCGTGTTGCATCAAGTACTGACGGCTGGTGGTTAGTTACCCATCGCGGCGTAATATTTCATGCAACCACCGACGACGATGAAATAATCATTAGTGATGGCTGGAAACCCCATCTCGATGGTGAAGATGCCTGGCAGCCGGGTGGTCGTAATGAAATTATTACAGCTCATCATGACACCGGATTAATTTATATCGCCATGCACGAGGGCCCAATTGATACCCATCACGAACCGGGTACCGAGATCTGGGTTATAGATTCCAACACGCAACGCCGTGTCGGCAGAATTCCAATGGATCCTCCGGCAAATAGCATCATGGTCACACAAGAAGATGAGCCAAAACTTCTAGTCGCCGACGCTCAAGGTGGTAACCACGTTTATGACGCGTTTACTTTTATTAAAGAGCGCTCAATCCAAATTCCTGACTCTACTCACTTTGAAGATTTCTAAAAGTACACGATGATTGATCCTGTGATACATATATTGCTTTCTTTAGGTTTCAGCCTGCTGTTCCTGGTCGCAGGTGCACATAAGTTGAGTAATCGCTTACGCTTTCAAGGAATAGTCGAAGCCTACCAAGTATTGCCAACAAGTTGGGTTCCGCCAACAGTAGTAATGATAGGCGTTATTGAAACTGCGTTGGGCATTGGTTGGCTAATTGGAGACTCAGTTTTGACCTATCTGTTCAGCGCAGTTCTTCTTTCTATATATGTAGTGGCTATTTCGATAAACATGCTTCGCGGTAGAACGTATATTGATTGTGGCTGCGGATTTTCAGTGTTTGCCGGTAAACAAGACTTAGATTCCGGCATACAGCAGTTATCTGCGGGACTGGTTCTTCGCAACTATCTTTTAATCGCCTTATCTTTGGTCGCTGTGCTACCTAGATCGGAAAGAGCATTAGGGTTGGTGGACATGTTTGATATCACAGTAGGACTGATTAGCGCCCTACTAATCTACAGCGCAGTTAACCAGTTGCTAAGCAATCATAATGCAATCGGTGCCTGGAGGAATGGCGGTGGTTGAAACGCTCGTCATTTCTAATATCGTGCTTTGGCTAATCGTTGTGGTTTTAGCCTTATTGGTATTCGCCTTAACACGACAAATAGGAATTCTGCATGAACGGGTTGCGCCGGCAGGTGCACTGCAACCTACTAATGGACCGAAAGTAGGTGAACTGACAGAAGAACTAAATCTTACCGCGTTGGACGGAAGCCTGCATACTATCGGCGGCAAAAGCACTAAAGGTTTTGCTTCTTTTATATTGTTTATCTCTCCTACCTGCCCGGTTTGCAAATCTCTCGTGCCAACTGCGAAGTCATTAGCAAAATCAGAACGTTCTCGCATGCAATTATTTTTCGGTAGCGATGGTGAAGAAATTGAACAACATAGACAATATGTAAAAGACCTCCGAATAGAAGACAGCCCTTATTTTGTTTCTCAAGCCTTGGGAATGTCCTATCAGGTTAGCAAACTCCCTTTTGCCGTACTCATCAGTGCAGATGGCACATTGCAGAGTAAAGGTTTAGTCAATACAAGAGAGCATTTAGAAAGTTTAATTGAGTCGATGGATAGTGGAATTGCTACGGTACAGGAGTACGTGAGTTCCCAATTAGATACCAACGACTCGGAATACGTAGCATCAGCAGTGGAACAACGCTCATGAATATAGAAAAAATTTTCGACAAGACTTATTACTGGATCGATGATAACGCTCGTCGCACAAGCCTTGCACTAGCGCGCAAACTGTCGCGGCGGAATTTTTTATCCAAGATAGGTATGTTTATCGCTGGCGCAGCATCTTTTCCATTGCTGCCTGTGGCTCGCTCTTTTGCTCAAGACTCCGTGCTTGAAGTCGGTGACCCTCAAAGCTGTGAATACTGGCGTTACTGTGCAATGAGTGGAACCCTCTGTTCCTGTTGTGGTGGTTCCTATACCTCCTGCCCTCCTGGTTCCGAAGCATCACCCATCACCTGGGTGGGAACCTGCACTAATCCGGTAGACGGCCGGAATTACCTAATGTCTTATAACGATTGCTGCGGCAAAGCAGTGTGCGCCCGTTGCGGTTGCCACAATACCGAAGGCGACAAACCAGTTTACTTTAATAGTAATAGCAGTACGGTACTGTGGTGCTTCGGAACGGAAAACACCAGTTACCATTGCACCGTTTCACTGGTATTAGGCGCCCAGGACGAAACCGATTAAGGCAATCGTATGTTTAAGCACCTAACATTAATTTTAACCGTTTTTATTCTGTTAATGTCGAGTGTTTTTGCAGCTAGTCCACGCATAAACTATTTACTCTATTGCAGTGGGTGCCATCTTCCCCATGGTGAAGGTAACCCACCAAATGTCCCCAATTTACGCAATGAGCTTGGGTCTATGATGGTTGTGCCAGAAATGCGTAGTTATCTTGCACAAGTGCCTGGCTCAGCACATGCACCAATAACCAATGCAGAATTAACAGATGTTTTGAACTGGATGCTGGAGCAGTTCAGCAGCAATACTTTACCTGATGATTTTAAGAAACTGACAGTTGAAGAAGTGACTGAGGCTCGGTCTGAAATCTTGGCGGATCCAAATAAATATCGAGCTGAATTTTGGAAGCCTTACGATTTCTATGAACACGAAGAAAAACAAGAAATGAGGAAAAATCAATGACAGATGAAAAAGTAACTCGTCGAGAGGCTATAAAAAAGACGATTAATTCCGGATTAGCTCTGAGCGCAGTTGCTAGTGTACCGCATTGGATTCTCCCAGCATTGGCGCAAGGGGAGGAACTAGTGCCATTCAGTGATATGCCAGAAGACTATAGCAGAGGTCCTGCTCGACCTGGGGCACCCCATTGGTTAGACACAAGAATGATTTCAGATTTCTATACGGACAACATGGATTTTTACGTTGTCCAACATTACGGTCAACCAGAGATAGACTTAGACGACTATAGACTTAAGGTAACCGGTTTAGTCGACGAAGAGCGTGAATACACATTAGAAGATTTGCAAAACATGAGCCAGTTCGATATTGATGCCGGTTTCGAATGTGGCGGAAACAATGCTGGTAGATTTCAAGGTCTGGTCGGCAATGCGAATTGGAGAGGAATTCGACTTAGAAATATTCTTAATGCGAGCGGAGTCAGCTCTGAAGGTACAGAAGTAGTTTTTTTTGGAGCAGATAGCGGAACTGAGGCAATTCCGAACAGAGATACAGAGGTTGAGCAATCTTTTGCCCGAAGTTTACCTGTCGCGGAAGCGATGCGAGAAGAAAATATACTTGCTCTAGAAATGAATGGCGAAGATTTACCGCAAGGTCACGGTCGTCCACTACGCTTAGTTGTGCCAGGTTATTACGGTGTGGCAAACGTTAAGTGGTTGACACAAATTCATATCCAAGATCGACGTTACATGGGTCGTTTTATGGGGCGCGATTATGTAACTTTAAAGAAAGAAATGATTGGCGGAGAAGAGAGATGGGTAGAAAATTCAGTTACCAAAATTCAACTAAAATCAGCCATCGTTCGTGTCACACGACTCGGTTCACAACACAAAATAACCGGATTTGTTTTAACAGATGGAACACCTCTTCGTAATGTCGAAATAAGTATTGATGGAGGGCCTTGGCGCGAGGCAACTCTAGATCCTAGATCAACTCGTTATTCATGGAAGCTGTTTACTATGGATTGGGACCCATCTCCTGGCGATCATACACTTGTCTCTCGCGCCACTGATATAAATGGGCATGTGCAATTTACGGAGGAAGAAATGCCGGAAAAAGCTAGTCGTTGGGAAAACTATGCTCAGTTTCCGCGCACGATTAGAATTTCTTAGCGAATGTGCTTATTGCTGCTTTTATGCAGTATCTAGGAATAATGCGCTACTGAGGCAATGTCCCCGGCAATACTTCGAAACCCGGATTAAAGACAGTAAGCACGGCCGCCATGGATAAGAGAACAGAAGCGTCTCCTTCAATCGATCCCAGACCATTCTGCAATTGTTCCATCAAGGTCGCTTGGCCCATTAACACTGTATCCAGATCTGTGCGGTTAATCGTAATAACCGCATCTGCTTCGTCGGACAGATAGCCTTCAATATTGCTTAACGTGCCAGAGCTCATTTCGATTACAAAGGTCTGATCCGTATCCGGTGTAATGAAATTGACGATGTAATCGTTACCATCAGCCAGACTACTATCTACACGAGTAGCTACCGAGTCCCACCATTGTGAAGTCGTCATGGCACGAGCCATGCTTGGATTCGTACCCCTGGGAGCAGCAATAGTTTGAATCCCGTTTCTAAGTTCTTGTGCCGCAGCCAGAAATACATTGCGCATACTGGCAGATTCGTATTGGTAACCAAGTTGCTCAAATACATTCGCTAATAAATCCTTAGCCTGAACATTTGATGGTTCGGCGTAAACGAGTTTGTTGAGAATCTCCATGGCTAAGCGATACTGGCCAGAAGCGTGCAACTCTTCAGCTCTGGTAATTATTTCAGTAGAGCCACCCATCATTTCTACGTACAGTGGTGCACTATCACTTGGAGAAAGTGGTGCCAGTGTCGCAGGGTTTCCATCCCAATAGCCGAGATAGCGATTCAAGACAGCTCGGGAATTATGAAACTCCGAGCCGTGATACTGACGCACGTTCCATTGTTGCTGCAAGCTTTGCGGTACAACATACTCATTGTGAATTTCCTTAATAGTTACACCTTGATTGGCTAAAAACAAAACCTGATTATTTAAGTTCGCATAAGCATCACGTTGAGCGCGCATAACTTCTTGAATGCGCTCGTTGCCCCAACGAGGCCAATTGTGTGAAGAAACTAGGATTTCAGCTTCACGACCGAAGCGATAGAGCGCTTCATTGATTTGTTTCGACCAGCTTAATGCATCTCGCACTAAGGCGCCGCGCAAGGTGTATACATTGTGCACAGTCGCAGTAATATTCTCTGCCGCCCAAAAAACTTTCTGTTCTGGAAACCAGGTATTCATTTCCGCCGGCGCTTCAGTACCAGGGGTATTTTGAAACACCATAGCGACGCCATCTATGATGTGTTCTTCGAAGTCTTCTTCAATTACTAGAGTTGGTGCAATTAATCCGGTAGTACCTGCTGCCAGTCCTTTACCAATTGCGGAGTCAACCTGACCAAAAGGACCTGAAGGAATGTTCCGTCCATACTGCAATCCTGCGCGTCTGGACATAGCATTTCCGGCATAGACGTTTTCTGAAATTGCTTCTGCCATGAAGCCAACGGGAGCAATAATTTCAATTTCACCTGCAGAAACCGCTTCTTCACTCACTACCCCTCTTACTCCGCCAAAGTGATCTACATGGGAATGGGAATAAACCACAGCTCTAACTGGAAGCTCACCCAGGTGTCTATTGGCAAGTGTTAGTGCTGCGTTTGAGGTTTGTTCGGTAAGTAATACATCGAAAATAATCCAGCCGGAGTTTCCCTTAACCAGAGTCATGTTGGCCAGATCGAATCCGCGTACTTGATAAATGAAATCCGGTACTACTTCATACAAGCCATAATTCATGTTGAGAGTTGCTTGTCGTTGCAACGAAGGATGAATGCTGTTGTATTCCTCTCCTGTCAAAAGAAAATCATAACGATGCATATCCCACACAACTCTGCCATTGGCTGCCGTTATTTGTCGGTAATCCGGTTCAGCAATAAATCCTCTTTGTGATTCCTCAAAATCTCGACTGTCCTCGAAAGGAAGAACAGCTCTTAACTGCTGTTGCAGCTCAGAGGTATAGGAACTGGCCTGGTTTCCCTTTGCATTGAAATGTTCCTGCGCCCCAGCAACAGAAATGGTGAAACACAGGAAAATCAATATGGCTTGAATAGCCATGACAGGATGCGGATATTTCATGATTCTCTCTTCTTTGGATTTTTGGTTTTTTCTAAAGCGAATGTTGCGAGCTAGGATTATAATCCGAGAAGTGGCCGTCTACTTCGTGCAAATTAGAAAAGCTCAGCAATGCCTACCGAACAGCTTACTTCGTGACTCCTGTATAGTGCTCACGTTTTATATACGATTATAGGGTCTTTTCCATTTTAACAATGACATTTTCGTGCCCGTTGGCAGCGATTTTGGTCTCACGGGAAACCTCAACGTAGCCACGCGCCAAATAGAGGGGGTATCCCGGAACAGTTGACCCCAATTCGATCGTTTTAAATCCTGCATCTCGAGCCGCTTTTTCACCAAGCTCCAGTAACAGAGTTCCAATACCCTTTCGGATCCATTCCGGGTGGGTGTACATGGCTCGTATGCGAGCGGGCTCTGTGGCGGGATCACTTAAGGAGTCGTCGCGTCCTAGAGTATGATTGCCACCATATAAGGTTCTGCGCTTGCCCCAGCCACCACAACCAACCATGACCGCCTCACCTTTTTCGCTCGCTTCGATAACAAAATAAGTACCATCATCGATAAGAGTCTGGTCCACTCCCATCGATTCCTTGTTCGCTTCTATTTGTTCGGCACTTAGAAATTCTTTCATGTTTTCTTCGATGGAAAGCTGCATTAGATTAATAATGCCATGAACATCTCGTTTCGTAGCGATGCGATGCGTGAAATTGATTTTTTGCATTATTGGCAGTTTCAATACCTCAAGATCAGTCTATTAAAACATGCGTTATCGATTTGATCATTGTCACTACGACAACGAATAATGTTGTCGCACTGCCACTTGCGAATTTGTTGGAGCAACTTACTTACTCGAATCTAAAGTAACGCTTGACCGAGCGCGGCCCTACTTCAGCGCTATAAATGATACCGTCTTTATCGGCCACAATTCCTTCACCACCGGAACTCCCTGCATAGGGTCCGTTATTCGCATCAAAAGGATCAGGAATAAAGAAATGAACTTCGCCAGTTCGTGCACTACCAACTCGAATTCCGCGGCGCCAGTCACCATGACCATTATTATCATTTGATTCAGAATCTACTGCATAGAGTAAATCATTAGAGTCTATATAAATTCCGCTATTTCGACTGAACTGTTCCCAGGAATCTAAGAAATTACCTTCCTGATCAAATATCTGAATTCGATTATTAGTTCTATCAGCAACGAACAGTCTTCCCTGGGAATCCATGGCTAAGCCATGAGGTGTGTCAAACTCCCCAGGACCAGAACCGGGCCGACCCCATTCCATAATATAGTTTCCTTGCA
>DFQD01000189.1:0-4520 GCA_002377605.1 Gammaproteobacteria bacterium UBA3498 | reverse complement strand
ATCAAACTTCACTATGCGTCCGTTGCTATCACCTCCATGACCATCGGCGACGAAAATATCGCCATTGGGTGCAACGTGGACATCTGATGGCATATTGAAATGATTCTGACCATTACCGGGAACGCCAGGAGTTCCGAGTGTCATTAAACGATCGCCTAATGGTGAAAACTTAACGACGATATGGCCTTTGCCTTCTACACCTGGTGGTAAATTAAATGGGGCATCGGTTACCCATATGTTGCCATCGTGATCAACGTGGAAACCATGCGGCACTGCAAAAATACCCCCGCCAAAGCTTCTTACCATATCTCCGTTGGAATTAAATTTTAGTATTACTGGAAGATCTGACTCAGCACAGCCGCGGACTGGATAGCCACCACGTATAGAGTCTGAACTACAGCGCTCGGCTACCCATATGGATTTTCCATCAGGATCGATATCAATAGCACTTACAGAACCCCAATCACGACCAGCGGGCATTTTTAGATGACCGGTGACGATTTGATAGGGATTAGGAAGATCGTTAGTGGGTTCACTAACTGATTGAGCGAAAACAACAGTGTTGAGGAAGTAAAGGCAAATTGCTGTTATTAGTTTCATTGGGATTTTCATGAATTCCTCCTTTTATTATATTTACTATCTCCAGAGACAGAAATGCAGAGCTAAGCTCTGCATTTCTTAAAGTGCTTGTCGCTTTGACTTAAAGTCGTGATCGCTCTAATTCAACATCGGCGTTACGCCAGAGTCCTTCGAACTGTCGGTTAACAAGAATCGCTTCCTGTTCTTTACCTTGGGCTTCTAAAGCCTGGCTAAGGCCGAAAGTTGTCCAGCCGTTACGCTGATTCCATTCCAGGTCTTTGCGGTATACTTCTTCCGCTTCTTCAGGACGATTTGCGTCAAGAAGTGCTGCTCCCAGATAGAGACGCATTGATTGGGACCAATCCGGAGGTTCGGTGTAATTCAGGTTGTCTTGGTATTCAATAGCATGACCGTAATGAAGAATGGCACCATCGAGATTACCTTTCGCTTCCTCGATTTCACCAAGTAATGCATGCATGGCGAGACTTAAGACATGGTCCGCAGGGGTAGGACCAACTCCTGAATCGTTTATACCGTCCGCTGTGATCTGCTCACGCAGAATCGAGAGCTCAGTTTCTGCAGGACCAATGTGGCCCATAGCAACATGGGCGCTACCCATAACGTATGCCCACATGCCAATCAAATAAGGACTTTCTGCCTTCTCTTTATTGGCCTGGTTTTCGGCATGAATTTTATCCCAGCGACCAAATACTTTATCCATTACCCATTCGTGAGCAATTGTCTTGTCGCCTCCCTGTCCCGGGATTTGTCTTCCCGCATTCCTTGCAGCCGCTTCTGACGACGCAGCATAGTTTCCCTGTAACATATTGGCATAGCGCACAAAGTCCAATGCATGAGGCTTATGGATTTTGTGTGAAAGGGGATAGGTGCCGATCATCGGGAAGTTATTATCGCCCCAAATTTCTGCAAACTGATCGTCTACGATTTGTGAACGTTCATTTGTAATAATTGCTTTCTCGTATTCACCAACTCGAAGATAAATGTGACCAGGCATGTGTACCATGTGGCCAGAAATAGGAACAGTTCCTTCCAGTTTCTGTGCCGATGGCATTGCTAATTCAGGTTGGTCGGAACCTTCCATTAAATGGATGTATAAATGGTTCGCACCAGGATGATCATGTTCGATTGCCATGGCGGCTTCTAGTGCACCTTTGCCTTCAATCGTACCTGGCTTAGGAGAGCCGTCAGCTTCCCAGTAATCCCAGCGCGTAGTATTCATGTAGGCTTCACCGAAAATTGTCGCGATGTCTGCATCGTCAGGGTACATGTTATGGAGTTCACGCATTGCATCTAGGAAGGCAAAGTCTCTTTCGACTCTGTCTGGAATAGCGTCTTGGTTATACAGAACAAAAGTCGCATTAATAAGATCGCGCTCTCGTTGTGTTCCATTATTTGATAACTCCATGGCTCGACGAATTGCAGCTAATCCTGCACCTTGAGGGTCATCTGGCATACCAGCATATCTGCTGTTTGGGTTTGGACCAGCAGCATGCGCAATACCCCAATGCGGCATTGGGCTGTCAGGATCCAATCGAGCCGCTTCCTGATAGGAGGCTATGGATTCTGGAAAATAGAAACTCCAAGCCATACGAATGCCCTGATCAAAAAAGGCTTGGGCATCGGCTGAATTTGTAGCAATTGGACGACTATAGGTACCACCACCTGGAATCAAAATGGCCAGAGCTTCATCGTCTTGAGCGTAAGCTGTTGAAATTATGACAGTTATTACGCTTGCTGCGCTAAATAGTGCAATTAATTTGCGCATGGACCTCACCTCGCGTTCGTTATTTGGTCTATTTTTTGTGGAATTGCAGGCATAAAGCCAACAAATGGATCGGCAGTATACTCCGAACACCGCGCGCATTGTAGATGGTAGGAGGAATTGCAAAGCGTCTGTGATGCGCATATGGTTAGACTAGTTTTTGCTACTGAAACTATTTGAAATACCCGAAATTAGTTTTCACAACAATAATGAAAATAATCATATTTAAAATTCGCTCCTTCCTATCTATTGCAGCTCTACTCGCTGCGAGCAACAGTATTGCCCAAAACGAATTGCAGCCTTTAGAAGAGGCCGAAGCCTATTCCGGCATTACAGAATCCCGCTTAATGTATCGCGACAATTGCGCGGTTTGCCATGGTGAAAATCTTGAAGGTGCCGCGCAAGGAACACCTCTAAGAGATGAATTAGTTCATGGAGGGTCCATGGACGAAATTATTGCCAGTATTACTAACGGTTATGAAACTGCAGGCATGCCTTCTTGGAGAGATATTTTCGCGCCAGTGGAAATTGTTGGACTGGCTATGTATATATTAGAAACCCGCAATAATGTTGGTTATGCCACTTCGAATTACGATGCGCCGCTGGAAATTCCTACTCATGTTTTTAATACGGAACATCACGACTTTCGTTTAGAAACTGTAGTCGCAGATTTAGAACCGCTGCCATTTTCTATCGCGCCGCTACCAGATGGTAGAATTCTAGTTACGGAAAAAACTCACGGTGTGCGCATAATAGGGGCCGATGGGAAAAAATCGGAGTTAGTTGAAGGAACACCAGCTGCTTACGATGATGTTTATCGATTGGAATCTCGTATCGACATTGAACGAGGTATGGGTTGGTTATTCGATATCGATCTGCATCCTAATTACGAAGAGAACGGTTGGATTTATTTGTACCACAGTGATCGTTGTGAAGGTTGCAATCAAATAAGTAGGGAACAAGAACGAGCAGTCTCAATGAATCGATTAGTTAGAGGTCGACTCGAAGATGAGAGATGGGTCGATCAAGAAATAATTTGGCAAGCACCAATTGAAGACTATTTCTTTGCCGGCGATGTTGGTGCAGGTGGCCGGGTTGCTTTTGATAACCGTGGGCATGTGTTTTTCAGTCTGGGATTAAAGTGCGGCGGCGAAGGTGGCGGCATTCAAGACCTCGCCACACCTTGTGGAAAAATTCATCGGGTAAATGACGATGGAAGTATTCCTCAAGATAATCCTTACTATGGCCGCGAAGGCGTGTACGAAAGTATATATACCTATGGGCATCGCAGTCCGCAGGGATTGGAATACGACGTTCTTAACGGAGAACTTTGGGGTAGTGAACATGGGCCCCGTGGTGGCGATGAAATAAACCGATTACTACCGGGAGAGAACTATGGTTGGCCTCTTTATTCTTTAGGCCTGCACTACGATGGTACGCGAGTGAACGGTCGTGACCTAGGTATTCCTTTTGAACTAGTAGACATTCAACAGCCGGTAGTGGATCTAACTCCTTCACCTGCTGTTTCAAGTTTTATCATTTCGGACAGTGATCAGTTTCCAGATTGGAATGGCGACTTTATTGTCGGTTCATTAAAATTACGCACCTTGTTTAGAGTAGATATCGAGAACAATCGATTCGTCGAGAGAGAAACGTTAGCTGAAGGGCTTGGACGAATTCGTGACATTGAACAGGGCTTCGATGGCACAATCTTTTTATTAATAGAACATGGCGCTGCCGGACAAATTCTAAAACTCATTCCCGAAGATTAGTCATTAAATGGAACCGTTATGACCGAAGAAATTTTCCGCGACGATGCTTATGCTAAATCCTGCACTGCAAATGTGCTGGAAGTAGATGGCCGCGGTGTCATACTCGATCGCACGGTATTTTATGCAGAAGGCGGAGGGCAACCTGGTGATACTGGAACTATCATTGCCGCCGATGGAAGTTCAGTACAAGTTATCGGCACCTACCAAGATAGATACGGTCGCGGCATACTCCATGAATTAGCCGAAGGTGAAAATCCACCTGGAGCCGGTACCGAAGTAACCGCAGAGATTGACTGGGACAGACGTTACAAACATATGCGTATGCACAGTTGTTTGCATCTATTGTGTTCCTTAGTCGATGGCGGGGTAACAGGCGGTTCAATAAG
>DFQD01000084.1 GCA_002377605.1 Gammaproteobacteria bacterium UBA3498 | reverse complement strand
CACAGAGCATCAAAATCTTTTACGGTACAGAAATGAATATTTGGTGTGTCATACCATTGATGTGGCATAAATTTTGAGACAGGCATGCGGCCCTTGGTTGCAAGATATAAGCGACTCTTCCAGTTTCCAAAGTTTGGAAAAGTGACAACTCCTTTCTTGCCGATTCTTAACATTTCGTCGATTAGTTGATCGGGATTACTCAATGCCTGCAGGGTTTGCGCTAACAAAACAGTATCGAAACTATTGGATTGAAAATTTGATAACCCCTGATCGAGGTTTTGCTCGACAACATTTACGCCAGTCTCGATACAGTGCTGTATATGTTCCTCATCTATTTCCAGTCCAATTCCTCGCACTTTCTTTGTGGTTTTCAAATAATGCAGTAGATCCCCGTCTCCGCATCCAAGATCTAATACGCGACTGTTTGGTTCTATCCATGGTTGAATAATTTCTAGATCAGGGCGCATTGCAGTTCTCCTCTTCATGCACCCGATAGAGATAGCCTTTTAATGCATTAATGTATCGAGGAATTGGTAACAGGAACGCATCGTGACCTTGACCAGCTTCTACTTCTACATAAGTAACCTCTCTTCCTGCTCTCAACAAATCATTGACTAGTTCGCGGGAACGCTCTGGAGGAAAGCGCCAATCGGTACTAAATGACACAAGTAAAAATTTGCAATCGCCATCAGTGAACGCTTTACTCAGGTCGCCGTCGAAATCGACCGAAGGGTCAAAGTAATCTAATGCCTTGGTCATTAGTAAATAAGTATTGGCATCGAAATTCGCAGAAAACCTTTCACCTTGATAATGCAGATAACTTTCAACCTGAAAGTCCACATTAAAACCGAAACTTAATTTTCCGGTTCTTAGGTCGCGGCCAAAGTTTGTACCTTCACTTTCAAAGTCTGCAACGGTTTTGCCGAACTTTGCACGCATGGCACTATCGGACAAGTAAGTTATATGACCCACCATTCTGGCCAGAGTGAGACCTTGTTTCGGATAGGTCCCATGTTCCAGATAATAACCATCATGGAAATTCGGATCGGTGGTTATGGATTGTCGGGCCACTTCATTAAAGGCGATATTTTGTGCGGATAGTTTCGGTGCAGCAGCGATGCAAATCGCGTTAGCTAATCGATCAGGGTAGCTGATAGCCCAGCGTAGTACCTGCATGCCACCGAGACTGCCGCCTACAACAGCTGCCCATTTAGCAATGCCAAGGCGGTCCATGAGCATGGCCTGGCTCTTAACCCAATCTCTTACAGTTACTACAGGGAAGTCAGGGCCCCAGTATTTCCCGGTTTCGGGATTGATTGAAGCGGGTCCCGTTGTTCCACCACAGCCACCAAGGTTATTCATGCTAACTACAAAGAATAGGTTTGTGTCGATTGCTTTGCCCGGACCTATGCAGGTTTCCCACCATCCAGGCTTCTTTTTATCGCCGGCGTGGTAACCCGCGGCATGATGGTCTCCACTTAGGGCATGACAAACAAGTACTGCATTAGTTTTGTCTGAATTAAGCTCGCCGTATGTCTCGTAGACGATATCGCAGGCAAGCAAAACCTTTCCACTGCGCAATGTCAGTGGCTCATCGATATGGATTTGTTGAGGTTCAACAATCCCAACTGAATCTTCAGGTAAATCAGCTGCCATGTAGGGTATGTTTCTAGTTTCCAGAATTTAAGAATAAGGCGCCACTGTCTTTGCGCTAGAGCATATCAAAGGCCGATAACGACTAGTGCAATTTGTTCATTCACACCAAATGACTGATAAATAATATTCCTGACCAGCCCAATGCCAATGAATATAAAAATAGGTGAGAAATCTAATCCACCCATCGGCGGTATAACTTTTCTCACCGGCGACATCACCGGTTCAGTCAACTGCCAAATTAATCTTAGAAAAGGATGTGGATTCATGTTACCGGAAAACATCATGACAAAAGACATAATGATGGAAGCAATGATGGCGTAATAGTAAATCATGATGATGAAATGTATGACACCAACAAATGCCCAAGTAATCACAAACCCTACGGATGGAATACTGCCACCATAGAGAATTATTAATCCTGAAATTGCTACCGCTTGAACTAGCAACGCTAACATCAAACTAGAAAAGTCAATTCCGCGATAGCCGGGAATAAAAGTGCGAAATACACGCACAGCGGGATCAGTTATTTTTACCACTGACTGGGAAATAGGATTGTAAAAATCTGCCTGTGCCACTTGCAGCAGAAATCGCAGAATAACAGCCAGGAGATAAATTCCTAATAAGGCGTTAAATATAAGCGCTCCTGAACTACCTAAAAATTCCATCGTGTTAACTCACTAATTATTCGATTCCTTAGCTAATTCTATCGAACGATCTCTAGCTGCTGTTAATGCTTTTCTTACTAATTCTTTTAATTGATTTGCCTCAAAACTTTTTATTGCTGCCTCTGTAGTGCCGTTTGGCGAGGTTACCTTCCTTCTTAACTCAGCGGTTGAATCAGTACTTTGCATAGCCAAAGCTGCTGCGCCCAAAGCTGTCTGATAGATTAGTCGTTGCGCAACGTCACCGGATAATCCTAATTCGGCCGCAGTTTCCTGCATGGCTTCCATAAACAGAAAGTAATAAGCAGGGCCACTACCTGAAACTGCAGTTACAGTATCTATGTCGATCTCATTCTCGACCCAAACACTAATACCAACCCCATCCGTTAACGCTTTAGCTAAATCTTTCTGTTCTCGGCTTACAAATTCATTGGCGAACAATCCAGTTGCTCCTTTACCTACGATAGCAGGTGTGTTGGGCATGCAACGAACAATAGCGGTGTTATTACCTAGCCATTTTTCTAATAAGGCGACGGTAGTACCGGCGGCAACAGAAACTACTAAGCTTTTATCAGCCTGCAGCTTTATATTTGTACAAACTTCTTCCATTACTTGCGGTTTGACAGCGAGAACAACAACATTCGCTTCTCTTGCAATGCTTTGGTTATCAGATAGCCGAATGCCGCATTCAGAACTGAGCAATTCAAGTTTTTCGCTATCGATATCAGAGGCAAGAATAGATGAAGGCTGAAAACCTTTCGCAAGTAAACCACGAATGAGACTATTCGCCATATTGCCTGCACCAATAAAGCCTATTGTGGTGGTTTTCAATTCGTCTCCAGTCAGTCTCTAATGAAATCAACGATTGTCGATGAAGGAGCTATTCTATCTCATTCAAGCGGGATTCGCGCAATTAGACTCTTGGCCCAAAAATCACTGTGCCCAGTCTTACCATAGAGGATTGTTCAGCAATGGCAGCTTCATAGTCATTGCTCATTCCCATAGAGAGGGTATCCATAGTTGGAAATATCTCTTGTAATCGTGCGAATTCAGCAGATAGTTCATTCAAATATTGCCTCTGCTTTTCGAAATCCTTTTCGAATGCTGGAATAGCCATGAGTCCTCTCAACTCTAGTTGAGGCAGATCCGCAACCAGTGCACACAAAGATTCCGCCTCAGCCAAACTCGTACCAGATTTTGATTGTTCCGCTGATAGATTTACCTGCACGCAGATATTCAATGGTGGCTTTTCCCTGGAACGCTGCTCACTCAGTCGAGTTGCTATTTTGTCTCTGTCCACACTTTGTACCCAGTCGAAATGTTCTGCAATGCCGCGAGTTTTATTTGACTGAATCGGGCCAATGAAATGCCAAGTCAGAGGATGATCTGCCAATTCAGTGATTTTTTTCTCTGCTTCCTGCAAGAAATTTTCCCCAAATTCTTTTAATCCGGCGGTGGCTGCTTCCCTGATTTTTGCTACGGAATGGCGCTTGCTTACGGCCAATACCCGGACACTCTCAGCAGGGCGATTATATTTAGCCTCTAGCTCCCGTATACGCTGGACTGTAGTGCATATGTTTTCAGTTATGTAGGTCACGTTATTGGGCCTTCGCAGTTCCCTAGTTTGGGGTAATAGCAAAAGGGTAGGTACTATATGTGACGCAGTAACTCCTTTCCAGTGATAGTAGGACAGCTGAAATCAGGAAACTTTCATCACGTATCGATTTCGGTTAAAGAATGATACTCACATAGTTATTTGTTAGTCAGGTGTATATTACCAAGCTATTAGGATTTAGCGTTAAACGAAGCAGAACCGATAGTCTAAAAATACTAGTTATTATTAGATTTGCGTGAACAAAGTGCTGTGGCGCAAAACTCTTAGACTCGAGAATTGAATTCATTGAACCAGTTTTCAAGAATGATCTGAGCTGCGATATCGTCGATTGTAATTTTCTTTTTACTAGCATGCTCATCTTCCATGACTTGTTCTATTGCGGCTTTAGATGAAAGTCGTTCGTCCATGCCATAACACTTTATATTGAAGCGGCCGTTTATACGGTTGGCAAATTTAATGGCTCGAGACAGTAATTCGTTTTCGCTGCCATCAAGATTGTAGGGAAGGCCTACCACACAACAATCTGGTTTCCATTCTTGCAAAAGTTTTCCCACTTCTTCCCAGTCAGGGATACCATCTTTTGCTTTCAATACAGTAATGGCCTTCGTTGTGGCAGAAACACTCTGGCCGAACGCAACACCGATTCGTCGGGTACCATAATCAAAAGAAAGCGCTGCGACTGGTAATGTGCAGTCAATAGGTAAGGTTTCAATGTTCATTGATGGTTCAAGAATTTTTAGGAATGACCTGCTTCCGGCGAGATTTGCTGCATATTAACGCCCAGCGTCGCAGCCGCCTCATAGACTTTAGAGGCGTAGTCCTTGGAAAAGATTAATTCCGAGCTTGCCGGTGCTGTTAACCAGGCATTCTCACCAATCTCTCGTTCTAATTGACCTGCATCCCATCCTGCGCACCCAAGAGCGACCAGATAATTGTCTGGTCCACTACCAGTGGCGATGTCCTGTAGTATGGTCTTAGATGTACAGACAGTAATTTCAGAAGTGACTTCTATTGAAGATTCCCATCTGTTATCAGAATCATGAATGATAAATCCCTTGTCTCGCTCTACCGGGCCACCAGCGAGAACATGCTCCATATGAAATTTTCCTTCATCTATATCACAGACTATATCCAGTTCATCGAAGATATCTAATACACAGGCCTGAAGCGGCCTATTAATAACTATTCCGAGGGCACCCTCTTCGGTATGTTTCCAAAGGTAGGTAACGCTGTTAGCGAAATAAGAATCCATCAGTTGCGGCATGGCAATGAGAAATTGATTTTCCAGACTGTTGTCCAGTGAACTGTCAGACATTAAAGAAGCCTGTAAAGGTTACTAGAAGCTGGTTAATGCGTTGCCTTCGTGGAAGCGCCAGGTCCGTATGATTTCGAGTATATCAGCTTCGGCGCGTATTTCCTCTGGAAAAGGATCGAACGGTGAGGCGAGATGGACTATTTCTATGGCGGCGTCATCCAGTAGCCTATGATCAGAAGACTGCAGAATTCTAATTTCATCAACCTGGCCGTCTGGAAGCAGGGCGACTAACATTCGCAGGCTACCATAGATTTGTTGACGTCGCGCTTCAGCTGGGTAATTGATATTCCCGACTGCTTCTATACGGCGACGCCAGTTATTTAAATAAAGTGCGTCCCGACTCTTTCTAGTAGAAGCTGAAGAAATAGTATAGCGACGAGGGCGTTTTGCGTATGCCTGACGTTGTAAATCGAATTGTGCTTGCAGACTTGCAATTGCAAGACTCAAATCGTCTGATGAAGTTTCTTGCTTGAGCGGATGTTCTACCTCTGGTTCAATTTCCTCCAATAGTTGTCTTTCTTGATTGTCATTGGAAATGGAAGCTACTAAAGGAAGATTTTGTTGTATGAATCCATCAACAATTTCTGGCGAAGAAGTAAACGGATTGATTTTTTGAATAACATCATCGTTAAAGTCAGATTGGAATGGTGTGCTTGGCGCGGCACTCTTTTCTAGGGCTCCGCTTCCAATCTGATTTTCCTGAGCGAGAAAATCCACTTCTTCTGGTTCAAATTCGCTGCGGTATTGTGCCATTGTGATTTCAAGCGCGGGCTTACTATTTAAACCTTCTAAATAAGTGAAGCCAACACCGAGAATAATAATGGCGTGGGCACAGGCGGAGAAAAAGACGGTAAAACCGAATCGCTCTTTCGACAGTTCGTCATCGGTTGTGGCCATAGTTCTTTATAGTACTGCTCTAAGATAAGTACATGAGCAAGTATAGCTATGCAGCTTTAAGTTTTTGCTGGATACTATCCATTAAGTCGGCCGCTATATCTAAATTTTGGGCTCTGTCTATTTCTCTTAAACAGGTAGGGCTAGTAACGTTTATTTCAGTTAGATAGTCACCAATAACATCCAACCCAACAAATAGTAATCCTTTTTCTTTTAAAGTAGGGCTAACTTCGTTACAAATCCAGCGATCTCTGTCTGTAAGTTTCTGCGTAATTCCACTTCCTCCCGCGGCGAGATTACCTCTGCTTTCACCCATTGCAGGTATACGCGCTAAGCAATACTCAACTGGTTTTCCGTCAATCAACAATATGCGCTTGTCGCCTTCTTTAATCTCGGGAATATATTTCTGCGCCATAATTTGCCGACTCCCACCGTCTGTTAATGTCTCGATAATGACACTTAAATTGGGGTCGTCTTTCTTTGCTCTGAATATCGAAGAACCGCCCATTCCATCCAACGGTTTATATATTACATCTTCGTGTTCTTCGTGAAAGGCCTTTAATTTGTTTTCAGAAGAAGCTGCCAGCACAGGAGGGCAGCACTGAGGGAACTGCGTGGCAAAGAGTTTCTCATTACAATCTCTCAAGCTTTTAGGGTCGTTTACGATAAGCGTGCCTTCTCTTTGCGCTTGTTCAAGTATGTATGTTGAATAAATGTAGTCTAGATTAAAGGGAGGGTCTTTGCGCATTAGAATGACATCAAGTTCGCCAAGCGCTTGATCAGAATGATTACCCAATTTAAACCAGTTCTGTTCATCATCCATGACCGAAAGTGTTCGCATCTGGGCCCTGGGCGAGCCCTGATCCATATAGAGATCGAAATGCAACATATAGTGAATCGCCCATCCCCGTTTTTGTGCGGCGAGCAGCATCGCTAATGTTGTATCTTTTTTCACGATAATAGATTCAATCGGATCCATTACCACGCCCACTTTTACACCCATTCCTTTATCCTGTTAACTATCAGCGCTGCCTAGTTCATATCAGAGATAAAATCATATCTCACTTTAGGGGGATAAGCGATTCTATCAACCGTAAGCTTTCGTTCTTAAACAAGTTTTTCCGAATATCCGCAATCAGTTTATAATACCGACTTTTAATTAAGGTGTTGAGAAAAAGTGAGGACGATAGGCTTTACCTGGGGTATCGGTGGCGTTCTTATAATTTTGTTTTTTGCAATTTATCGGTTAACACCCATGGCCTTGGCTCTGGTAGATTTTCCAATGAGTAATTTTCATTGGGCTTGTCTAATCTTTAGTATTTTTTATATGGCTTATGCTGAAGGTTACAAAGGGTTTCATCTAGGCTTCGCACCGAGAGTTGTGGTGCGCGCTATTTATCTACGAGAAAACCCAAAACCAATCCACGTCTTACTGGCACCTATTTTTTGTATGGGATTTATTTACGCCACAAGGAAACGACAATTATTATCAATTGGATTAACTCTAATGATTGTTTGTTTCGTTATTCTGATACGATTAATGCCCCAGCCTTGGCGTGGGCTTTTAGATGCGGGTGTTGTAGTCGGCCTGAGCCTAGGAATTTTATCGATTTTGTATTTCATCCATTTGGCGCGAACTAAACCAGACGCAATTTCTATTACCGCAGAAGTTCCGGGTGACAAATGGCACTTGCATCCCTCCTAGACTAAGTTGAGTTGAAC
>DFQD01000199.1 GCA_002377605.1 Gammaproteobacteria bacterium UBA3498 | reverse complement strand
GGCTGTAAGCTGGTAGAGATAAAGCCCAATATCGGAGCTAATATCGTTTACCTGAATATCTCTCAAATCATCGAAATTTATGAAATTAGAGAGTCTCTTGAAGGGCTGGCCTGCCGGCTTGCTGCAGCTAATGCATCATCTCAAGACTGCGCCAAACTACGTGAATTGCTGACCCACCACGAAGAGCAGATTCAGTCAGAGAATGGCTTGCGCTATTACCAACGAGAGGGAGACCTGGATTTCCACTACCAGATAGTCCAATGCAGCGGAAATCAGAGGCTCTTTGACATGCTCTGTGGCGAGCTCTATCACCTTCTGCGTATGTACAGAATACAGACTGCCAGCGAACCAAGCCGCCCCATTCAAGCTTTCAAGGAACACCATCAAATTGTTGATTCCATCGAGCAGTCCGATGGCGAACTTGCGGAGTTACTTATGGGTCGACACATTGCTAACGCAAGAAAGGCGTTACTAACCCGAATGCAGGAAATTCAGGCTAGCGAGAGAACAGACTAAACTCATAATTTACTCACTTTGAAACCTTTGTGAATACAAAGAGAAAATGAGAACTAATTCGAATTTTTTGATTCAATTAAAGCAATAATTTGTATTGGTAAACGAAACTGGTGATACAAGAAACAGAGAATTTTAGATCGGATTTCTCATATTTAATATGAAGTGTAAGGGCTAAAGAGAGGTGGCGCGACAAATAAGACCCATAGACGAGCTCGGAGTCGCTGTAGTTCTCAAGTGTGATCGAATTCAAATTTTATTAATTATGGTAAATCAGAGATTTAGAAAACTTTTGCAGGAAATATTATGACTAAGCAATCCCCCGGTACTCTGTTCCGAAAAGAGCTGGAAAAACACAAGCCACTGCAGATCGTCGGGGCCATAAATGCCTATTGCGCTATGTTGGCCGCAGATGCAGGTCATGATGCGATTTATCTTTCTGGTGGGGGTGTTGCCAATGCCTCTTACGGCATGCCGGATCTAGGTATTACCAGCCTGAATGATGTCACCACTGACGTTGAGCGTATTTGTAACGCCACTGACCTGCCTCTTCTTGTGGATATCGATACAGGCTGGGGAGGAGCTTTCAATATTTCCCGAACTATAAAAGCTATGGAAAAAGCTGGAGCGGCAGCAGTGCATATTGAGGATCAGGTAGCACAGAAGCGTTGTGGTCACAGACCTAATAAAGCCATTGTTAGCCAGCAAGAGATGGTAGACCGCATTAAAGCTGCTTCGGACGCTAAGTTTGATGATGATTTCGTCATCATGGCCAGAACAGATGCTCTCTCAATAGAAGGCATGGAAGCTACATTAGAAAGGGCCATCGCCTGTGCGGAAGCGGGCGCAGATGCCATATTTCCTGAGGCTATTCTGGAACTAGAGCAATATCGTCAGTTTGCAGAGGCTCTAGATGTTCCTATCCTAGCTAATATCACCGAATTCGGTAAAACCCCCCTGCTTAATGCAAAAGATCTTGGTGAAGCTGGGGTTGCGATGGTGCTCTATCCTCTAAGTGCATTCAGAGCAATGAGCAAGGCTGCACTCGAGGTTTACCGGACCATTGCCATAAATGGGGATCAGACGGCAGTTGTGGATAAAATGCAGACCCGGGCAGAGCTTTATGAAGTGTTAGGCTACCATGCGTATGAAGAAAAATTAGACATCTTATTTGCTAAAGAAAAATAATTATTACAAGTAGTTATGGAGATTAGCTCATTCTTATAGTGGAAAGCTCAAAACTAGGAGATTTGTAGAATGGTGGATAAGAAGCTGGCTGGGGCTGGCTTGCGGGGGCAGGTAGCTGGAGAAACTAGCCTTTGTACAGTGGGCAAAAGCGGAACTGGCCTCACCTATAGAGGGCTTGATATATCTGTATTAGCTGAGAATGCCAAATTTGAAGAAGTAGCCTATTTGTTGCTCCGTGGAAGATTGCCAACCCAAGAAGAATTAGATAGTTATGTAAGCAATATCATAAGCTTACGAAATCTTCCTCAAGCTTTGAAAGATGTTTTAGAGCAAATTCCAGCTTCAGCCCATCCAATGGATGTCATGCGGACAGGTTGCTCTATGCTTGGGAATTTGGAACCAGAGAGCTCGTTTGAGCAGCAGGACGAGGTTATCGACCGCCTTCTTGCAACCATGCCTTCTATGATCTGTTATTGGTATTGCTACGCGCATGAGGATAAACGCATCGATACAGCTCTGGATGATAATTCAATAGGCTCTCATTTTCTGCATATGCTCCTAGGAAAAGCTCCTAACGATCTTTTCACCGAGGTTATGAATGCTTCCCTGATCCTTTACGCTGAGCATGAATTTAATGCTTCAACTTTCACGGCGAGGGTCTCTGCTTCGACCCTTTCTGACATGTATAGCTGCATCACCGGTGCCATTGGCAGTCTGCGAGGTCCTTTGCATGGTGGTGCTAATGAAGCGGCAATGGAAATGATCGAACGATGGCAATCTGCTGACGAAGCCGAGGAAGGGCTACTGGGCATGTTGGAGCGCAAAGAGAAGATCATGGGCTTCGGGCATGCTATCTATCGGGAATCTGACCCCCGCAACGTAATAATCAAAGTTTGGGCAGAGAAACTAGCGGCTGAGGTTGGTGATACTGTGCTTTACCCAGTATCAGTGCGCTGTGAAGAAGTGATGAGGAGAGAAAAGAAGCTATTCCCCAATGCAGATTTCTTCCATGCGTGCGCCTATCACTTCATGGGTATCCCGACCAAACTGTTCACACCGATTTTCGTCATCTCCAGGATTACCGGTTGGGCTGCACACGTGAAAGAGCAACGCGCTAACAACCGCATTATTCGACCAAGTGCTGAATATAATGGCCCCAAAGCTACTGAATGGATTGATATCGCTGAACGTTAGTTGGCTTCAGATAACTATTTATATAACTATTTTCTATTAACACTAAGTATTTAAAGGTTAATTAAGTGCCCCAAAATGTTGATCTAAACACCCGCCCACACCCAGATCAGGTCCTAATCGATATTGCAGAATATGTCAGTGACTACGAAATCGATTCAACAGATGCCTATGACACCGCGCGCAACTGCCTGATGGATACCCTAGGTTGCGGATTTCTCGCTCTGCGCTTTCCGGAATGCACGAAGCTGCTGGGTCCTCTGGTGGAAGGAACCGTGGTTCCACATGGTGCTCGAGTGCCAGGCACTCAATATCGCCTGGATCCGGTAAAGGCTGCCTGGGATATCGGTTGTATAGTGCGCTGGCTCGATTACAACGATACTTGGCTGGCGGCAGAATGGGGACACCCAAGCGATAACTTGGGTTCAATCCTTGCAGTCGCTGATTACCTGTCGCAGGTCCGGACCAGCGAGGGGAAAAACCCCTTGCTAATGCATGATGTCCTGTCGGCGATGATCAAGGCCCATGAGATACAGGGCGTACTGGCGCTGGAAAATAGCTTTAATCGGGTAGGCTTGTGCCATGTTTTATTGGTACGAGTGGCTTCCACCGCCGTAGCTACCCACATGTTAGGCGGCAGCAAGGAACAGATCGTTGATGCTCTCTCCCAAGCATGGCTAGATGGCTCCAGTTTGCGCACTTATCGCCACGCGCCAAACGCCGGTCCTCGCAAGTCCTGGGCGGCAGGAGATGCAACCTCCAGAGCCGTTCGGCTAGCAGATCTGACACTACGGGGAGAAATTGGCTATCCCAGTGCATTAACCGCTCCTAACTGGGGCTTCTACGACGTGTCTTTTAATGGTAATTCTTTTTCATTTCCAATGAGTTATGGAAGCTATGTCATGGAGAATATCTTGTTTAAAATCTCCTTTCCTGCAGAGTTCCATTCCCAAACTGCTGCAGAAGCCGCTGTAAAGCTCCACCCTCAAGTAAAAGACCGCCTAAACGATATCGAAAAGATCGTAATCCATACTCATGAATCCGCAATCCGAATAATCAGCAAAGTTGGCCCACTCAACAATCCCGCTGATCGAGACCATTGTTTGCAGTATATGACGGCAGTTCCACTCGCCTTCGGAAATTTGATAGCCGAACACTATGAAAACGGTTTCCATCAAGCTCACCCGATCATTGATGAACTGCGCGAAAAGATGCAAGTTCATGAGGACCCGAACTACACCAAGGAATATCTAGAGCCTGAGAAACGCAGCATTGCGAATGCTTTGCAGGTGTACTTCAAAGACGGAAATTCCACAGAAAAAATCGAAATCAACTACCCCGTCGGCCATCGCAGACGTCGCGAAGAAGGAATTCCCTTGCTAGAGGCCAAATTCCTGGCAAACCTCGCTACACGCTTCCCAGCGGCCCGCTGTGATAAAATCTATGGGCTTCTCAAAGATCAGAAGAAGTTAGAGACCACGCCCGTTAATGAATTCATGGATCTAATGGTGATTTAGATTTGGGCATGTCTGATTCGACATTCTTTGGGTCAATTCCCTTTTAAATCTTGAATCTACTCAAAATTAAGCTGTCAAAGCGCCCCACTCCAAGATACTCAGAATCAATCGCTCGAATGTTTAACAAAGTCTCGGAACTTCAAGAGGTTTCTAAATAAGGCATCCTTGATTACATGGCACCAGCCCCCATTTATTTAATTGTAGCTGGCGCTCTCTGAGGCCGGTTAAAAAGCCTGATCATTAGATAGGCACTTTATTAACCATATTGCTTAATCGTCCTAGAATTTGGGGCTTAGCGAGGATATGAATATGAGAAATTTTGATTTTTCACCCTTATATAGATCCACTGTTGGATTCGATCACCTGTCATCTTTACTGGATTCGGTCTCTAGAGCGGAATCCAACTCTTCTAGCTACCCTCCTTACAATATCGAGCTAATTGATAAGGATCAGTACCGAATTACTATGGCAGTAGCAGGTTTTGTTGAAGAAGAGTTAGAAATCGTTAGCGAAAAACAAACGCTTACTGTAGAAGGTAAAAAATTAGGCAATGAAATGGAGGCAAATTATCTTCATCGAGGTATTGCTGCCCGAAATTTTAAACGCCGTTTTCAACTAGCAGATTACGTGGAGGCCACATCAGCACGGATAGCGAATGGTTTACTTCATATCGACCTGATTAGAGAAGTACCGGAAGCGATGAAACCAAAGTCCATTCCTATCACAATTGGCGACAACAAGCTGATTGACGTCAAAAAACAAGAGGCAGCATAAGAGCTAGTGTTAGATTTCTTAAGAAATCCAATATCTAAAGGCCACTTCCCTTGCATATCTAAGGGAAAGTGGCTTTTTAAGCTTGAAAAATTCGAAGGATGTGGCGTAAAACCTTAAAACGCACACTAATTAGTATCGCGCATTTTAGCGGTTTGTATGCTCTGAAATTATGGAAAGGGTGTAATACTAAATTAGTCCAGCATATGCACAACTAGACCACTCTTTAGTTTCGGTTCAAACCAAGTGGTTTTAGGTGGCATTACTTCATTCGCATCTGCAATGGCCATCAAATTTTTAATTGATGTGGCATATAAGGCAATAGCCGCTTCCCATTCTCCACTGTTGACACGCTTTTCCAATTCCAATAAGCCACGAATACCACCAACAAAATCGATCCGTTTATCAGTGCGCTGGTCATTAATGTTCAACAGCGGAGATAAAATGTTTTCCTGCATAATTGTGACGTCTAGACTTTTAATAGGATCATTGGAGTCGATTGAATTTACCAAAGCATCCTTAGCAATTAATTTATACCAGGAATTAGCACAATAGATTGCAAACTCTCTTTCCCTCTTCGGTTTTGCGTCCTGATGCTCAACAACTTTAATAACATCAAATTTCTCTTGCAATCTAGAAATAAATTCATCCGCACCTAACCCATTAAGATCCTTCAGAATGCGGTTGTAATCTAGTATTTGCATCTGATCGTGTGGAAATAAAACAACGAGGAAATAATTGTAGGATTCTGTACCGTCATGATTGTTATTTCTCTCTTGATACAATTTCCTAACTCTTCTGGCTGCCGCAGATCGATGATGACCATCAGCAACATAGAGGCACTCAACATTTTCAAACGCTGACTCAATTTTAGCAGTTAGAGTCTCATCTTCTACCACCCAGAAAGTATGTCTCGTTTTATCATCTGCCTCGAAATCGCATTCAGGCGTAGTAGCTACTATTTGTTCAGCTAATTTGTTTATTTCTGCCTCTGCTTTATACGTGAGAAACACAGGCCCAACTTGTGCGCCCAGCGCTTCCATATGATGAACACGATCGTCTTCTTTATCTGGGCGCGTGAACTCATGCTTCTTAATCAAATTCTGTTCATACGCATCAATAGAAGCTACTGCTACTATTCCTATTTGATAGTGGGAGCCCATAACCTGGCGGTATAGATAAAATTTATC